>NZ_JBHOQJ010000019.1:0-16750 GCF_042408365.1 Thermoflexus sp.
GGGCCGCGCGTCTTTGACGCACGGCCCCGCCCCCAAAGCCCCCAAAACCAAGCGCATAGCTCCTAAGGAGGATCGCTGCGGATGACCTGGTCCAGAGTGTTGCTCCTGGCTGTCCCGCTTGCGATGCTGGCCGCTGCCTTGGGCGCGGGGCCGGTGGTGGTGCTGGCCCTTAGTGCCCTGGCCTTGATCCCCTTGGCAGCCTTGATCGGGGAGGCCACGGAGGAGTTGGCCTCCCGGACTGGTCCTTTGGTCGGTGGGTTGCTCAATGCCACCTTGGGCAACGCGGCCGAGTTGATTATCGCCTTGGCGGGCATCCGCGCCGGGCTGCTGGATCTGGTGAAGGCATCCATCACCGGGTCTATTCTGGGAAACCTCCTCCTGGTTCTGGGCCTCAGCCTGCTTGTTGGGGGGTGGCGTCATGGGATCCAGCGGTTCTCCCGTCAACGCGCTGCGGTGATGGCTACGATGACGATCCTCTCCCTTATCGCCATGGGGATTCCCTCGCTCTTCAGCCATACGATCGCGGTACACCATCCGGAAGCGGTGGAGACGATGAGCCTGGGGGTCGCCGGGTTGATGCTGGCCCTCTATGGCCTGAGTGTGCTATATGCCCTTCGAGCCCATGAACCCTTCGCTGTCCATACCCCCACGCATACCCGATGGTCCCTCTACCAAGCCCTGGGGGTCCTCGTTGCAGCCACCATCGGCGTCGTTGGGATGAGCGAGCTGCTGGTGCATGCCCTGGAGCCAGCCCTCCACGCCCTAGGCCTCACGGAGTTCTTCGTGGGAATCATCCTGATCCCGCTGGTGGGCAACGTGGCGGAGCACCTCGTCGCTGTGCAGATGGCAGCTGAGAACCAGATGGACCTCTCTTTGGAGATCGCGGTAGGCTCCAGCTTGCAGATCGCCCTGCTGGTGGCGCCGATATTGGTTTTTGCGAGCCTGGCCCTTGGGCAGCCTATGGATCTGGTCTTTCATCCTTTGGAATTGGTGGCGATGATGATGGCCGGGGCGATCGCGGCCTTCATCGCCTTGGATGGGGAAACCAACTGGCTCGAGGGCACCCAACTCCTGGCCGTCTGGGGCATGTTGGGGATCGCCTTCTTCTTCGTGTAATCGCTCGAATGAATGCCGTTCGATGATGCGGGGTGCGCGCTGCTGAAGGCAGCCCGCACCCCGCGGAAGGTTTTTCCCTGAACGGATCCTCTGACCCAGGCCTCGGGTGAGCCCCTCCACGCTGCTTTGTGAGGCGGGAAGAGGCTGTGGGAAGGACGAAAGCGACCTATCCCTTCTTATGCGGAGGCCAGGGTCTCTTCCATCACGTATTCGCCTTCGATGGGCTCGGCCCCGGCAGCGGTGGGCTCGATTCGATAGCGATATCGGATCCGGGCCGTTTTGCGGAGCATCGCGCCGACGGAGCAGTACTTGGTGGCTGATAGCTCAATCGCCCGGACCACTGCCTGCGGATCCACGTTCCCTTTCACGATGTAAAGGAGGTCGATGTCCGTGTAGACTTTCGGGTGCTCAGGGGCCCGCTCGCCGCGGATCTCCATCGCGAACCCCTCCAGTGGCTGGCGCTTCTTCCGCAGGATGGAGAGCACATCCATGGCCGTGCACCCGGCCAGGGCGGCCAGCACGAGCTCCATCGGCCGCGGTCCTTGGTTGGTTCCCCCCACATCCGGTGCAGCGTCCATCACCACGGTGTGGCCACTTGGGGTAACAGCCTCCATCTTCATCCCTTGAGGGTCCAGCAATTGAAGACGGAGTTCCATGCTCATTGGATTCCTCCTTCGCTTTTAAGAGATTGGAAAGGCGAGCCTGCTGTTTCTTCCAGTTTCGTTTTGGTCCCCCCTTTCTCCTCCCTCCCCACGGCCCGAAGGGCCGTGGGGAGGGAGGAGAAAGGGAGTGGGGCCCCTGCTTCCCACGGTGTATCCTCCGCACGGAATGTGGAGATTAATTTTTATGATCCTCAGGAGCGAGGGCGCCGCCCTCGTGATGTTTGGCTTATCAGGTGCACGCTCCTCGGGCTCCGGTGCGGAACCCACAGATGGGGCAATACACGTTGAAATAACCATCGTACTCCAGGTGGGTGAAGCCACAGTTCGGGCAGAGATCCCCAGCCCGGTAGCTCTCCACAGCGCCCTCGGCTTCTTCCGGTGTACGCAGCTGGAACGTCAGGGCACTCTCCGGGGTAGGAGAAGCGGGCTTCCTCCTTCGGCCGGATCCACGCGATGAGCTCCCTGTCTGCCACCAGTAATGACCCATCGCTTCGATCTCCCCACCCCCCTCTAAGGGGAAGACGTTGGATGGGCAGCCGCCCAATTTAAGGAAACTGCCGAAGCGCGGTCAGGAGCGTTTGAACGGCTTCCGCGGAGCGAGCCGGGTCCTCCTGCGCGCAGGCCCGGATGTAGGCGCGCGCCGCAAAGAGAAAAGCCTGATGGGCAGCAGCCCGTAAGGCCGCCAGCTGCTCCAGGATTTCCCGACACTCCCGCCCTTCCTGGATCATCCGCTCCACCCCCCGCGCCTGGCCCTGTAGGCGTCGCAGGCGTCGGATCAACCGTTGCTCCGCGTCGGGCGAAATCCGAATCATTCCCACCCCCTGTTGCCTCGGTGTCACAAACGAAGGGATCCGTCGTGGAGGCCACCGGCCTCCGGTTTCAGCGAATCCGTCAAGTAACCGGCCCACACGCGGCGTCCCGCCGCCCCCCAGCTCCCGCGCCCGCGGCCCAGGTGGCGAAGCGGGAAAGGCGTTTCTCCGCCTCCCGTCGGCCGCAGCGCGGACACTCGATCTCCTCCGTTGGGGTATTCCACCGAACCAGCTGCTCGAACTCGGTCCCGCAGGCACGGCATCGATACTCGTAGAGCGGCATCTCTCCCCCTCCAGGCCTCGGGATGCGTTCTCGCGATCTTCATCCAATAATACCCTATACCCGTATTAAGGATATCCGGATTGGGCTCGTTGGTCAAATCGCTGCGGCAGGGCAGCGTGAATCCGGCGGGGAAGTGGGCCGCTTCGGACCTCCGGGGTGTAAAAAATACGAGCCGGGCGCTTTTAGCGCCCGGCTCGTATCCTGTTTTCTCCACCGGCGGCCTCACAGCCCCAGGTAGGCCTTTCGAACTCGATCGTCGCGGGCGATCTCTCGAGCGTTCCCTTCCAGCTCGATCCGCCCGCCGCTGAGCACATAGGCGTAATCGCTGATGGCCAAGGCGAGATGCACGTTTTGCTCCACCAGCAACATCGTCAACCCCTCTGTCTTTAGGTGACGGATCACTTCAAAGAGGTTCTGCACCAGCAGCGGGGAGAGGCCCAGCGAGGGCTCGTCCAGGAAGAGGATGGTGGGCTCCGCCATCAGGGCCCGGGCGATGGCGAGCATCTGCTGCTCTCCACCGCTGAGGGTGCCGGCTTTCTGATCTCGCCGCTCTTTCAGCCGGGGGAAAAGCTCAAAAACCCGCTCCAGGTTCTGGCGGAACCGGGGGCGCGCCCGCCCGGTCACCGCCCCCATTTCCAGGTTCTCCATGACCGTCATATCCGCAAACAGCTGGCGCCCTTCAGGGACCATGATCAACCCCATCGCCGCTTTGCGATGCGGGGGGAGCAGCGTGATATCCCGCCCATCGAAGAAGATCGCTCCCTGCCAGGGCCGGATCAGCCCCATCACGGCGCGCAGTGTGGTCGTCTTCCCGGAGCCGTTGGCGCCGATCATCGTAGTCAAGCGCCCCGCTTCCAGCCGGAACGAGAGATCCCACAGGATCCGCACCTCTCCGTAACCGGAGGACAGATTGCGGACTTCGAGGATGGCCATGCTTAACCTCCGTTCGCCTCCAGCAGGCTGTAGGAGAGACGGGGGTCGCCCAGATACGCTTCGATCACCTTGGGGTGGCGGGCGATCTCCTGAGGCGTGCCCTCCGCGATCACCTCGCCGTAATCCAGCACGATGATGCGATCGGAGATGTTCATGATCGCATGCATCAGGTGCTCAATCATGAGGACGGTGATCCCGCTTTCCCGAATGGCCCGGATCACCTCCAGCATCGCGGCGACCTCCGTCGGGTTCAGGCCGGCCAGTACCTCGTCCAAGAGCAGCAGGTAGGGACGGGCGGCCAGGGCGCGGGCCATCTCCAGTCGTTTTTTCTCCGCGACGTTCAATTGCCCAGCCACCATATCCCGCTTGCTGGCCAGCCCTACCTGCTCCAGAACGGCAAGGGCGATCTCCCGAGCCCCTCGAAGGGATCGATTCTCCCGGCCGAAGCATGCCCCCACCATCACGTTCTCCAGCACGGTCAGCTCGTTCAATGGGCGCACGATTTGGTGGGCTCGGGCGATCCCCAGGCGGGCGATCTCATAGGGCATCCGCCCGGTGATATCCCGGCCCCGGAAGATCACCCGTCCCTCCTCCGGGCGATATACGCCGTTGATCACATTGAACAAGGTGGTCTTGCCCGCCCCGTTCGGGCCGATCAACCCCACGATCTCTTTTTCCGCCACGTGGAGGGAGACCCGGTTTAAGGCTTGTAAGCCCCCAAAGCGCTTGGAAACCTTGTGGACCTCCAGGAGGTTCATACGATCATCCTCCGGATGATAGGAAATCGTGCCCGCAGCCAGCCGATCACTCCGGCGGGGATGAAGAGGATGATCAGGAGCAAGAGCATGCCAGCGAAGGCGAGATGTAAGCTCTTAAACAACGGGCTAGTCAACAGATAGCCCCGCAGGCGCTCGTAAAGCGCCGCCCCCAGGATCGGCCCCCACACCGTCCCCTGGCCCCCCAGCATGACCATTACTAAGGTCTCAATGGACAGGTGAAGCCGGAAGGCATCCCCCGGTTCGATGTTCCCGTTCTTGAAGAAGAAGAGCACCCCCACCATGCCCGGGAACAGCGCGGAAAGGGCATACGCCAGGGTCTTGGCCTGAGGGCCGCGCACGCCGAGGACCAGCGCTGCGTCTTCGTCTTCCCGGATCGCCATCAATCCCAATCCGAATTTCGAATGCTTCACGGCGAAGCTGACCCCTACCGTCAGCAGGGCGAGGGCCAAAAGGGTCCCGTAGGCGATCCAGAGGGCTTGGGCGGCTCCTCCGTAGGCGTTATACACAGCGAAGTTAAGGGACATCCCGGTGGGGCCGCCGAAGGGGGCGAAGTTGGCCACGAAGGCGCGCACCGCCTCGTTGATCCCGATCGTCGCCAGCGCAAAATAGGCTCCGCGCAGCCGCAGGATAATTGCCCCCAACGCCAGGGCCAGGGCCGCCGTGCTCAGCCCCGCCGCGAGAGTCGCCGGCCAGAGGGACCATCCGTGGCGATGCATCAGATAGAAGCCGATATATCCCCCTAACCCGAAGAAGACGATATGACCGAAATTGACGTATCCGGTGTAACCCAACAGGATGTTCAGGCTGGAAGCGAGGGTGACCAGCATAAGGATCAGGAACATGTCCTCACGTAACGTGGCCGAGCCTGTCGCGACCGGCCACAAGCCGAGCCCGAGGAGCACGCCCATCGTGAGCCACCAAGAGCCTGTGCGCCACATCCCCATTGCTTTCCACCCAAGAGGAAATTCTCAGCGTTCCCCCAGCAGTCCCTGGGGGCGCAGCAGGAGCAGCATCACGAACAACAGGAACTCGATCACCGGCACCCAGCTGACCGGCACGAAGGCTGGGATCAGGCCCTCCAGGACCCCCAGGATCAGCCCCCCGATCAGCGCCCCCGTGGGGTTCCCCAGCCCGCCGAGCACGCAAATCACGAAACTCTTCAGCTCGTAGACTCCACCCGAAAGAATGGTGAACGGGAAGAACGTGGCGATCAGCCCGCCGGCGACCGCCGCGAGCATCGTTCCCAGGCCGAAGCTCAAAGCCAGTATCCGCGTGGAGGGGATCCCCATAAGCTCCGCGGCGGCCCGATTGCTGGCCACGGCGCGCACCATCTTCCCGAGAGTGGTTCGATACAGGAAGAGATAGAGCGCGGCGGCGATCACAACGGCCGCCAGCGTGGCCACCAGACGGGTCCCTAACAGAACGATCGGCCCAAGGATGATGCGGCCCATGGAGAGGTCGATGTTGCGGGGGGTGGTGGTGAAAGCGGCTGTGCCGATCCCGATGATCATCATGTTGATGGAAAACGTGGCCAGCAGGGTTGAGAGATGCGGGGCGGTTAGCACCCGATGGACGGCGATCGCATAGATGAGGATGCCGAAGAGCAGCCCCAGCGCGGCGACTGGTATAAGCCCCAGATAAGGGTTGATCCCCACATGGGTGAAGAGAAGATAGGTGCCAAACATCCCCAAGGCGATGACCGGCCCGTGGGCCAAATTGATCACCCGCATCACCCCCCAGATCAGGGTGAGCCCCATGGCCGCCAGGCCGTAAACGGAACCGAGCAGGAGGCCGTCGATCAACGATGCCATCAACACCGCAGAAGACACCGCTTCACCTCCCTGAGCGACCGGGATGGGGAGGATCCATATGCATGGCACGCCATCAAATGCTTCGCCACATGAATTGCTGCAAGGCCCTCGAGGTGAGGAGGCCGATGGCTCCATCCTTAATCGGGTAAACCAGGGAACCGTCTATAAAGGAAAACCGGTGCGTCCAGAGCCCCTTTAGCCGCAACGATGGACCAGGCCCGGAGGGGAAGGCTCGGGGCGGCTCCTTCCGGCGACCGCCCCGAGCCCTCCGGAGGGGGGATCTTTCCTCAGCGGCTCAACGGATAGATCGGTTCAGCCGCTTGGGCCGCCTCCGGCCAGATGATCGGGCGGATCAGGTTCCCCGAGGCATCTTTCTGCCATTGGAGATAGACCATCTCATGGCCGATTTGCTTGCCGTGCGCCTTCCCCGTATCGAACTTGATGCGGCCATAGAAGGTCAGGATGTCCATGTTCTCCAGGGCCGCCTTCACCTTCCCGGTTTCAATGGATCCGGCATCCTCGATCGCCTTTTGCAGGACCAGGCCGGCGGCATAGCCTCCGGCGGCGTGGTAGCCGGGCTCGTAGCCATATTTGGCCTTATAAGCGTTCACGAATTCCTCCACCGTGGGGCCGTACCACGGCAACCCCGCTGCCTTCGCGGAATCCGGGGAGTATTTGGCGCCGGGCTCCCACTGGCTGGGGCCGATCACGCCCACCGCTGCCTCGCCGAGCTGGGCGAACTCCGGCACCGCTGGGGCCACCAGCAGTGCGATCATCTTCACGGGAACCTTCTTTTCGAACAGCTGCTTGGCCAGCGTCGATCCGTCCTGGAAGTGGCCGCCGCCGATGATGGCATCCGGATTGGCCGCCATGATCTTGTTGATGAAGGGTCCGAAATCAGTGGTGCCCGTCTCGTAACCCTCGAAGAGCACCACCTCAAAGCCCTGGCCCTCCGCGTACGGCTTGGCCGCGTTCACCACATCGGTGGAGAACTTCTCGTTCTCGTAAACAATGGCGATGCGCTTGGCGTTGGGGTCCTTCTTCTTGAGGAAGTCGATGGCGCCGGTTAGATAGCGGCTGGCTGGGGTGTAGATCTGAAAGATGTGCTGGTAGCCCTTTTCGTAAGTGCTGTCGGAGGCCGCGCCCGTGGTGATCATGATCTTGCCGTATTGCTCCGCGATCACCGCCGCCGCATCGGCCAGGCCGCTGCTGTAGGGGCTGATGAGGAAGTCCGCCTTGTCTTCATTGATCAGCTTGACGTAAAGTTGCTGGACCCGCTCTTTGGTGCTTTCATCATCGTAGAACTTGAGCTCCACCTGGATCACTGTGCCATCCGGTAGCCGGATGCCGCCTGCCTGCTTCAAGGCTTCCAGCCACAATTGCAGGCCCTGAACTTGCTCCTTGGACTCTTTGGTCAACTTGCCTGTCTGAGAGGCTGTGAAGCCCAAGACGATGGTCTTCACTGCCGGCGTGGGCGAGGCCGCAAGGGTGGGGCTGGGTTGAGGCTGAGGAGATGCTGCGGGCGGCGCCGTCGGGGTTGGCGTTGCGGGCGCCGCACATGCGGCCAGCAAGGCAAGGATGATCAGGATCCCACTACGCTTTATCCAGCGCCCCATTTTGACCTCCCGCATCCACAGGATAGGCTGTGCGGCTATCCTCAGCATAGGCCGCTGCGATAAAATTTTTACAAACAAGTGTTCGTCAGCCATAAAAATTTCATAAACGCGATCTGGGATAGGCCTTGCCCTCCCTTCGGGCTCTGGAGAACAGGAGGGAATTCATGAAGTTCCCAGGATCCCGGGATCTAACAACCACCTTGTTGATCGCTTATGGGTTGCTGATCGGATGGATGATGGCCTTGGGTTTCCTTTTCAATCTGTGGGCCACCGATCGGCTGCTTCGGGATGTGGAGTCCTCGAACCGGGCCCTGGCTCAGGCGATCGGGTTGGAAACCGAGACCTGGCTCCGGGATGCGATGCAGGCGGTGGAGGCCCTGGCCCGAATGGATCCCGTGCGCCGGCACGATCTGCAAGCGCTCCCCTCGATCTTCTCCTCCGCCTTCTCCGCTCGCCCGGATGCCCTCCTGATCTACCTGCTGGATCGCCGGGGGATCATGCGTTACCACTACCCGGAAGGTCCCGGAAGCACTGTCGGATGGGATTTCAGCTTCTGGAATTACTTTCAGGACGCCATGCGCGCGGATGGCCCTGTGATCTCGAAAGGATGGATATCCCCCGCTACTGGGAAGCCGGTGGTCGCGGTGGTGATGCCCTTGAGGGATGAAAACGGGGCATTTAATGGGGTGGTGGGTCTCAATCTCTCGCTGGAACGCCTCAGCGCGGCCCTGCGGACCGTGGCGGGGGAGGATCTCGACCTCCGCCTTTACGACGCCACCGGGCAAATGATCGCCGCCTCCGCCCCTCTGGTCCTATTGGATCCGACCTTCCGCCTGGGCCCAGGGGAGACGATCCCCCCCAGTCTGAGCCGTGGCCCGGATGGAGGGACATGGTTGACGACTTCCCTGCCCCTGCCTCGAACCGGATGGCGCATCCTGGTGCGCCGCCCAGCGGATGAGGCACTGGCGACGCTCCGCACGTTCCAGCGGGGGATGCTATTGCTTCTGGGGCTGGTGGTGGCCAGCGGCTTTGTCTTCTGGCAGATCCTGACCCAGCAAGCCCTGCGCCCGCTGCAGGCTATCACCCGTTTCAGCCAGGAGATGGGAGATCGGCCGCTATCCGCGGACATTTCAACTATCCTCCCCTTGACGGATCGGCGGGATCAGATCGGGCATCTCAGTCGCTCTTTGCTCCGGATGCAAGGGGCGATCCGGCAGCGCTTGGATGAGCTCCGCACCCTCCTGGACACCGGGCGCACCGTCCTGGCCTCGCTGGAAACCGAAGAGGTCATTGCCACCATCCTGGAACAGGTGCAGCGGCTTCTGCAGGTTCGCACATGCGCGCTTTTCACACGGGATGAGCGAACCGGTCGCTATCACATCCGCGCCGTCCGCGGGTTGAGCCCGGGTTACGCCCGAGGGCTCTCTTTCCACCCGGACGATCCTCGCTCTCCCACAATGCAATCGATCCGGACAGGCGTCCCTGTTCAGATCGCGGATGTCGAGCTGGAGGGCTATCCGGAGCTGCGGGAGCGGGCGCGGCGGGAAGGCTTTCGTTCGCTCCTCGCTGTCCCGTTGCTGGCCCGCCACGCGCCCCCTGCCGCCTTGGTGATCTACCGCCCGGATCCGCATCAGTTCACAGAGGACGAGATCTCCTTGGTCTGGAACTTCGCGAACCTGGCCGCCTTCGCTTTGGAACATGCGGTCCTTTACGCCCGCAGCGATCAGCTCCTGCAGCAGCAGACTCGGCGCCTGGAAGCGCTGATCGAACACCTTCACGATGGATTGATCCTGGAGAGCCGGGAGGGGGAGATCCTCTATATGAACCGACGGGCGGCCTGGTGGTGCGGACTGCAGGAGCCCTGCGCTTCGGGCTGTACGGCCCGCGCGGTCTATGCGTCCCTCCTCCCTCGACTTTCCGCGCCGGAGGAGGCCCTCCGGTTGCTGGAGGGAGTGGAGGAAGGCATCATCGAGGTCGGTTGGCGCGAAGGGGAGTTGAGCCGGGATCTCCGGATCCAGGCTCTGCTGATCCGTGGGGAGGACATGGGGTTGATCGGGCGGATCCTGGTCTTCCGGGACATCACGGCGGAGCGGGAGCTGGATCGCGCCAAATCCACCCTGCTTTCCGCGGTCTCTCATGAGCTGCGCACGCCGCTGGCGGCCATTAAAGGCTACACCACCACGCTGTTGGCAGAGGATGTGGAGTGGGATCCTCAGGCGCGTCGCGAATTCCTGGGGATCATCCTGGAAGAAACGGAGCGGCTGACTCACCTGGTGAACAACCTGCTGGATCTCTCCCGTCTGGAAGCGGGAGCGCTGGTGCTGAACCGACAACCGTGCCCGCTGGATGCCATCGTTGCCCGGGCCCGCCGGGCCCTCCGCGCGCAAACCCATCCCATCCTCCTCCAGCTGCCCGCCGACCTGCCTCCGGTAGACGTGGATGCGGCGCGCGTCGAGGTGGTTTTCCGCAACCTGCTGGACAACGCCATCCGTTACACGCCGCCGGGGACCCCGATCACGATCTCGGCGTCGGTTGCCGATGGGATGGTCGTTGTCCGCGTGCACGATGAAGGGCCCGGGATCCCACCGTGGCACCGGGAGCGGATCTTCGACCGCTTCTATCGCATCCCCGGTCAGGTTCGCTCCTCCGGCGCCGGCCTGGGGCTGGCGATCTGCAAGGGCTTCGTGGAGGCCCACGGGGGGCGGATCTGGTTGGCGGAGGACGGCCCGGGCACCACCTTTGTTTTCACCCTTCCGATATGGAGGCAGGAACTACAGAGTTAAGCGGAGAGCGATGCCGTGGATTTCCTCGCGAAAAGCCATGGGCGGGGCTCTGAAACTTTCCAGGAAAGGGGACTATGGCCGAACGGATCCTGGTTGTGGACGATGAGGAGCCCTTGCGGCGCTTCATCAGTCGGAACCTGGCCGCGCGCGGATACGAAGTCCTGACCGCACAGGACGGATGGGAGGCACTACGTTTGTTTGAGCAGAGCACGCCGGACCTGATCATCCTGGACATTCTGATGCCGGGGTTAAGCGGGCTGGAGGTGCTCCGTCGGATCCGGCAGGCCTCCCTGGTGCCGATCCTGGTGCTCACCGCCCTGGATCAGGAGGCAGACAAAATCACCGCCCTGGATCTCGGGGCGGATGATTATTTAACCAAACCGTTCGGAGTGGGGGAGCTGCTGGCTCGCGTGCGGGCCGTCCTGCGTCGGGTGCGCTGGAGCGAAGGGGCCGGCGGGGCCGGGCTCCTGCGGGTTGGGGACCTTGAGCTGGATGCGGATCAGCGACGCGCCTGGCATCGTGGGGAAGCGCTTCGCCTGACCGGGAAGGAGTTCGACCTGCTTTACCTGCTGGCTCGTCATGCGGGTCGAACCCTCTCCCACTTGTTCTTGCTGCAGCGGATCTGGGGGCCGGAATACCAGGACGAGGTGGAATATCTCCGGGTTTACATCGGGCGCCTGCGGCGCAAACTGGGGGAGACGGACGATCATCGTCACCTGTTCACAGAGCCGGGATTCGGTTACCGCCTAGAGGCATGAACCCGAGGGGCAGCGCTCCGGCCGCCCGCGCGCATCCGATGGCGTTGGGATTTTTTATCTAATTCCAGCCCTACCATGAGGCCCATCGCTTGCCCGATGCTCCAACGGATTCGATTGCCTTCATAACATGAAGCCCAATAAAATACCATTGATCCGGCGACAAGGGCTGAGCGGCTGCTTCGAGCGCTCAGGGTCTCCGGTTCAGCCCCTAAGCTCTAGGGGGAACCGGCCATCAGCCTCAAACGATCTCGGGAGGATCGCCATGCCGGCGGCCAGCGAGCTCCGACCTGGGATGACGATCGCGCTCGAAGGAACCCTGTTCCGTGTGATCGAGGCGGTCTATCACTCCGGCACCGCCCAGCAGAAGGGGGTCGTCCACGCCAAATTGCGCAACTTGCGCACGGGCGTGATGGTGGATCGGCGCTTCCGGCCAGAGGAGCGCGTGGAGGAGGTCTCCCTGGAGCGTCGGGTGATGGAGTACCTCTATAACGATGGCGAGATGTTCTATTTCATGGACCCTGAGACCTATGATCAGGTCCCTGTCCCGGCGGCGATGATCGGCGATCTAGAGATCTTCCTCCAACCGAACCAGCGGATCCCCGTGGAGTTCCACGAAGGGCAGCCGGTGGCGGTGGCTTTCCCTGAAACCGTTGATCTCCGCGTGGTCCACACCTCGCAGCCGCTGCGCGAACGGGAAAGCCACGTCTACAAGCCGGCCATCCTGGAGAACGGGCTTGAAGTGCTGGTCCCCCAATTCATTGCCGAAGGGGATATCGTGCGGATCAATATCTACACCCGAGCCTATGTGGATCGGGTCGGGAAGCGGGGCGCCGGTTAGGGGCTCACGGCCATGCGCTCTTACTCCAACCCCAACCGTTCGATGGCCTCCTCGCTCAGGCCGAAGTAATGCCCCAGTTCATGCAGCAGGGTACGGCGGATCTCCGCGCGCAGCCGGAAGGGGTCATGGCCGAAGTCCGCCTCTAGGGGGCGTCGGAAGAGGAAGATCCGTGACGGCCAGGCGATCGCCCCGCGGCCCCGTTCCGCCAGGGTGGGCCCTTCGAACATGCCATATGGGTTCTCCCCGGGGGGAAGGCCCAACGCCTCCCGCTGCTCCGGAGTGGGCTCTTCCTCCAGAAGGACCGCCAGGTTGTCCACGGCCCGTCGCAGATCCGCTGGCAGGGCCGCGAGGATCTCTATCCACACCCGTTCCACCAGCTCAGGGGTGATCCGAAGCCGCCGCCGCATTCTCCGTGGTTCCCAACGGGGGTTCGGGGGAAGGCACCCGCACGAAGACTTGCTCGGCCAGGCGGCGCCGGATGTGGTGCGCTTGATCCCCTACCCGGATCCGCAGGCCCACACCGGGCACCTGCTCCTCCACCACCACATGGGCGCCTGGGCGCAAGCCGACCCGCGCGGCCTGCCGCAGGGTGGAGACCTCGTCCGTCACGCGGAGCACTTCGCAGGCGATCCCCAGCGGGGCCTCGCTCAATCGCTGCGCGGAGGGGAACGGGATCTCTCCGGCCCGCGTGGGGATGGGATCCCCGTGCGGGTCGTAAGCGGGATGGCCCAACAGGGCGGCGATCCGCTCCTCCATGGCCTCGCTGATCGCGTGCTCCAACCGGTCGGCCTCGGCGTGGACCTCATCCCAATCGTAGCCCAAGGCCTCCATGAGAAAGAGCTCCAGCAGGCGGTGGTGGCGGATCACCTCCAGGGCGATCCGGCGACCGGCCCGGGTGAGGGCCACCCCCCGATAGGGCGTGTAGTGGACCAGTCGAAGCCGTGCGAGCTTTTTCAGCATCCCGGTGACCGACGGCGGCGCCACGTTTAGGTATTCCGCCAGCCGGGTGGTGGTGACCGTTCCCTCCCGTTCGGCCAAGATGTAAATCGCCCGCAGGTAATCTTCCATCGATGCGCTCAGGCGAGGCATTGTTGCTCCATCACCGCTTAGGATTCAATCCCCCTTAATCTTACCCAAGGTCCGCAGTGGGAGCGAACGGAGGGTGGATGCGCATGGTGTAGATCCTCTATTGTCCATCGACCCGGATCCAGATCCTCCGGAACCCCATCGATAGCTGGCGTGTGTCTCCTTGTGCGGGAGCAGCTGCGTAGGCGAAGCGAAAGCTCAGCTCGTTCACCCCCCGTCGCGCCCATCCCTCCGGGATCCTCCAACGGGCAGTGCGTTCCTCACAATTGGTGAATGCCTCCACGCCAATTCGACGTCCGTTCAGGGAAACTTCCAGCCGCTGGGTCTCCCCTGGCCGGCATAGCGGGAAGGCCTGCAGCTCCAGGGCCGCCGGCGCTTCGGGCTGGTCCGTCAACCAGAGCGCATGGGCCTTGGTGCCTTCGGCCCAGACCCCCCAGGCCTCCGGGCCGGACCATCCGTCCAGCAGCCACAGGTTGGTGATCGTCGGGGCTCCGCGATCCGGAATGCGAAAGATACAGATCGGATAGTCCCAGGGGGATGGTATAGTGGGCGGGTCGAAACACGCCTCTAGGGGAAACGGCCAGCCCCACTTCGCCCAGTCCGGAGGCGGGTTATGGACGATCAGGAAGCGGAAACCATGCTGGCCCAGCCAGTCGGGACGATGTCGGAACAGCAACCCCCGTCCTCGCTGCAGCATCTCGATCCAGCGGGGGTGAAAAGGGGTGAACCCGGAGAGGGTAGGGCGCCGATGGTATTCCGTGGCCATCACAGCCACCCGCGAGAGGTGTAGCCCTGGCGTATGATCCGCGAACACGTCGATCACAGCTCCCGGCTCGGGGTTCCGCCGCAGCCACTCGAATGCGGGATGGATCGCATAGGGCCATGGAAGCGTGGGAGGCGGGGCCATGAGGGACTCCAGGAGCCAGAGGAAAGCCAGCCCGCGCCGCAGCCATGAGGGGGCGATTCGCGACCAAGCCTCCACGCCGGCCATGGTGAGCCCCAGCGCCGTCAGGGCGATGAAGCGCCATACGGTTCCAACGGTTTCCCAGAGCGGCACAGCGGCCCACAGCAGGAGAAGCGGCGTCAGGGCGAGGTGTTCCCAATCAACTGGGAGCGTGGGGCTCGCAAAGAGCGCTGGCTTGCGCGCGTGACCGATCGCCCAGATCGCCTGATAAAATGCCGCCAGCTCGGGCGGCCAGGGGATCCGAACCGGCGCCTCCCAGCGCACCGCGATCCCGGTGGCCAGCAGCGCTCCCAAGGTGGCGGCCCGGAGCAAGGGCTGAGCGCGCAACCGACGGTGAAGCCGTGCGGCCAACCAGAGGCCGGCCAGGCTGGTTCCCGTTGGGATCAACCCCATGGTGAGGACCGGCTGGTTGGAAGGCGCGGAGTGCCATCGCCACCAGCGGTGATAGGGGTTCCAGGCCAGGGCGTGGGCCCATGGATATCCGTTGCCCAGGGCCGTCCCAAGGGTCTGACCCAGCATCTGATCCCGTAGGAACGCGTGAAGGAAGAGCGCGAGCCACGGGCCACTGACCAGCAATGCGATTCCGACTCCATCGAGCAAGAACTTTTTAAGTTGTCCGTGACGCCATGCCTTCCAAGCGTAAACCAGCGCGAGCCCCCCGCCGAGGAGGATCAAATATGGGTTCCCAGCGATCCCCAATCCCCAGATCATCCCCAACCGGATCAACCAACGAGAAGCCCAGCGGCCTCGTCGGGATCGCTCGAGCGCGAATCCCATTAGGGGGAGGCAGGCCGTTCCCCATGCGACAGTCAGGTAATCGCCGTAGATCTGCATAGCGGCGAAGGTGCCATTGAACGCTGCGTAAGCCACCCCCGCCGCGGTGGCCAGCCAGCGATCTGAAGCGAAGAGCCGGGCGAGGCGGAAAGCACTCACAAAGGCGACCGAAAGCGTTAGCCATGCCAGTATGTGGAAGGCGAAGGCATCACCGCCCAGCCATGCCCAGGGAAGCATCAGGCCGATGAGGAATGGGCCGTGATGGAGCTTCGCGACATGCCAGCCCTGGGGGGCGAAGGCCAGGGGATGGAACAACGGCGAGGTGTGGAGCTCCAGCAAGGCGCGTCGATACCATGAGAGGGCCCACATCGCTTCCAACGTGTCCTCCCCCGCCGGCACGCTCCGGAAGAACCCTGACGGCGGCCACGCCCACTGCAACCATAGGAACCATATCCCGAGTGGGATCAGCCATGCCCCAACCCGAGTTAGGGGAGCCTTCCCCCTATGGGATGCCAGGCTTTTACAGCTGTACCCCTTGCCTTGAGCCATCTCGGCTCTCCTCATCTGGGTCTTTGCCCAAAAAGAAAGTAAAGTGATGGAAAAAGCCGTGGCTGCCTTGAATAGTCGGGCTAAGGCTCCTGTTTGGTCGGGTAGGCCAGCCCGCATCTCGCAGAGACGCTGCAAGCAAAAATCGTCACTGTGGGTCAGGGTGACTACCGATCCGCTGCCCCAACAAAAATTTTCTATCTGTGGATTGTGAAAAAGTAAAATGAGGAATCACGCCGTTCGAGGTCCATGAGGAAGCGGAAGAACCATTGTCTCTCCTCGCGGCCTAAAGGGCTGACGGAAGGGAACAAAAGGCTCAAAGCCTCCCTCGGCTTGACCAAAGGGACCCATCCTGTGTAAAATGAAGAGCGGCCCTGCGGGGTGGTGTAAGGGGCAACACACCGGACTCTGGATCCGGGTATGGAGGTTCGAGTCCTCCCCCCGCAGCCAGCTGGAAGGGCCGCTGGAGGCGGCCCTTTCTTTATCATCTTGGACTCCAATGGGCATCGCGGAGGTTTCATCGTGTTCGCAGTAATCGAAATCGGCGGACATCAATACCGCGTGCAAGCGGGCGATCAGATTCAGGTCGAGAAGCTTCCCCTTCAACCTGGCGCTTCCTTGGAGATCGACCGCGTCCTAATGGTGGGGGAAGGGGCGGAAGTTCGGATCGGTCAGCCTTTTGTGCCGGAGGCCCGGGTGCGGGCCACCGTGCTGGGTCAGGTGAAGGGAGAGAAGATCATTGTCTTCAAGTATCGGCCGGGCGCCAAGCGCTATCGGCGCAAGCAGGGCCATCGTCAGACTTACACGGTCCTGCGGATTGAGGCCATCGAAACGGGCGTCCCGGCATCCGCATAACAGGAGGCAACTATGGCCCATAAGAAGGGTGGCGGCGCCAGCCGCAACGGACGCGATAGCGAATCCAAGCGCCGTGGCGTCAAGCGGTTCGATGGTCAATTTGTGCGGGCCGGGAACATCCTGGTCCGCCAGTGCGG
>NZ_JBHOQJ010000024.1:0-4434 GCF_042408365.1 Thermoflexus sp.
GGGCCGCCTTCGGCGGCCCGCACCCCTCGAGGAAACCCGCCACGGAGCGCCTACGCCGTGATTTGGCCCTTACCTCATCCCTTGCCCATTGTCTCTCCTAGCGTAAGTGAGAAGCAAAGTTTTCTGTGAGATGCAGGCCACCTAAGGGCCTCGCACCCTGCAGAGATTCCACCGGATGGTTTTTATCCCCTTCTGGGCGATATAGACATAACAGCGAAATCTGCTTTGTTGCGAAGATAGAATTTTCTGCGAGGGACGGGCCGCTTACGCAGCCCGCCCTCACAGAAATTCCACAAATCGAGAGCTCGTCACTACAAGTTGGGATGATCTCCTCTGTTGTTGGCAACAGGGCAAGCGAAATCACATAAGAACTGTCAAACAATAAAGCCGGAAAGTGGACAAAAAGGTCATTCTTGCATCCTGAAGTGGATAGTAGCGATGGGTCAAATGGCTTGACAGATCTCCTGCCAGCCTCTAAAATTGGAAACAAATTTATTTGGAAAGGAGGTGCCTTACGGGCGCGATCCTCAGGATTTCCATCCGATTGAAGTGAGAGCGGTGGAGGGCTGTATCCCTCCTGCGATCGCGGATTCCCCGTTGAGAGCTCTTTCCCACATTCTGCTAAAAGGAGGAGGCCATGAGGTTCTCGAAGATACTGGTCGGCCTGATGACGCTTAGCCTGGTGGTGGCTGCCTGCGCGCCGGCCACTCCAACTCCCGCACCGACGACGGCGCCGGTTGCTCCCGCCGCAACCCCTACGACGGCTCCGGCGGCCACACCTGCGCCGGCCGTGAAAGGCACGATCAAGATCGCCACCCAGAGCCCGCTTTCGGGTGGTCAAGCGGCCCTGGGCGAGGGTATTAAGAACGGCGCTCAGTTGGCGATCGAGCAGCTGGCGGGGCCGATCGAGGCTTTGGGCTTCAAGGTCGAGCTGGTGCCCTTTGACGATCAGGCCAAGCCGGATGTGGGGGTGGCGAACGCTAAGCAAATCGTCAACGATCCGGATATCCTGGCGGTGGTTGGTCACCTGAACTCCGGCGTGGCGATCCCGTCCTCGGAGACCTACAAGGACTTCGATTTGGTGATGGTCTCCCCGGCCAACACCAACCCCTGCATCACCGACCGCGGCTACCTGGTGGTCAACCGGGTGTGCGGGCGAGATGACGTGCAGGGTGCGGTGGGCGCCGAGTTCGCCTTCAACGAGCTGAAGGTCAAGACGGCCTTTGTGATCCACGACAAGACCACCTACGGCCAGGGCGTGGCCGAGTTCTTCCGCAAGCATTTTGAGGAGCTCGGCGGCAAGGTGCTGGGCTTCGAGGGCACGGAGGAGAAGGCCAACTTCGATCCCTTGATCACCGCGATCCAGGCGGTGAACCCCGAAGTGATCTATTTCGGCGGCATCTATGACCAGGCGGGGGTCTTCTTCAAGCAGGCCCGGGAGAAGGGCATTAACGCGATCTTCCTGGGCCCAGACGGGATGGACTCCTCGGAGCTGGCCAAGATCGCCGGCGATGCCCTCGTGATGGGCGGTGGGATGTATTACACCAGTGTCGCCGCCCCGCCCACAGTCTACGAGGGGGCCAAGAAGTTCATCGAAGATTACAAGGCCAAGTTCGGGAAGGATCCAGAGCCCTTCTCGGCCCAGGCTTATGACGCCACGGCCATCGTACTGAAGGCCATCGAAGCAGCCATCAAGGAGGCCGGCGGCAACAAGCCGACCCGTAAGGCCGTGGCCGAGAAGGTCCGGGCCACCAAGGACTTCCAGGGGATCACCGGTGTGATCACGTTCGATGAGCGGGGCGACCCGGTGAAGGCGAAATACTTCGTGCTGAAGGTGGTCTCCTCGAAGCCGGAGGACTGGGGCAAGAACCAGCTGATCAAGACCCTGGAGCTGCCGCCGCCGCCGTTTACACCGGAGCTGAAGGCGGCCTGCGGGGTCAAGTGAGCGGTCCGATGCGAGGTGGGGAGGAATTGCTCCTCCCCACCTCTATCGCATGAGAAAGGTCCATCCTGACAACAGGGCGATCTGGAATGCGCAAGTTGATCTCGGAGTCCCTTCTTTATCAGGCGCTGCTGGTTCCGCTGATCCAGCTGTTTATCTTTGTGACGATCAGCCTGATCGTAATCGGATCCGTGGTCCTGGTCCTCGCTGTTCTCTTCGATCGCCCCGTCGCGGGCGGGATGACCCTGCTCCAGTTCGTCATCCGCACGCTTCCCCAAGTGGCCATCGACGGCTTGGTGATCGGTTTCCTTTACGCCATGATCGCCTTGGGCTACACGATGGTCTATGGGGTGCTCCAGTTCATCAATTTCGCCCACAGCGAGATCTTTATGGTCGGGGCCTTCATCGGCGTGGAACTCATGCTCGCCCTGGCGATCCCCTCCACAGCACCCCTGATGTGGATCATGGCGGGGATCCTGCTGGCGGTGGCCGCGGGGATGATCGGCAGCGGCCTGCTGGCGGTGGCGATCGAACGTATCGCCTATCGACCATTGCGGGGGGCGCCCCGGCTGGTCCCTCTGATCTCAGCGATCGGCGTCTCGTTCTTCCTTCAAGATGCCGTGCGGGCGATCGAGGGGCTGCTCAACAACGCCTTCTATCGTAATTATCCTTCCTTCCCGGTTCTGAATCAGCAGATCCCATTGGCCTCATTTACCCTTGCTGGCCAACCGGTCCAGATGCAGATCCAGGCCAAGGTGATTTTCATCATCATCGCCTCCTTGGCCATGCTGACCGGCCTGAACTTCATTGTGAACGCCACCCGGCTGGGGCGGGCCATCCGGGCGGTGGCTCAGGATCGGCCGACGGCCGCCCTGATGGGGGTGGACGTGGATCGCATCATCATGCTCACCTTCCTGATCGGCGGGGCTCTGGGAGGAGCCACCGGGGTGCTTTTCGGAATCCGGGTCGGCCGTATCGATCCGTATGTAGGGTTTATCCCTGGGATCAAGGCCTTCACGGCGGCGGTGCTGGGTGGCATTGGCAACATCACCGGCGCGATGCTGGGCGGGATCGTCCTGGGGATCCTGGAGGGCTTTGCCGGAGCTTACCTCTCCCAGTTCACAGGCGGTGCGTTCGGCGCCGAGTATAAAGATATTTTCGCCTTCGCTATCCTGATCCTGATCCTGATGTTCCGCCCGACCGGCTTGTTGGGCGAGATGGTCGGCCAGAAGGCCTGATTTGTTAACTGAGAGGTGCCGGATGATCAGCGTGAAGGCCAAAGCGTGGGTCGAACGGATTCAGAACGGGCGGTTGCTTTATCTGATCGGCGTGCTGGCTTACATCCTGATTGCCCTTTTCCTAATGAATTGGCTGAACCAGCCCGGATTACGGGATGCGGTCTGGTATCCTTTCGTATCTGCGCTAAGCTTTGCAGCCTTCCTCGGCTCGCTCCTCCTGATTTATTACGCACCGCTCAGCGGGCTGGTGAAGGGGATCCTGGGTCTGAGCGTCTTGCTGATCCTGCTCCCCATTCTGGGGGTGCGCAATACCTTCCTCTTGGAGGTGGCCACCCAGGTAGGGATCTTCGCCGCGATGGCCCTGGGGCTGAACATCGTGGTGGGCTTCGCCGGCCTGCTCGACCTGGGGTATGTGGCCTTCTACGCGGTCGGCGCTTACCTGTGGGCGATCTTTGGCTCCCACCAGGCGAACATCGCCTTCGGCACAGACCGCTTCCCCCTGGCGCCGGAGTGGTTCTTCCTGTTTCTGTTCCTGGCTGTGGGGGTGGCGGCCCTCACCGGGATCCTGCTGGGGCTGCCGGTCCTGCGGCTGCGGGGGGATTACCTGGCCATCGTGACCCTTGCCTTCGGTGAGGTGATCCGGGTGGTCGTCAACAACCTGGACAAGCCGATCAACCTCACCAATGGCCCTCAGGGGATCCGCCCAGTTCAGCGGCCTCCCTTGTTTTTCAAGCCGTGGCTGAGCGCATTGGGGATCCGGCTGGACGATCCCACGCTGTATGCACTATATTTCTACTTTTTGGTCCTCGTAGTGATCGGCTTCGCTATTTGGCTCGCTCGGCGTCTGGAGAACTCCTGGGTGGGGCGAGCGTGGACGGCCATCCGGGAGGATGAGCTGGCCGCTCAGGCGATGGGGATCCCCTTGGTTCGAATGAAGCTGGCGGCCTTTGCCACTGGTGCCTCCTTCGCTGGGGCGATGGGTATGATCTTCGCCGCTAAACAGTATTTCATTAACCCCGAAAGCTTCACGTTCATGGAATCCATCGGGGTTCTGGTGATGGTGATCGTGGGGGGTATGGGGAGCATCCCAGGCGCCATCGTGGGGGCCACGGTGGTGACCATCCTGAACCTCCAGATCCTGAAGGGCCTTTCGCTCATGCTCAACAAGCTGCGTCAGGCCGGGGTGGTGATTCCTCTGATTAACTTCCCCCTCAGCCAGTGGCCGACCCAGCTGGAGCCGGCCAAGTATGAGCG
>NZ_JBHOQJ010000025.1:0-3727 GCF_042408365.1 Thermoflexus sp.
CGGGCCGCGTAAGCGGCCCGCACCCCATAGAAAACTTTTGGTATAGAACGCGCCCGCTTCACTGGGCGATGGTCGAATCCCGACGATCCGGAGTGGCCGCCGAATTTGGGAATGAGCAAGCTGTCGAGGGCTGAGGATAGCTCCCCTCGATCCTCTTGGTGAGAGGGATGCATCGGCCTTAACGTCCTTGCAAGAGAACCTCCACCGCCCGTTGCAATTGTGGATCGGTTCCCGCGGTTTCCGTGCCGGGTTCGACCTTCACCTCAATGTCCGGGTTCAGTCCTTCGCCATGGATCGCCCGGTTGTTCGGGGTGAACCAGCGGGCGATGGTGACCCGGAGCTCCGAGCCATCGGAGAGGGTGTGGGAGAGCTGCACGGATCCCTTCCCGAACGTTCGCTCGCCCACCAGCCGGGCCCGACCGCGATCCTGCAAGGCGCCGGCCACAATCTCCGAGGCACTAGCGCTGCCAGCGTTCACCAGCACCACCATGGGGATCCGCTCGGCGATGTCCCCGCTCTTCGAGCGGAAAACCCGTTCCTCGCCATCTTTCGTTCGCTCATAGGCCACGATCCCTTCATCGAGGAAGAGATCGGCCACTTGGATCGCCTGATCGAGGAACCCGCCGGGATTATCCCGTAGGTCCAGGATCAGGCCTTGCGGATTTTGTGCGAGGAGGGCTTTCAGTTGATCCTGCAACTGACGGGTGGCCTGGGCGCTGAAATCGAACAGCTGAATATATGCGATGTTCTCCGGAAGCATACGGGCCTCGACCACCGGGATGGTGATGCGGGCCCGTGTGACGGTCACCTCGAAGGGCTCGCGTTGGCCTGGACGCTCGATCGTGAGCGTGACGGAGGTTCCCGCTGGCCCTCGGATCAGAGCGATGGCCTCGTAGATGCTGTAGCCCACAATGGATTGGCCGTTGACCTTCACCACCAGATCTCCGGATTGGAGGCCCGCCTTCTGGGCGGGGGAGCCCTCGAAGGTCCGCACGATCTCCAATTTGTTATCCCGGTTCATCCGCACCAGCGCCCCGATCCCTTCGAATTGCCCAGAGGCGTCCTCCTGAAGAATGCGGGCGATCTTCGGTTCGATAAAGGAGGTATAAGGATCCCCGAGGGTCTGCAGCGCCCCCCGGATGGCCCCGTAGGCCACCGTCTGGGGCGCGGGGATCGCCCCGTAATACTCGTCTTGAACCAGCTTCCAGGCCTCCCAAAAGATGTCGAACGCTTCCTGGAGATCCCGAGGCGGGGGAGACGGTGCCACCGCCTCAGGGGCGGGGGACTGCGCTCGGGTGGACGCTGCGCCCATCCCCCATGCCACTCCAAACCCTGCCAGGAAGGCGGAGGCGATCAATCCAACAGCCAGCGTTGCGAAGAGGAGGAGATTCCCAGCACGCTTGATCAGATCATTCACGTCGAGCCTCCTAAAACGTTGGAAGATCCCCTTGGCGCTTTAATACTTACCCCATGGCTGCTCAGAGCTGTAAGTCGCTGATGGCGCCCCCAACCGTGAAGGTTTTTTCTTCCACCTCTTAGCAGTCCCTCGGACTGATGGAAGTCTGTCTCCTCTCGTGGGCTCCAAACGATGTCATTCCTACGCCATGAATCTTGTCGGGGGCGTGATCCATTGCTATAATTGTAGTGGTCTTGCCCGGGTGGCGGAATAGGCAGACGCGGCGTCTTGAGGGGGCGCTGGCCCTTTCGGCCGTGCGGGTTCAAATCCCGCCCCGGGCACCAGAACCCCGGCAGAGCGCCGGGGTTTTTATTATCCTTGCCCTCCTCCCCCAGAGCGAGCCGCTAACCTTTCAAGGCCCCTGCCAGCAGCCCGCGCAGGAAGAAGCGCCCCAAGAAGATATAGACCAGCAGCGTCGGGAGGGCGGCCAGCAGCGCGCCGGCCATTTGGACGTTCCACTCGACGATCTGGCTGCCCGCCAAGTTCTGGAGCGCCACGGTGATCGGTTGCTGAGCCGGCTTGTTGGTCACAGTGACCGCGAAGAGGAAATCGTTCCAGATTTGGGTGAATTGCCAGATGGCGACCACGGCGAACCCAGGTTGGGAGAGCGGGAGCATCACCCATCGGTAGATCCCAAACAGCGAAGCCCCATCGATCTTCGCGGCCTCCACCAGCTCCCCGGGGATCGAAGCGTAATAATTGCGGAAGATGAGGGAGGTGATTGGGATCCCGTAGATGACGTGAACGAGGATCAGGCCAGGGATGGATCCATACAAGCCGATGGTCTGGAGGAAACGGACCAGCGGGATCAGGATGCTTTGATAAGGGATGAACATCCCGAACAGGATAGCTGGGAACAGGATCTCTGATCCTCGGAAGCGCCACTTGGCCAGGATATAGCCGTTGATGGAACCGATGAAAGAGGAGATCAACGTGGCCGGGATCACCAGATAAACGCTGTTCATGAAGTTCGGGGATAGCTTCTCCCAGGCTTTGGCGAAGGCAGCGAAGGAGGGCTGGGTTGGCCAATTCCACATGCGTGTAAGATCCGCCTCAGCGAAGCTCTTGAGGCCGGTGAGCAGCAGCACGTAAACCGGGAGCAAGTAGAAGATCGTGAGACCGATCAGGGCGAGATAGATCAAAAAGCGCCCCATCTTCATAGCTCAGCCTCCCGGCTCAGGCTGTAGCGGAGGTAAGGGATGATCAGGGCGGCCACCATGATCAGCATCAGGGTGGCGATGGCCGCGCCCTGAGCGAAATGGTTCCCCCGGAACGTCGTTTCGAACATGAAGTACGCCGGCATGTCCGTAGCGAACCCTGGACCGCTTCCGGTCATCGCCACGGTGAGGTCGAAGATCTTCAGGGAAATGTGACCCAGCACGATCAGGGCGCTCAGGGTGACCGGTCGAAGCAACGGCAACACAATATGGCGATAGATCTGCCACTCGCTGGCCCCGTCCACCCGGGCTGCCTCCCGAAGCTCCTCTGGAATCCCCCGGAGGCCTGCCAGATACATGGCCATGGTGAATCCGGAAAGCTGCCAGGTGGCTGCGATCACCACCGGGATCAGCGCCACGGGGATCCCCACCTGAATCGCCCCGATCTTGATGCCGAACATCACCGTGGGGTCTGTGAACCAGCGAGGCACCGGGCCGGAGTAGCCCGCATATTTCAGGAGAAGATTGATCCCTGTCTGGGGGTTGAACAACCATTGCCAGGCGATGCCCGTTACGATGAACGAGATAGCCATAGGGAAAAGGAAAACGCTGCGGAAGAATGTCTCCCCCTTCACCCGCTGATCCAGCAGGAGGGCGGCGAAGAAGCCCACCACGACCGCGCCCAACAGGAAGAAGGCAGTGAAGACGATCGTGTTGCGGATGTCCGCCTGGAATCGAGGGGTCTGGAACAGCCCGACGTAATTCCGGAGGCCCGTGAAAGTGTAGTCCGGCAGCACATCATTCCATCGGGTCATCGAGATGTAGACCGTCCATCCAATGAACCCGTATACGAAGATCAGGACGGCGATCGTTGAGGGAGCGATGAGAAGAACAGGCAGCTTGCTTTCCAAGCGACGTCGCAGCTCCCTCACAACCTGGAGCCATCGAGGAGCGGGGATAGCCTGTTCCATAACCTTGGGCACACCGACCGTCGGAGCAGGATCGAGGGGGCGATCGTTCATCCTTTGCCTCCTGTTTCCCTCCCTGCGCGGCAAGGCCAAACGGGGAGGGGGGATCGGTTTCTTCGTGGGGTGTGGGCCGCCGAAGGCGGCCC
>NZ_JBHOQJ010000031.1:0-6827 GCF_042408365.1 Thermoflexus sp.
GGAGGGGGTTACGTGCCTCTTCAGAACGTATTCTCCGCTATGGCCCCGCTATTGCTAGGCCCTCTCGGGGGATTTGTGGCCGCAGTGCTAGGCGGATTGATCGGCATGTTCATTGCCCCGGCAGCCTTCCCCCTCCAGCTCGTGGACGTAATCCTCACTGGCGCCTTACCTGCCTTGTTCGTCGCCCTGGTCATCCACAATGATCGCTGGTGGAAGTATTCCATCCCGTTGGCGGTGCTGGTGGGGATCTTCGGCACCTTGTTCCCATTCTACGTGCCAGGTCCTGCCGCAGGATTCAGTTATCCGCCCCAGCCAACCCAGTTTCTTCTCGCGGGTTATTACTGGATCATCCCCCTCATTGTGCTGGCCACACCGCTGGGCCGCCGTCTCTTTCCTTCCTGGGCCCGATCCAACGATCGACGGCTTCGCTACCTGGGGATCTTCTTCAGCTACTATGTCGGCATGCTGCTCTGGTTCCTCCCATGGTCCCTCCCTTACTGGTATGTCTTCAAATACGAGGTTGCGCTGGGAATCGCCACGTACATTGGATACACGTGGTGGGTCCCTGCCTTTGCAGTAGTGACCACCATCATTACCATCCCTCTCTTGGAAGCTTTATCCCGGAGCGGCTTGCCCAAGATCCCCGACGCACTATGGTGACGATTCCATCTTCCGTCCCCCTCTCGTTGTCAGGTGGCTTTTGGAAGCCGGGGAGGCTCCCATCGGCCATCTCCTCGGCCTCGATGATCGGATAATCTCCTAGGGGTGCTCCATTCCAAACAGGGGGAGTCCCCCAGATTCGCGGTGTCGATCTTTCGATTCTCAGGATTTCTATGAGGGGCGGGCTGCTGGCGCGGCCCGCCCCTCATAGGGTCCTTTCATCTTTACAACAAAGCTCTTACGGGCATTAGCTTGTGAGGGAGGCCGCTGCACGGATGCTGAGAGGCCACCTGGCATCCGTGTCAGCTTCCCCCGACGGAAGGGAAAGCCCACCTCCTGTAGAGGCAGAGGAGGTCGCGAAAGCAACACCGTGAATCGCATTTCCACCACAAGTGAGCACAAGCGTTTAGGGCCAGGGTGTGTCAAAGGCGCGCCCCGGCTGCTGTGTGTCTCTGCTCTCTCCTGACAGCTTGCTCATAGTGCTTCTGCCACTTTTGTTTTGAGGATACACGGTGGAAGGGCGGATGGCTCCTCCCTGCGGCTTCGGACTGCAAGGAGGGGCTCTCCGCCCTTCCACCGAGTACCCTTAAAATTCAGATGGGCAAAACACTCACAATATGCAGGACGAATGGGTATGAAAAACCGGGATGTAACAGTGAAACTCCGAGAGGTCACCTTCACTTATGAAGGGGGTGTTGTGGCCCTGCGCAACCTGAACATGAGCGCCCGGCGCGGGGAGTTCATCGTTGTTCTGGGCGCCAATGGGGCAGGGAAATCCACGCTTTGTTATTTGCTCAGCGGGATCATCCCCCATATCTATGGCGGACGGCGCGCCGGGGAAGTTCAGGTTGTCGGCCGGGATCCCTGGGATGATCCAATTCACATTACCGCCCAGCGCTGTGGGGTGCTCCTTCAGGATCCTGAAGTCCAGCTCTTCATGCCCACGGTGCGAACCGAGGTGGCCTTCGGGCCAGCCAACCTCCAGGTGCCCCGAGCAGAGATCGAACGTCGGGTGGCGGAAGTCCTGGCCCTGGTTCGACTAGAGGGCCTGGAGGATCGCAACCCGCGGGAACTTTCCGGGGGACAGAAGCAGCGAGTCGCCTTGGCGGCCGTGTTGGCCATGCGCCCCCAGGTGCTTGTGCTGGACGAGCCCACTTCTCAGCTGGATCCCCTGGGGCGTTGGGAAGTCGTACAGGCTCTCCATCGGTTGAAGGCAACCCAGGAGATCACGATCATCCTGACTACTCATGAAACCGATGAGGTGATGGATCTGGCGGACCAGGTATGGGTGTTGGAAGAAGGCCGATGCATCCTAACGGGAGCGCCGGAGGAGGTTTTCACGCAGCCGGAGCGGTTAGAGGCGGCAGGGGTGAAACCTCCAGCCTTAGCTCATATCTGGATTCATCTCGCCCGTAAGAGCGGAGAGTCAGCGGATCTCAATGGTCAACGATTACGTGACCTAAGCATCGCCCGGGTTGCCGAGCGAGCGGCAAACCTGCTCCGTCAGGGCTGGATCTCGCCGTATCCGCTCCCGGATTCCAGTCGATCATCATCGCCGATGCGCCCGGCGGTGATTGAGGTGCAGGATTTGGTCTACCGCTATCCGGGTTATCCCCCGGTGATCGCCTTGAAGGGGATCAACCTTACCGTTCGGGAGGGGGAATTTATTGGAATTATCGGACAGAACGGCTCGGGGAAAAGCACTTTAGTGAAATGTATCGTGGGTCTGCTCCGGCCTACGGCTGGCCAAGTGCGGGTGCTCGGTGAGGACGTACGTCGGCTCTCCGTGGGCCAGCTGGCCCGACGGGTTGGTCTCGTTCTTCAGAACCCGGATTACCAGCTCTTCACAATCTCCTCTAAGGAGGAAATCCTGTTCGGCCTCCGCAACCTGGGCATCCCCAAGGAGGAGGCCGAGGCCCGAGTTCAAGAAGCCTTGCGCTGGGTAGGGCTGGAGTCGGAAGCGGAGACCTTTCCCTTCCGGCTCTCGTTCGGTGATCGGCGGAAGCTGGCGGTGGCCGCCACGCTGGCCATGGACCCGCAGATCTTGATCCTCGACGAACCGACGACGGCCCAGGATCATCGAGGCCGTTATCAACTGGCCGAGCTCGCCCGGCGCTTCCGAGAGGAGAAAGGGCGAACCGTGATTATGATCACACACGATATGGAGCTGATCGCTCGCTATGCCGAGCGGGTGATCGTGATGTGGGATGGACAAATCCTAACGGACGGAACGCCGGAGGAGGTGTTCGGCCAGACCGAGTTATTGCATCGAAGCTTTTTGCGCGCACCCATTGCTTATGAGATCGCTCAGCAGCTCGCCCCCTTTGGAATCCCATCCAGGGTAATGACAACTCATGATCTGTTGACTGTGCTGGGAGGATTGTCATGAACGCCCCGTTCCGTTACATTCAGCGCCAGACCATTGTCCATCGTTTACATCCGTTCACCAAAATGATTTACGTGCTGCTCACCCTGTTGCTTATCCTGGTCCCGCTCTATGACATCCGTCATCTCCCAGTTCTGCTGATCTGGCTGAGCCTCTCGGCCATGTTATGGGTAGCGGCGCGCATCGAGCTGGGACGGTTCGCCGCCTTATTAAAGATCCTGGCCGGCACTTTCCTCTTCTTGATGCTAGCCCAGGGATTCACCTACCGGCATGGGAAGACGGTTCTGATCAAGTTTGGGGATCTCCATTTCGGCGGCTCCAATATGGGGGAGCTGACGCTGGAAGGCGTTCAGCTGGGGTTTATGCTATCGGTGCGTATCCTCACAGCCGCCTCGTCGCTGCCGCTGCTGGTAATGACCACCTCGAACGCCGAGCTCATGGCCGCTATGAGCCAGCTTCGCCTACCCAAGGTAGTGACTTTCATGTTCGTAAGCGCCCTCTCTTTCACCTCATTAATTTTCGAGATGTGGAATAACATTGTGGATGCTCAGAAGCTCCGGGCCTTCGATATCGATCGCATGGATCCGATCACACGTCTGCGCAAAGCCTATGTGCCTATCATCACGCCTCTCATCCTTCTTCTCTTCCGCAAAGCGAACGATTTCCAGATCGCCCTGGAGACCAAGGGGTTCGGATCACCCGGACGGCCCACCGAGATCGAGACGCTTCGAATGAGGTCTGTTGATTTCCTCGCCATCGCGATCTTCCTGGCGGTCTTCGTGCTCTGCAATATCCTGCGTTTCCACTTATGAGCTATTTGAATCAAAGCGTTTGCCTAACAAGTGGCTTAACCTTCCGGCATCCCCCTTAAGCGCCCTATCTCTTTTTTCATGCCTGATTGTCGCAGACAGCCCCGCGCTCATTTCCTTTGCATGCAATTGCCCAATCCGCCCTCAAAAACTCTGGGGAAAGCAAATAACCCCATTTAGCTGGGGCGCTCAAAGAAGTTGCGATGCCCCCTCGCTCGCGCCCATAAGGCCCAGGCCAGGAATCCCGCCAGGCTGGCCATCGCGGCTCCTGTGCGCACCACGCCAGTTTGCGGATCGATGGACTCGCAGGCCAGCCCGTTATCCATAGGCGCTTTCCGCACGAGCTCTAAAACCGCTGGGTCCGGATCGGTCAGCAAGCGATTGGCGAGATCGAAAACGCCTGGAAAAGGGAAATGGGGAGAGCCCGGGCCGCCGAAGGGACCAGGGAAAAAGTATGGATTGGCCGGGGAGGATAGCCACCGCACCGTGTTCTGGTATACCGGATCCGCGGGGTCGCAAAAACCATAATAAGCCAAAAGCCGCAAGCTTCCCGGTGGCTCCTCCCGCAATTCGATACGGCCCGTTTGATCCCGAGCCCAAGCCCACATCGGCCCCTCCGGCCCCTCCACGATGCCATAGCGGCGGATCGCCGCCGCCAGCTGTTCGGCCTCCAACTCCCAGTGCGACGCTTCGCTCTCTTTTCCTAGGAGCCGGAACAATTCTCCAGAGACCCGGAAGGCCGCCCAAACCAGAACGTTATCGTAAATGACCAACGGATACTCCGTCGGGTCATCGGTCGGCAACAGGAAAGTCCGATAGAGCCCTGTCTCCGCATCCCGCTGCTGCTCAATGCGCCGCAACAACGCAGGGATCGCCTCGGTGATCACGGGTTCCTGCAATAGGCGGATGTCTCCGGTTTCACGGACGTAGCGCCAGATCGCCAGGAGGGGGGCCGCGGCCTGATCCAACTCGAAGCCTGGATAAAGAGGGACCCCATTCAGGTAAAGCGCGTGATCAGCGATGTGGGGAAGATAGCGCGGCAGAGCATCTCGCAACAGGAAACGGGCCCGCTCCGGATCCACCAGCAAGATCGCCGGAAACGACCAGAGGAAAGCATCCCGGCTCCAGAAGGCGCCGCTGACATAATACAAGGGACTGCGCGAGGTCACCATCACGGGAGCGCCGGTGTCCAAGCAATCCCCTTGACTGAAGAAGTAAGCAAAAAACAGGTTCTCATTCAGGCGGGCGGTGAGCGCCGGATCCTCCAGACGGCGCGCGCGCGCTTCCAGCCAGCGCCGCGTCTCCTCCAAAAGCCCGTCCGCACCACGGCGGCGCAAGTGCAACGCCCCCGTCCGTGCTCCATCCGCATCGGGAGCCACCGCCAGGTACAGGGTGGCCGATATCACTTCCCCGGGATGAAGCAGGTGATGTAGAAGACCTCGATAAATGAGGAGATCCTGAGAGAGAAGCTCTAAACGAAGCGGAGGCTCCGCCTGTAGACCCAAGGCGAGCAACGGCAAGCCGGTATGAAACTCCGCGAACCCGCTGCCGGTCCAGGGATCTTGCCCAACAACCCAGCTTCCGTGCAGCGGTCGGGAAGTGAACCGCGAGAGGAGCGTGCGCGCCCATCGTCCTTCGAAGCCCAGGGCAATGGTCCGAGGCGGACCCGCGTGGAGCGAGAGGCGAAGTTGATACACCAGCCCGCGCTCCTCAATCGGAGCCCAGAGGCGGCCTTCCACCTCCAGGTTCCCTTCGCGGAAGCGCCAAACCGGTATCCAGAACCCTTCCCGTCTCCAACTCAGACGCCCGGTCCAGGCCACTGGCTGGCTCTCCACAAACAGCACCGGGCGGATCAGAGGATCCCCCTCCGCCTCGATCAGGCCGTTGAAGTGCTCATGAAGGGCGCCCAGACGATATACGCTTCCATCTCGTTGATCGATCCAGGGGATGGAAAGCTCCAAGTTCCCTGTAGGGAGGAATACCGGCGGCTCCTCTAGGATCGGCGCCCGTGTCATCAGGCATTCTTTGCTCATCCCCGCATCCCGGTCAGGGCGATGCCCTCAATGATCTGGCGCTGAAGGAGGAAGAAAACGATCAGCATCGGCATGGCGGCGATCAAGGCGCCCGCCATCTGCCAGTGGATGTTCGTGCCATATTGCTCCGAGAAGAACTGCAGGCCCACCGGGATCGTCCGGCTGGCGTCCGAGCTGGTGATGATGAGCGGCCAGAGGAATTCCTCCCAGGAGCCCAGGAATGTAAAGATCGCCAGGGCGGCCAAAGCCGGACGCACCAATGGAAGCATGATCGTCCAAAAGATCCGCCACTCGGATGCCCCATCGATGCGCGCCGCATCGATGAGATCGCTCGGAATGGTTAACATAAACTGGCGCATCAAGAAGATCCCGAACGCGTCCACCAGCCATGGGAACATTACACCCAACAGTGTGTCCTGCAGACGTAGAGAAATTGCCAGTTGATAGAGCGGGATCATTCGAGTCTGGAACGGAACCATCAGGCTGGAGAGAACCAGAATGAAAACCAAATCCCGACCCGGGAAATGAAACTTAGCCAGAGCATACCCCGCCATGGCGCTTGTCAATAGCACACTCAGTGTCACTAGAGAGGAAGTGATCAAGCTGTTCAAGAAATAGCGACCGAATGGGAACTGCGCAAAAACCGCGCGGAAGTTATCCAGAGTGGGTTCCTCGGGGATCCATGTCGGTGGAATGAGCATAACTTCATGCAACGGCTTAAACGCTGAAGAGGTCATCCACACCAGGGGCAGTAGCATGACCAATGATCCGGTCAGGAGGACTAGATAAACTGTCATACGACCGATCCAACGCCACGACATGGATTCTTTCGCCTCCAAGATTAAAAATGTTGACTTGCTCTGTTGCAAACCACAGAGGAAGACACCCCAACTCGTAGTGACGAGCTTTCGACTCGTGAAATTTTCTAGTGGGGTGGGC
>NZ_JBHOQJ010000032.1:0-4446 GCF_042408365.1 Thermoflexus sp.
GGAGGCCGGGATGCAGGCGCTCATCGAGACGATCCGGACGATCCGCAACGCCCGGGAGGCCCATCGGGTGCCATCGGAACGGCGGATCGCTGCCTGGATCGCTGCGGGGGAGTTCCTGCCGATTCTGGAGGCCCACCGGGATCTGCTGGCCTCGCTGGCCCGGGTGGATCCCCATCAGCTGATGTTGATGGCTGATCTTCACGAGCCCATCGGAGATGCGCTGATCTATTCGGCAGGGCCCATTCGGATTTACCTGCCGCTCGCGGGAATGATCGATCGAGCGGCGGAACGGGCCCGGCTGGAGCGGGAGCTGGCCGACCTGGAGGCGCGGATCGCCAGGACGGAGGCGTTGTTGGCCTCCGAATTCGCCGCTCGGGCGCCGGCGGCGGTGGTGGAGAAGGAGCGCCGTAAGCTGGAAGAGTTGAAAGCTCGACGGGCCCAGTTACAAGCGGAGTGGGAGCGTCTGAAGGAATAAAAAAACGCGGAGGGCCGGCCGTTGCCGGCCCTCCGCGTTTCCCCCTTTAGCGGGCCACCTGCACCTTGATCACCCGCGGCCGGACGGACTCGGCCTTCGGTACCGTGAGATGCAAGACGCCGTTCTCCAACCGGGCATTGATGTGCTCGGCGTCGATCGGATCGCCGAACTCGATCGTCCGGGCGAAGCGCCCGCCGGCCCACTCGCAACGCAGGATGGCAACGTTCTTCTCGTTTTCAACCTCCGGCAAGGCCACCTCGCCGCGGATGGTCACGGAGGAGCCCATCGCCTGCACCTCCAGGCTCTCCGGGCGCACGCCCGGCACCAGGATCGCCACGTGATAGCGATCCGGCAGCTCATAGATATTCATCGGCATCCCCGCACTCCGCGGGGCGAAGCCATCGAAGGGCCGCACAAATGCCTGATCGAACAGGCGGTCGATCGCCTCGCGCAGGCTCAAGAACGCCGCGTCAAACGGATCCCGGATCATCAGCTCGCGCGCCATAGCCCATCACCTCCCGTTCAGGGTGATCTCCCACTGCACCCCGTGGGTTTTCCAGCCCTCAGCATACAGGGAGGACCTTAGAGGAGTGTTAGCGGGGAATCTAAGATGCGTAAATGGTGGATTAAAGAATCATATGTGCGGGCCGGTACTCATTCTATTGCTTCTTCTGCTTTTGTTGGCGGGGATATGCGGTGGAGGGAGCGGATGGCCCCCTCTTTATTTCCCCTCCCCACGGCCCTTTGGGCCGTGGGGAGGGGATAAAGAACACTTTGGGGGCGAGCCGGACGCCAAAGGCGCCCGGCTTCGCCCCCATGGGAGAACCAACGGCGCTTGAGCGCCCGTTCTTTTGCCCCAGGGGGGGCTCCCTCGGGTGGAGAGCGCCTAGGCCCTCATGAGGGATCCAGGATCCATTCCAGGCCCAGCTCGGCGAGCTTCTCGCGGGTGGGCATGCCGCTCTGAGGATCCCAGCCGGCCATCTCATAGTAGCGGGTCAGCGCCGCCTCCCACTCCCCCCGATCGACGCTCAAGCCTTCCGTTTTCCCACCCTTTAAGGGCTCGAACAGCCGCTTGGGTAGGGTGTCCTGATCCCGTCCGACCCCCTCCCGGGCGTTGAAGGCCCGCAGCATGTTCAGGCGCCGCTCCCCCACCCGCATCATCTCTTCCAAGCTGACCTCCCACCCGGTCACCGCCCGCATCAGGGCCACCAGCTCCTCCGGCCCGTAGAGCTGCCACGAGGGCCCGAAGACGAACTGGCACAAATCTGCTGTGTCCAGGAAGCTATAGAATTTCTGGGTTTCGTAGGCGAAGCGGATTTTCTCTTCGTTGAGAACCCTAGGCGGCTGAGGGTTCGTCAAGCCGATGGCGGCGAGGCGATCGAGGAAGAGGCGGGGGGATTTAGGCATATAGAGGATGTCATGCTCACTGGATTGATGATCGGCGCCGAAGGGGTTGACCGCGTAGATCAGGGCGAGGGAGCGCTTGACCTGAGGCATGTGGGCCGGCAGCTCCTGGCCTTTGACGGCGACCACGCAGTCCTCCGCCCCACGGCCGATGATCTGGGCCGCTCGGGCCGAGCCCTCCGCCAGGAGATCCCCGATCCCCTCCCGCCGCACGATCATCTCCAGCAGGCGGATCATCGCCTCTGCGTCCCCGAAACGCAGGGGGAAGCCGATTTCGGCTTCCGTGAGGATCCCCCGTTCGAAGCATTCCATCGCGAAGGCGATCGTTGCCCCGCAAGAGATGGTGTCTACCCCATACTGATTGCAGATTTGGTTGGCCAGGGCGACGGCCTCCAGGTCGTCCACCCCGCAGTAGGAGCCGAAGGTGGAAAGGGTCTCATACTCCGGTCCGCCGTAGAAGGGATCGATCCTCCGGCCTCGCCATTCTGCCTCCACCACCCGTTTGCAGCGGACCACACAGGCGTAGCATGTGTCGCGCTCTTTCAGGATCGTCTCGGCCATCCGCTCGCCGGTGATCCGATCGGCGCCTTCGAAAAAGCCGCTGGTGTAGTTGCGGGTCGGCTGCCCGCCTGCGGCGTTCTGGGCGGCCATCACGCCGGCGGTCCCGTAGACTCCCAGGTTTTTGATGGCGAGGTTAGCCTCGTAGGCCGCCGGGCCCTGTTTGTTCAGCTGTTGGAGGGCCTGGGGGTCGTAGACGGTGGGACGCCAGCGGCCCCGGACGGCGATGGCCTTCAGGTTCTTGGAGCCCATCACCGCTCCCATCCCGGTGCGGCCGTGGGCCCGGTTGGACATGTTCATGATCGCGGCGAAGCGGACCAGGCGTTCACCGGCCGGCCCGATCTGTGCCACCTCGATCTGATCGTCCCCCAGCTCCTCGTAGAGGCGTTGCTCCACCTCGCCGGTGACGCGGCCCCAGAGGTGGGAGGCGTCTCGCAGCTCCGCCTCACCGTCGTGGATCCAGAGGTAAACGGGCTTGGGGGCTCGGCCGTGGATCACGATCCCATCGAAGCGGGCGAACTTAAGCTCGGCGGGCCAGAACCCTCCAGCCTGCGAATCGCCGATCAGGCCGGTGAGGGGGGATTTGGCATTGACGGTCGCACGGCTCTGCCCGGAGATGGGGACGCCGGTGGCGGCGCTGAGGAAGAAGGTGAGGGTGTTCCGGGGATCGAAGGGGTCGACCCCCGGCGGCGTGTGTTTCAGCACGTAGTAGAGCCCCATCGCGCTGCCGCCCCAGTAGGTCCGATAAAACGTCTCCGGCGGCTCCTCCACCCACAGACGGCCGGCCGAGAGATCTACATGGAGAATTCGCCCCGCATATCCGAGCATCGGCCCCTCCGAGAGGTGAAGTTAATGAAACACGGAGATGATTCTACATGAGCTTCGGAGAGGGTAGCAAAGGCGCCGACCTGGTGGCCTCCCAGGATCCCGTCTGGCCGGGGGGATCCGGAAGGGGTAGGGGTCCTAATGTAGGGGCGCCCCTTGTGGGTGCCCTTGGGCAGGCACGAGGCCTGTCCCTACATCCTTCCCGTCTCGCAAGGGTTGCGCGGGATAGGATTGGGACACCCGTGGTGGATGCCCGATGGGGGTCGGGTTGCCCGCCTTCGCCAGGCCGCCGGATCTCATGTACCCTCTTCGGGGAGACGATCGAGGCGTCAACCCTAACGAAACCGGCGTCGCCACTCCTCCTTCAGGGCGATCTGGGAGGGATCCGGCAAGATGAGGAAATCCTCCGCCAGGCGCTGGAACGCGGCGGGGAGGTCCAGCATGGGGAAATGACGGCCTTCCTCCAGGATGATGAACCGCGCGGAGGCATCCAGGCCGTTCAGGAAGAGCGGCGGCGGGACGAGCGGGTCACGCCGGCCGTAAACAAGCAAGAGGGGGCGATCCACGAGACGAATCCATTCTTGAAGCGCCTCCTGGCGCGATATGGTCTCCACCAGGCAGACCCCAATGGCCTCCGGATCGGCGCGCCCGTGCTCCCGCTGTATCTCAGGGTATTCCTGGGCGAGGCGGCTTAACCGTTCCCTTAGGATCTCCTTTGCATTAGGCCTGAGGACTCCTCTTGGGATCTCGAGGGAGAGCGGATAGCTCACCGCCATGATCCGCAGGGTGCGTTCGGGTGCTTCGAGGGCCAGTCGGACGGCGATCATCGCCCCCAGGGTGTGGCCGATGAAATGCGCCTGGGAGATCCCCAAGGTGTCCATCCATCCTCGAACGATTTCTACGTAGCGCTCCAGGCGATAGGCAGAGTCGGCGTCGCGGCGCGGCTTGGCCGAATCCCCAAATCCTATCAGGTCCACCGCGTAGGTCCGGAATCGGTGGGAGAGAGCCTGCATGGTGGGCAGCCAGTAACGCCACGATCCAACCCACCCGTGGAGGAAGATCACGGGCTGCCCCCGGCCCAATGCTTCATAGTGGATCACATATTCTCCAACGGTGGTGATGCTCACTGTTTCCTACCTCTCAGGTGCTGCACAGCGCAGCTTTCGGGGGATTTTGGGGTGGGT
>NZ_JBHOQJ010000034.1:0-3542 GCF_042408365.1 Thermoflexus sp.
CGCGCGGCTCCGCCCCGAAAATATTTTGGCCCAACGGGCTGTGAGGGGAATGAAGGGGGAGTGGGTCCCTTCCGCCTCCTCACGAGCGCCTTCAACCGAATGGGGCCAGTCTGAATCGTTACACCGTCTCATATCCTAAACATCGACGGAGCAGGCAATGAGCGTGAAACCCTCCTTTCGTGTTGCGATCTTGGGCGCCACAGGGATGGTAGGCCAGTGGTTGGTGCATCTGTTGGACCACCATCCATGGTTCCGAGTGGTTGCCCTGACCGGGTCCGATCGCTCGGTCGGCCGCCCGTACGGGGAGGCGTGCCGCTGGCTGCTGGGGGCACCGATGCCGGAATGGGCCGCCCAGATGATCGTGAGGCCGACCGAACCGGAGCTGGATGCGGAGATCGTGATCTCCGCCCTGCCCTCGGAGATCGCCCGCGAGGTGGAGCCCCGTTTCGCCGCAGCGGGGTATCTGGTGGCCAGCAACGCCTCCGCGTATCGCATGGCCGAGGATGTGCCGCTGGTGATGCCCGATGTGAACTTCGACCATATTGGGTTGATCGCGCGCCAGAGGGCAACCCGGAATTGGTCTGGGACCCTGTTGACCAATCCGAACTGCACCACCACCGCGGCCGTTCTTCCCCTGAAGGCGCTGATGCCCTATGGGGTCCGCCGGGTCCATCTGGTGAGCCTCCAGGCGCTCTCCGGAGCCGGGTACCCAGGGGTGCCTTCCCTCGAGATCGTCGATAACATCCTGCCCTACATCCCCGGCGAGGAGGAGAAGCTGGAACGGGAACCCCGCAAGCTGCTAGGGCGGTTCGTCGACGGAGCCGTGGAGGAGGCTGGTCTGGTCATCAGCGCCCAAACGAACCGGGTTCCGACCTTGGATGGGCATCTGGTCTGCATATCTGTAGAGCTAGAGGAAGCCATCTCCCCAGAGGAAACGATGCGGGCGATGCGGGGTTATCGCCCGCCGGAGGAAGTGGCGGACCTCCCGAGCGCCGTGGCTCAGCCCATCGTGGTGCGGACCGAGCCCGACCGCCCGCAGCCCCGGCTGGATCGGATGGCGGGGGATGGGATGAGCGTGGTGGTGGGGCGGGTGCAGCGCTGCCCGGTGTTCACCCTGAAATTCGTAGCCCTCACTCATAACACCATCCGGGGCGCGGCCGGTGCCGCCCTCTTCAACGCCGAGGCCGCTCTGCGGTGGATGGGGAAGGTGTAGCCGTTGAGCTCCAGGCAGCCACCCCTTTTGCCGTGCGGGGAGAAAGGAGATTCGCCTCTTGGTGGGGTGCGGGCTGCCGAAGGCGGTTCTCCCAAGGCCAGAGGCCAGATGGTCAGGAAGAAGCTTGATCCATGAGGGCATCTTGTGGTATGGTAAAAATGCTTTTGTAGATCATGGGCTCCTGGGTAGCGTTCACAGCGTCGAGGGGGCAGTCTCCATACCGATAGAGAGCGACGCAAAGCCCATCGCACACCCCGAAATGTGCCCCCTGTCAGCCCCGAGAGATCTTGTGGATGTTCCGTCCCTCGCTCTTCATCTGAACATATCCAGCAGAGAACGGATGGCCAGACCACCCTGCTATAGGATGTGGGTGTAGATCATGGTCGTCCGCACATCCTTGTGGCCCAGCAGCTCCTGGACGGTGCGGATGTCGTATCCGGCCTGGAGGAGGTGGGTGGCGAAAGAATGCCGCAGCGTGTGCGGGGTCACCCGTTTCTGGATGCCCGCCCTCAACTTTCCTCTTTCCTCATCCCGCCCCCAGCGGCTTCGCCGCTACCCCCTCCCCTCTCCTGTTTCAGTCAGGAGAGGGGAGGGGGTGGCCCGAAGGGCCGGGGGAGGGGTGAGGTAGACCTCGCCACAGCCGGCGGCCAGGTCCTCCTCGTGGAGCAGGCGTACCCGTTCTGTCTGGCGGCGGAGTTCGGGGATGACCGTCTCCGGCAGGGGGACGATGTGGTCCTTCTCGCCCTTGCCGTCCCGGACGGTGATGGTGCGGTACTCAAAGTCCATGTCCTGGATGCGCAGGCGGACGCACTCCATCAGGCGGAGGCCGGAGCTGTAGAGGAGTTGGGCCATCAATTTGTAGACGCCGTCCAGGTGGCTCAGAAGGCGCAGGACCTCGTCGCGGGTGAGGATGGTGGGGAGGCGTTGGGGTCGTTTGGCCGAAGGGAGGAAGACGGGATTAATCTCCATGGGGAGGACCTCGCGGTAGAGGAAGAAGTAGAGGAAGTAGGGGCAAAGCGCCGCTTTGCCCCTACAGGGCCTGGTTCTGGGCGGAGGCGGCGACGTTCCCTTCCGGGGCGCCCATCCTTCGCTCCGCTCAGGACGCCGTTTCGACGGGGTGGCGTCAGGGTTTGGAGGATAGCGGGCTTCGCAGGCGCTTGTGGGCAGGTGGTTGGCTTTCAAGGTAGTGTTGAGTGGTGCGGATGTCAGCGTGTCCCATGAGCTTCTGGATATCGTCGAGCTGGTAACCGGCCTCTTTAAGCCGAAGGGCGAAGGCGGCACGCAGGGTATGGGCCGTGGCGCGTTTGGTGATGCCGGCAGCACGGACGGCGGTGGTGATAGCCCGTTGGACGCCGCTGGGGTGCAGGTGATGCCGCTTGACCGTGTAGGTGCGGGGGTCTACGGAGAGGTCACGGGAGGGGAACAGGTATTGCCAATCCCAGGATGTTTCGGCCCCGGGGTATTTGCGGGCCAGGGCCGGGGGCATGGAGACCGGGACATCGGGGTGGGCGTTGTAGAGGCGGCGCACCTGCTCAAGGTGGGCGTGGAGGCGTTGGAGGAAGCGTTCCTCGTCGGGGAGGAAGGTCACGCGGTCGCGGTTGGACTTGGTATCACGAATAGTGATGAGCGAGTTTTCAAAGTCAAGGTCCTGGATACGTAGGCGCAGGGCTTCCAGGAGGCGCAGGCCGCTTCCATAGAGGAAGCAGGCAACGAGATAGGGTGCGCCGTCCAGGTGGGCGAGGATGCGTAGGCATTCGTCATGACTGAGGTAGGGCTGGACGTAGGTGGTCTTCTTGGCGCGGAGGGCGTGCAAAGTCGCCGAGAGGGATGCCGAGGACTTCCTGGTAGAGGAACAGAAGGGCAGCGAGGGCCTGGTTCTGAGTGGAGGCGGAGACCTGTTCATGAACAGCGAGATGGGTGAGGAAGGCTTCGACCTCTGGTGTGCCCATGGTGGCGGGGTGGCGCAGTTTGTGGAAGCGGACAAAACGTTCGTACCAATGGACATAGGCTTTCTCGGTGCGGATGGAGTACCCGCGCAATCGAACGGCCTCGCGGAGGCGGTCGGCGAGTTTCTTCTCCGGCATGATTGTGTGATTGTTCAAAAATCGGCAGCACGGTGGCAAGGCGGGATCGCCCTGCGGAGTCCCTGTTTTTCTTTTTCCCCTTTAGCCCAACACCATCGCCAGGTGGGCTCCACCTCGCTTCAAGGGATTTCCACACCCGGCCAGAAGCCGATTCCCGTTCACCGCCGACTCCTCCCGCTTATACCCTCGCATCGTCCGATAGCGCTCCTTCATCCACCACCTAATCGCTCGCTCGCATGGTGGGT
>NZ_JBHOQJ010000037.1:0-5620 GCF_042408365.1 Thermoflexus sp.
GCCGCTTATGCGGCCCGCCCCTCACAGAGATTCCACTGACCACCTCTGTTTGCAACAGAGCACCCAAAGATCACTCTTCGATTATAATTGAGAACGCGATTAAGACCGCTCAAACCATTAAACTCTTGAATCGATCCACAACCCACCTATAAAGGGAGAACCCTAAGCGGTTCAAGCTTCCAGGGGGATGAAGGATGGATCAATTATTGAAGACGCTGCAGCAGTTACATGAACGGATGGATCAGTATGGCGAACGCCTTCGGCAAAACGAGATGCTCACTCGCTATACCTTGATCGATCCCCTCCTGCGGGCTCTGGGCTGGAATACAGAGGATCCCGATCAAGTGATTCCGGAATACACCACGGAGGTTGGGCGCCCGGATTATGTCCTGTAAGCCTCCGGGTCATTGAGGATTGGAGTGGAAGCCAAGAAATTAGGGACCCCGGAGAGCGAGTTCGAGAATGCCCTGCGCAGGGCTCTCCCACTTTACCAGCAGCGTGGCATTCGCTATTACCTGATCACGGATGGCGATCGGTGGATCCTATGGGACATTAGCCGTCCCCGAGATGAGGCCCCTAATCCAATAATCGAGGTCCGTCTCTCTTCAGCTTCAGACCCCAGCCATCTGGGCGATATCGCTCGGAAACTGCTGGCGCTTTGGCAGCCCGCAGCCCCGATCGTTCGTCCTGCCCCTCCCTCAATTGTGTTCCCACCTCCTCCACCTGGTCGGAAAAGCTTGAAGGATTTGCGCCGGACGACGCGACCAGGGCAGCGGCCGCCCGCCCGTTTGCGCTTCCCAGATGGCGCAGCGACACTGCCCCTGGGTTCATGGCGCGCCCTTCTCATCGAAGTGGCCCGGTGGGCCTTGCCCCGCCTGAAAAACCGTGGGCGGTTCCCACTTCACACAAAGGGAGGGGGATTGCTGATCACCCATTCCAGCCGTTCGCTGCGATCCCCTGCAAGGCTGGATGAAGAAGCTTATATCGAGACACATTTCAGCGCCCAAGCCATTCTGCATCATGCCTGCTGGATTATTGAACAAGCAGGGGAGGATCCGGCGCGTGTCATCGTGGAAGAATCCACCGGTTAAAGGAAGAACGGCAGGCCCCTTATCGATGACCCCTCAGTGGATCCGCTTGAGCTCCGTCGGTTCCGCAGATGGGTGGAGCCTCATCGGTGCGGAGGTCCGATGAGGTTTTGCATGGGTGTGACTGGAACGAGCGGTTTCGCCAGCCGGGAGATCGATCCGCTCCTCGGACGCCCGATCCTCGCTCAGCCTTTCCTCAAGCCCGTGGATGAATCCCTGTTCCCGAGGAGATCGGAGCTCGAGCATCTGGCAGGGGGAAGCCGATCGACGGGATGAGCCGTCAGGCCAGCGGTTCTGGGACCAGGCGACAGATCGGCCGCCTGGGGTGATTGCCCTTCCCAGCCCTTTCTCCAGGGTTTGGGAAGCGGAAGTTGCCTTCGGTGACTTTCCTCGCTTTTCCTGATTCCCTCCCTGGCCCCCAGGATGGGCAGCGCCCTGTTTCCTCCCATCCCAGCCCCTCTCTCTCACTTTTGTTGGTCATAAAGATTTAACCACGTTGAGGTTGTATATTTTCTTACCATTCTACCCATAACTTTTGAACACCAAGGACGGTATTTTGATAGAAAATGATCCGTTTTCCGGATCATATCAGGTTGACGGAAAGGAGGCAGACCATGAGGACTTCCTGGATGCGGGCGGGGATGGCCCTGGGCATCGCGGCCCTCGCGCTGATCCTGCTGGCCATGGGGACGGCCTGGGCAGCGGGAGGCGGTTCCTCCGGACTGGCCGCGGTGGTCTCTGGATGGGTCGGGGGGGATACGATCGTGCCCATGAACCATGGGAACCAGGGGCAAGGTCAGTCAGGCACCAGCATCGAGGCCCACAAAACGGCTGAAGGCTTCTGGACCCACGTGATTACGTATGACTGGTCCATCACGAAAACTGTGAGCCCTGATGACCTGACCCTGGCCCTCGGGGAATCCGGCGAGGTGACCTACTGGATCACCGCCACCCGCCACGTGGCAGCGGAGGTCGAGACAGCGGGGGTCCGGGGCACGATCTGCGTGACGAACACAGGAGCGGTGACCACTACCGGATTGGCAATCACCGACGTGGTGGAAGTAAAAACCGGTAGCGGTCAGCCCCAACCATTCATCACGGTGACCGTCAACGTGAGCGCGAAACCTGTGTTAAATCCCGGCGAGACCTATTGCTATCCGTATCAGATACCTTTCAAGCCGAGCTCAGGTGTTCACCAATATCGCAACCACGCCATCGTCACCATCCTGAACCACTCCGGGCACCTTGGGGAGCCCTTCGGGCCGGAGCCGAAGGCAGACTTCTCGTTGCCGGAGCATCCCATTACAGTGACGATCGATGCATCGGCGACCGTGACGGATACGGAGCACTGCCCATCCGGCTTCACCTGCACCCCGAGCGAGACCGGGCCGTGGACGTTCCACGATTCCGACACCGTCTCGTTCCACAAGACGATCACCAATGAGGCTGTCTGCGACGCCACAAGTGTGCTCCATAACATCGCTACCCTCACTGAGTCGGACACCCATGAGACCCGCACCGCGGAGGCGGTGGTGCATTTGACGGCGCCTCCTTGCCCGGTGGCCGGTGGCTGTGTGCTGACCCAGGGCTTCTGGAAGACCCATCCGGACGCGTGGCCGGAGGGCCATCACCCCAATGATCTCTTCTTCTCCAGCGGGAAGACATGGATGGAAGTTCTGTGGACGGCGCCGCGGGGCGATGCGTACTACATCCTGGCCCATCAGTACATCGCCGCCGCCCTGAACGCGGCCGCGGACGCCTCGATGCCGGATGAGGTTCAGGACGCCTTTGAGGATGCGACCGCCTGGTTTGAGACCCATAGCCCAGGTGTCCACGCCTCATCCTCCGATGGGCAGACTGCCATCCACCTGGCGGAGATCCTGGCGGCGTTCAATGAGGGGAGGATGGGCGTGCCGCATTGTGAGGGGGTCGAGGCCGGGCCAGCCAACCCGCCGAAGAGGGGCAGCCAGCGGCCTGAGACGCCACCGGGGCTGGAGAACCGGCCCGAGAGCCCGCCCGGCCAGGAACATCGCCCGAGCACTCCGCCGGGCCAGGGGAAGGGCAAGGGAAAGTAGCCCGATGAGGGAGCGCTCGGATTCTCTCCAGAGCGGACATGCGACAGGGGCCGCCGAGGGCGGCCCCTGTCGCATGCTTTACCCCAGCCACGCTGGGAGCTCGGCCACGGAGCTCAAGACCGCATCCGGGCGGATCGGGCCGTCCAGGTCCGCTGGGCGGAACTTCCCGGTTCGCACCAGGATCCCCCGCATCCCCACCGCCTGCGCCCCGCCCACATCGATCTCGATATCATCCCCAACCATCGCCATCCGCTCCGGAGGCTCCCCCAGGTCCTCCAGGACCATCCGGAAGAAGGCGGGGTCCGGCTTGCCCAGGATCAAAGCCTTTCGCCCGGTCGCCTCCTCCAAGGCCGCCACGAACGGGCCCACATCCAGACGGAGCCCATCGGCCGCCCGCCAGTATCGGGTGCGGCCCAAGCCGATCAACCCAGCCCCCTGTTCCAGGATCAGCCGGAACGCCCGGTTCAGGCGCTCGAAGGTCCACCCTTCCCCGAGATCCCCGATGACCACGTAATCCGGCCGCTGGTCATCGAAGGGCACCCCCTCGAAGTCCTCTCGTGCCCCCTCCGGAACCAGCAGGTAGGCCCGGGCCTGACGGCTGCGCAGGAAACGCCCCGCAGCCCATGGCGGGCTGTAGATCTCCTCGGGTGCCGCCGTGAAGCCCATGCGGCGCAACCGATCGGCCAGCGCCCGGCGGCTGCGGGTGGTGGTGTTGGTGACGAAGCGGACCGCGAGGCCGCTCGCCCGCAGGATGCGGATGGCTTCCACGGCACCAGGGATCGGCCCTTCGGCCGTGTACAGGGTGCCGTCTAAATCGAAGAGGATCGCCGCAAGTTCCCGAGGCGAAGACACAGGCTCCCCTTTCTAAATTATTCAGCCGTATTCACGCCACACCCATCCGAATAGAGGTGGTTTCCTCCAGGGGGCTTTGGGAGCTGAGCTGCGTGCCTTCGGCGCGCGGCTCGGCCCCCTACGAGAACTCCGAATCGAATGGAAACCGGCTGAATATCGAATAGAGAGCGGATCGCCCGGCATGCCTCAGCGCCCCGCCCAAGCCCGGAGCAATCGCTCCAGATCCTGAGGCCAAGTGGGTCGGCGGGGGATCCGCACGGCGCCGTCGGCCACCCAGCCTCCCAGTGTCCGGACCAGGCCATCCGCCTGAGGGGGCGCCGGGCGAAGGACCAGGGTCCGCCCTTCGGTGTAGATCCGTTCGATCCCCGCGCGGGCGGCCAGGATTTTGAATCGCAGCTGCTGGAGCAGGTTACGGGCCTCCTCCGGGGGCGGGCCGAACCGATCCTTCAACTCCGCCGCGATCTCCTCCACCCCTTCCAGCGTCTGAACCCCCGCCATCCGGCGGTAGAGCTGCAACCGGAGCTTTGGATCCGGGACGTAGGTTTCAGGCAGCCCGATGGGCCACGGGAGGTTCAGGGTGACCCCCTCGGGGGAGGGCGGCGGCGGGGGCAACCCCTCCCGCTCCGCCCGCAGCTCCGCGATCGCCCGGTTCAGCATCTTCATATAGAGATCGAAGCCCACCGCGGCGATGTGCCCGTGCTGGCGGGTGCCCAAGATCTCCCCCGCGCCGCGGACCTCGAGGTCCCGCATGGCCAAGGGGAACCCGCCGCCGAGGCCGGGGATCTCATAGATCGCGGCCAGCCGCTCCCGGGCCTCGGCGGTGAGCGGGATCTTCGGATCGTAAAGGAAGTAGGCGTAACCTTGAAGGACGCTGCGGCCCACCCGCCCGCGCAGCTGGTAAAGCTGCGCCAGCCCGAAGAGATCGGCCCGGATCACGATCATGGTGTTGGCGTTCGGGATGTCCAGCCCGCTGCTGATGATGTCCGTGGCCACCAGCACGTCGATCTCGCCCCGGGTGAAGGCCATCATGGTCTTCTCCAGCTGACGGGGCGGCATCTGGCCGTGGGCCATGCCGAAACGGGCTCCAGGCACCAACGCCTCGAGCCGCTCCTTCCAGGCCTCCAAACCGTGCACGCGGTTGTACACCACGAAGACCTGTCCGCCCCGATCCAGCTCCCGCATGATCGCCGATCGCACCAGGCGGTCATCGTAAGGCCCCACATACACCTGCACCGGCAGCCGCTCCTCCGGCGGCGTCTGGATCAGGCTGATATCCCGCAGGCCGCTCAGGGCCAGATACAGGGTGCGGGGGATGGGCGTCGCCGTGAGGGTGAGCACATCCACCTCGGCCCGGAGGCGCTTGAAGTGCTCCTTGTGCATCACCCCGAAGCGCTGCTCCTCATCGATGATCACCAACCCCAAGTCCTTGAAGACCACGTCCGGCTGGAGGAGCCGATGGGTGCCGATCAGGATATCGATCTCCCCCTCCCGCAGCCGGCGCAGGATATCCGCCTGCTCCTTCGGCGAGCGGAGCCGGGTGAGGACCTCCACCACCACCGGGAAGGGGGCGAGGCGGGCGCGGAAGGTCTCGTAGTGCTGGTGGGC
>NZ_JBHOQJ010000047.1:0-15241 GCF_042408365.1 Thermoflexus sp.
GGGCCGCCGAGGGGCGGCCCGCACCCTATGAAGAAACCGATGCTTCCCTGCGATCTAAATTTGCACAATTCCTCCGGGTAAACTTTGCTCTCGATCAAAGCCATGGCTAGAGGCAAGCATAAGAATCATCCTCGAGGTTCATAGACATGGGGGATCTTCAAAAACGGGCCTTCAAAGGATCATTTCCACCAGCGAGTGAGTGACCAACGCTTTGCGCTTAGCTCCGAGATAATATAACAAAGACTTGAGCGCCTTCTCGCCTGACGGTTGAGCGAGAAAGCAGGCGACTGTGTAGCTGCGTAGAATCCGCCCTCCACATTCCAACGCGCTGCCTCCAGATCATAACGGGCCTGCTGAAACCGGCGATGGGCTTCGTCCCGTCGCTTCCCGCTCGTCAATTCGCCATCCCTCCTCGAGCATCTCTACAAACGCGTCCCCTTCCCGCCGCATCCGCTCAAACTCCTCCGGAGTATAAACCAACACATCCAACTGCCCCAACATCAGGGGGGAGCAAGCGGTAGACCTCACGAGTGCGCTCCAGGAAGGGCGCCTCGGTGGAGCGGATTAAGACGATATCCGCATCGCTGAGCGCATCGGCTTCCCCGCGCACCCAGGAGCCGAAGAGACAGATCCGCTCGGGCTGACAGAGGCGCGGCGCTTCCAGCACGCGGCGGATCCGCCTGGGAAGCGATCGGGATCGACGCTTGATCAACGCCAGGGCCTTCGACGGCCTCCGCGTTGAGAAGAGCGAATGGCTTCCCCTTTCTCCTCACCTCCCCACGGCCCTTTGGACCGTGGGGAGGTGAGGAGAAAAATCCTTCTGGGGCTGGGGCGGGGGCCTTGGGCCCCCGCCCCAGCCCCAGAAAACCTCAAAATTAAAAATGGGCAAAGCACCTTGTTCACATTTTATACCAGAGGGATCTAATCAATATCCCCCGCCAGCCACTCCGCCAGATGCATCGCCCGAATGGGAAGGCCCTGGCGGCGCAAGCCCCCGCCGATGTGCATAAGGCAGCTCCAATCGCATCCCAAGACGACCTCCGCCCCGCTGGCCTGGATGGCCCGCACTTTCCGGGCCAGCATCGCCCCTGAGACGTCCTCAAAATGCACCGAGAAAAGCCCCCCAAACCCGCAGCAGGTCTCCGCCTCCGGGAGCTGGCGATACTCCGCCCCAGCGGCTCGAATCAGCCGCTCCGGCGCCTCCCGCACGCCCAGCATCCGGAGGAGGTGACAGGATGGATGATATGTGACGGTTCCATCGCGCCGGATCCCCAAATCCGGGATCGCTAACACATCCACCAGGAACTGGCTCAGTTCATACGTCTGGGCCGCTATTGCCTCCCAGCGCCCATACAGCGGCCGGCCCTCCAGCAGGACCCGGTAGCCGTGGCGGACCATCGCCACGCACGAGCCAGAAGGGGCCACCACCGGGAGCTCCGGGTCGAAAGCGCGGACCCAGTGCTCAGCCATCGCCCGAGCCTCCTCCCATCGGCCGACGTTGAACGCCGGCTGTCCGCAGCAGGTTTGAGCTTCGGGGAAACGCACTGTCACGCCCGCCCGCTCCAGCAACCGCACCGTAGCGATCCCGATCTCCGGCCGGAGCCAGTCCACCAGACACGTCACAAACAGTTGGATTGTGCGGCTCATTCTCCCTCCTCGATCAAGAGCGCGATCACCTCTTTCGGCCCGTGCACCCCAAGCGTCAACGTCTTCTCGATGTCCGAGGTGCGGCTGGGACCGGTGACGGCGATCAGGGCGCTGCTCTCCTCCACCCACTCGAACAGCGCGCCGGAGGCTCGGGCGGCCGCCAGCCAAGCCGCCATGCAGGGATACACCTGAGGGCGCCGGACCAGCGCGATATGCACCGGGGGCAACAGAGAAGCGCACCGCATCCCCCCGCGACCTCCGGCCAGCCACAACGCCCCGGTGTCGGCGAAGGCGGCGACGACCTCTGTGATCCCCGCCTCGGCGATCGCCCAGCGGGTCAGCCCCAGATATCGGGGTCCCTCCTCCCGAGGCAGCGGGCTGCTCATCATGGTCAAACCTGCCCCCTCCAAAGCGACTTGGAGCTCCGGGTAAGCACGCATCGTGCGCAGGTCGATGAGGACATGTCGAACCCCCCGCTCCCGCAGCAGTTCCAGAACGCGCCGGGCGGCCTCCCCTTCCGTTGCGCACCGCTCGGCTTGCACCCCCACCGCGGCCCAAGCGGCGAACAACCGCTCGATCGTTGCCTCGCTCCCCGGGGGAGCATCGAAAGGCCGGGCCGGGATCGACCCCATCCAGATCGTCCGGCCGGTCACCCGACGCCGCACGCTCTCCAGCACCGGATTCATGAGATGCCTCCCCGATGGGATGCCCACCAATCCCGGAAAGAAGGCCGCCGCGGGACCGGGAGATCCCGAACCGCGGTCCAGGCCCGCAACGGCCCCAGGCCATACCGCAGCCATCCATCCCGCCCCAAACGACGCAGGAAGCCCATCGCCCATCGGCCGATCCGCGTCCACAACGCAGGATGACGGGCGGCGTAGGCGAACAGCTGTAACCCGATGCGCTCCCAGGTCGGGAGCAGGCTTCCCGCCCGCATCTGCCGCCAACGGATCAACAGGTCCGGGATCGCGATGCGCACCGGGCAGATCTCCTGACAGGCGCCGCACAGGCTGCTGGCGTAAGCCAGCTCCGCCCCCGCCCCGTCCCCCAGCATCGGTGTGACGATGGAGCCAATGGGGCCGGGATACACGCTGCCGTAGGCGTGGCCCCCGATAGCCTGGTAGACCGGGCAGGCGTTCAGGCAGGCGCCGCAGCGGATGCAATAGAGGGCCTCCTCCAAGGGTGTCCCCAGCCAGCGGGAGCGGCCGTTGTCCACCAACACCACGTGGAGCTCCTCGGGCCCATCGGGCTCTTCACGGCGGCGGGGGCCGGTGAGGAAGGACGTATAAGCCGTGAGGGCCTGGCCGGTGGCGCTGCGGGCCAGCACCCGCAGCAGGATCTCCGCGTCCTCCCATGTCGGCACTACCCGTTCGATGCCCATCAGGGCCACATGGATCGGGGGCAAGGTGGTCACCATGCGGCCGTTGCCCTCGTTGGTGACCAGCACCAGGGTGCCCGTCTCCGCGATGCCAAAGTTGACCCCGCTGACCCCCATCCGGGTGTCCAGAAACACCTGGCGCAGGGCGCGGCGGGCTGTCGCCGTCATCTCCGGGATCTCGTTCGTGGGGGGCATCCCCAGATGCTTCTGGAAGAGCTGTGAAACATCCTCCCGACGCTTGTGGATCGCGGGGGTGATGATATGGGAGGGGCGCTCCCCCGCCAGCTGGATGATAAACTCCCCCAGATCCGTCTCCACCACCCGGATCCCGGCGGCCTCCAGCGCGGCGTTGAGGCCGATCTCCTCGCTCACCATGGACTTGCTTTTCGCGACGGTGGAGATCCCCCGAGCGCGGGCCAAGTTCACCACATAATCGCATGCCTCGCGGGCGGTGGCGGCCCAGAAGACCTTCCCTCCGTGCCGCTCCACCTCCCGCGCGAACTGCTCTAGGTAGCGATCCAAGTGCGCCATGGTATGCGCGCGGATGGCCCGAGCGCGATCCCGGACCGCCTCCGCGTCGGGGAGGCTGGCGAAGGCTTGGGCGCGGCTGACCAGAAAGGAGGGGATGGCCCGGTCCAAGGCAGCTTGGAGCACCGGATCGGCCATGGCCCTTTGGATGCGCTCTCGAAACGCACGGCTGGGAACAGTCATGGATAAGGCCTCTCCAGGAAGTTCCGAAGGACGAGAATCACTCAGCTTATACTGTGCCCTGGTCCTAATGATAACCCAAGTTGTTGATGACACCCACGGAGACCCGGATTAGGGGCCTGAGCCCGAGGCTGCTTTGTAATTAATTCTCCGGAACGAACGGGGCGAGGTAGATCTGGAGCAAGGCCTATTCCCGTGAGGAGAGAATCTGGGAAACAAAACGATCGTAAGCGTCCGCCCACATAGACTTGGCCTCCGCGCGGGGAGTATAGACCGTGGGGGAGAAGGAACGGCGGATCACCTCTCGCGCTTCCTCCAGATTGCCTACATATCCCAGCGCCATCGCTTGCACCATCAGGTTGCCAATCGCTGTGGCTTCCGCTGGACCTGCCAGGACCGGACGCCCAGTCGCATCAGCGGTCCACTGACAAAGGAGAGCATTGCGAGAGCCACCCCCAACGATATGGATCATCGGAATCTGGCGCCCCAGCAGGCGCTCCAGACGCTCAATCACCCATCGGTATTTGAGGGCCAGGCTCTCCAGGATGCAGCGAACGATCTCCCCATGCGCCTTCGGGATAGGCTGGCCAGTTTCCTGACAGAACACCTGAATTCGCATTGGCATGTCTCCAGGAGGCAAAAAGCGCGGATCATCCGGATCAATTAGGGACCGGAGCGGTGGAGCTCCCTCCGCCTGGCGGATCAGAGCCTCGTACTCCCAGGCTGATGGAAGCGTGGACGAACCCCCCGCTTCCTCTACGATAGATTTCCCAGCCTGCTTGGCCCATGTGCGCCGGCACTCTTGCAGAAGCCACAGCCCCATTACATTCTTCAGTAGACGGAATGTGCCTGATACTCCACCCTCGTTGGTGAAGTTGTACAAACGGGCTTCTTCGGTGATCACTGGCTCCCGCACCTCCACCCCAACCAAGGACCAGGTACCTGAGCTAATATAGGCCGCGTCGGGATGCTGAAAGGGTACAGCAGCCACAGCGGAACCAGTGTCGTGGCTGGCCGGGGCTACGACCCAGGTCTGCGTTAGTCCTGTCTCCTCCGTCACCTCCGGCAGGACTCGCCCTAGGATCGTTCCAGGTGGCCGTACCTCAGGAAAGAAACGGGTGGGGATCCCTAAGCGCTCCAGCAAATCCCACGCCCAGTCCTTGCGGATTGGATCGTAGCATTGCGTAGTAGTGGCATTGGTGAACTCGCATACTATTGTCCCGCTTAGCCAATAGTGAAAGAGATCTGGAATGGTAAGGAATGTGTGGGCGATTTCCAACTGAGGATCTTCCCGCACCACCATCGAGAAGAGCTGATAGAGGGTGTTAATAGGCATGAATTGAATGCCCGTTCGGTTGTAAATCTCCTCCGGCGGCACCCGCTGGAAGACCGCCTCCATCATCCCTTCGGTTCGCCGATCGCGGTAATGAACCGGATTCCCTACCAACCGCCCCTCACGGTCCAGCAAGGCGAAATCCACCCCCCAGGTATCCACCCCTACCGAGGTAATCGTCCCAGCCATGATCCGAACTGCTCGCGCCAGCCCCTCTTTTATTTCATGAAAGAGACAAAGAATATCCCAGTGAAGGACATCGCGGACCCGAACCGGGATATTTGGGAAGCGATAAACTTCCTGAACCGACAAGCGCTGTCCATCGAAAATTCCTAACACGGCCCGTCCGCTCTCCGCCCCGAGGTCAATGGCCACCATTCGAATCATGACTGCCTCCACCCAGGATCGCATTTAACGCACATAAGCCGTGGCAACCCCGCCGTCCACCGTGAGAATGCCTCCGGTGGTCTTGGCCGAGCGGTCGGAGGCGAAGAACAAAATCGCCTCCGCAACATCCTCAGGGTAAACATTAACCTTCAGCGTTGTCCGTTGACGGTAGTATTCCTCCAACTGATCGATGGGGATACCATAACTGCGGGCCCGTTCTTCTCGCCAGCGCGAGTCCCAAATGCTGGAGCCCCGGATTACAGCGTCCGGGCAGACTACATTCACCCGCACACCGATCTCCCCACCCTCTTCGGCCAAACACCGAGCCAAGTGGACTTCTGCCGCCTTCGCCGAGCTGTAGGCAGCCACATTCTTTCCAGGAGCCAGGGCATTCTTCGAGGCCACGATCACCATGCTTCCCCCAAGCCCTTGGGCTTTCCAGATGCGGAAAGCCTCCCGGGCAACCAGGAAATAGCCACGCACCAGTACGTGATAGAGGCGATCCCAATCGGTGATGGAGGTCTCGGTGATCGGAGCGGCGTGGGCGATTCCAGCATTGTTGACGACAATATCGACTCCACCGTAAGCCAGGATCACCCGGCGGAACGCCTCGACGACTTGCTCCTCCGAGGTGACATCGCACGGGATGGCCATCCCTCGACCTTCTCCGTATCGAGCGATCAGGTCGGCAGCCACCGCATCTGCGCCCTCCCGGTTGATGTCCAGAATCACCACATGAGCACCTTCCTGGGCCATTCGATAGGCAGTCGCCCGCCCGATCCCTGAAGCCCCTCCGGTGATCACCACCACACGCCCAGCCAGCTCTCGTTCTGGTGGCCGCAACGTCAGCTTGTAGAGCTCCAGGGGCCAGTATTCCACCGCGAAGGCCTCTGCAGGCGTTAGGGAAACGAAGCGATCCAATGCGGTCGCCCCTCGCATCACCGCGATCGCCCGATAGTAGAGATCCCGTGCCACCCCGGCCGTGAAGGCATCCTTTCCGGTGGCAACCATCCCCAACCCTGGGATCAGGATGATGCGAGGAGCGGGATCCATCATAGTGTCCTGAGGGCCACGATTCTCCTCAAAATAGCGGACATAAGCTTCACGGTATCGCTCAACCTCTTGGCGTAGTCGGGCTTTCAGATCTTCCACGTTGGAACCATCCCATTCGATAAACAGTGGCCAATGCTTCGTATGGACGAGATGATCCGGGCATGCAGAGCCGACGAGAGCGACCTCACGCGCTCGTTCGCTGCACACAAAGTCCAACACCTCCGTGCTATCATCATAGCGCAGGATGTGGCGACGCGTCTGACTCACCGCGCCCCGCAAGATCGGGAGCAGCTCGGCAACGACTGCCCGCCGTCGGTCTTCAGCTAGTGGAGGAACACGAACCCCGCCGAAGATCCGACGGTTCACCGCTTGCTCGGCGATATATTCCTCAGCCTCCTGGATGATTCGGATCGTGTTCTCATAACAGGAGCGCGCATCCTCCCCCCAGGTCACCAAACCGTGCTTGGCCATCACCACACACTCAGCCCGCGGGTTGGCTCGCACTGCCTCGGCGATCCACTTGCTCAGCGTGAACCCGGGCCGCACGTAGGGGACCCACACCGCACGATCGCCGTAAAGCCGCCGTACATGCTCCGGCCCGTTCTCTGAGGTGGCCAGGCTCACGATCGCATCCGGATGGGTGTGATCCACATGGGGGGCCGGGATGAATGCATGGAGCAGCGTCTCGATGGAGGGGCGAGGCATGCCGGGCTTCAGATAGCAGTGGGAAAGATAATCCACCATCTCTTCATCCGAGAGGCTCTCCCGCTCCATCAGAGGCAACACGTCATCCAGGCGCAGGGCGGCGAATCCATGCAAGGTGATCGTCGCCAGGTCCGATCCCGATCCCTTCACCCAGAGGACACGAACCGGACGACCCCGGAAGTCAGTTTCCATGAGCTTGGCCGAGGTGTTCCCCCCGAAGATATTGCACACACTTCGGTCCGCCCCCAGCAGGTGGGAGCGATAAACCAGCAACTCCAGCTCGCTGAGACCCGCTGCCTCCGCCTCGTTCCAGAGGTTGCGCGGCATCCTCATATCCCTCCGTCCGCATAATATCAGAGATCCCTTTATGAATTTAAGTTAATGGGGATAGGGCCTCTAGCTTCCCCCACAGCATATTCTGAGTGTGGAATGCCCGGATTAATTTGTTAAATTTCATCAAGAGATTAGCCCCGCCGCCTGTCCCGGCTCAACGAGCTGAGGAGGCGCCGGGGTAACCGCTTGCGGCCGCCACCGCCCCGCGCTCCCGGGCGATCTTCTCCGCATACCCGCTGCGCCGGAAGGCCGCAATGGGATCTGGATCCAGGCCCATCTCTATGCGGACCTGCGCCAGCAGCGGCCGCACGTCGGTTTCGTAAGCCTCTAAAAGAATCCGATGGGCCTCCAGAACATCGCCAGCCCCTTGAGCCTCCTGTAACCGACGCCGGTCGACCAGCAAGGCCTTCGCGTAGGCAGTCTGAATGTTGATCACCGATTGGATCATCGCCTCGATCTTGGGCTCGATATTGTGTGACTGATCGATCATATATGCCACCGCCCGTGCCGTCTCTGCAGTCTCTGGATCCTGCTCCGCCGCAACCAGCTCATTGAAAATCAGGAAGAGCTCAAACGGGTTGATTGAACCAACAACCAGATCATCGTCGGCGTACTTCCGGCTATTGAAATGGAAACCACCTAACCGCCCTTCATCCAGGAGGAAGGCCACGATATGTTCGATGTTTGTCCCCTGGGGATGATGGCCCGTGTCCACCAATACCTGGGCCCTGGGGCCCAGATGGGTCGCGATGACGTAGGCCATCCCCCAGTCCGCAAGATCCGTGTGATAAAAAGCCGGCTCGAAGAATTTATATTCGATCAGCATTCGCATCCCCACTGGCATCCGCTGATAGACCTTGACCAGGGCATCCAACATCCGATGCTTGCGAGCGCGAAAACTGTCCTGACCGGGGTAATTGGTCCCATCAGCGAGCCACAGACTTAAGATCGAGGAACCTACCTTTTCGGCGATCTCGATGCACTCCAGCATATGTTCCACCGCACGGTGCCGTACTCCGGGATCCGGATGACAGACACTTCCGAGCTTATACACATCGTCTTGGAAGAGATTGGGGTTCACGGCGCCGATTTGTATCCCCAGATCAGCGGCGTATTGCTTCAGTCCCTCCCAATCATCAACCTTATCCCACGGGATATGAATCGCCACCGTGGGGCAGACGCCGGTGAGGCGGTGCACCATAGCTGCATCCGCCAACTTCTCATAGATGTTGCGGGCTGCCCCTGGCCACGGGAACACTTTGAATCGCGTGCCGGAGTTCCCATACCCCCAGGAGGGCGTCTCAATCCGCTGCCGCTTCAGGGCTGCCTTGACAGCCTCCACATCTACACCTCGACGGGTCAGGGTCTCCGCCAGGGCTTCATATCCGGGTGCATCGGTCATGACCCTTCCTCCTCCCTTACCATGATCAAGGGAGGGCCTTCCGGCCCTCCCTTGATCATCGAGGATCAGAAGTTGAACTGATCAATGTTGTTCTTATCGAAACGGAAAGGCGGACCGAGCAGGATCACGTTGTCCGGGCCGACCTCCCGCTCGCCCAGACGGCCGGCCTTCACCACCTTATCGGTGGGCTTGATCTCCCCAGTCAGCAAGCCATGGGTCACATACATCGCCAGATAGCCCAGGTCCACCACATTCCACAGGTAGAAGGCTTCCAGAGTGCCCCGCTTGATGTAAGGTCGCATTACATTGGGGAGGGAGAGACCGGTCAGCTTGACCTTGCCCACCTTGCCCGCTGCCTCCAGAGCATCTGCGGCGCCTGGGAGCCCTGTTGAAACAGGGGCGATAATGAATTGAACTTCCGGGTGAGCAGCGATCAGGTCCAAGGTCTGCTGGCGACTCTTGGATTGATCCTCCTCGCCATACCGGATGTCTACCAGCTGCATCTTAGGATAGACCTGAGCCATATACTTCTGCATCTCCTCTATCCAGCGCTTTTGGTTAGGTGCAGTGGGGTACGAGGAGATAATCGCGATCTTAGCCTCCGGTCCGACCTGCTTGGCCGCCTCATCAATCAGAGCCTTAGCAACCCCCTCAAACGTGGCCTGATTTATAAAGAAGATCCGGGCCTCAGGCAACACATCAGCATCATAGGTGACCACTGTGATACCAGCCTCCATCGCCCGCTTCAGCACGGGGACCAGCGCCTGGGGATCGTTGGCGGAGACGATGAGAGCATCCGGCCTCTTTGTGATGATGTCCTCCAACACCTTAATCTGTTCCTCGGCGGTGGCATTGATAGGGCCTTCATAGTGGAGCTCGACGTCCCCGAATTCCTTGGCAACCTCCTCCATGCCCTGGTGGGCCGACTTGAAGTACTCAATACCTGCCGCCTTGGGCACATGATAAACCACGAACTTCTTGGCCGGGGCAGAGGTGGGGGTCGGTGCCGGCGCAGGTATGGTAACTGTTGGCTGCGCCGCCGGCAACGGCGTGGGCGACGGCGTTGGGGTCGGCGCACACTGGGCCAAAATCAAGGCCAATGCCAGCCATAGGATCAGGAAGGACAACGGACGCTTCATGGCAACCTACCTCCTCAATTAGATTTTGGATATAGAAATTGGATGCGGAAAAGTGATGGTGGAAAATGTGGCTCCGCCTCACCTCCTTTCTTGAGAAGAGGACGGGTTGGCCACGGACGCCGGCTCGACCCCAGGTGTGACCTCAGGTGGAGCCGGAACCGCTCGTCGAACCCATCCTCGAATCCGCAACCGTAGGTTCTCGTTCGCTAGGACGGTGAGGATCAACAGAGCACCGATGATCATGGCCTGGATCGGTGAAGGGACACCGATGAGGTTGAGGCCGTTGCGCAGGGCCGTGACCATCACTACGCCCAGGAAGCTGCCCCAGATGCTCCCCTCGCCGCCCGAGATGGCAGTTCCACCAACCACTACCGCTGTGATCACCTCGAACTCCAGGCCCAGCCCCGCTGTTGCCCGCGCGGTCCCCAGCCGCCCGGCCAGGAACACCGCGCTTAACCCACTGGCCAGGCCGGAGAGAGTATAGGCTATCCAACGGATTCGATCCACCCGGATCCCAGCGAACCGGGCTGCCGTCTCATTGTGCCCAATGGCGTACAGCGCACGCCCCCACGGCGTTCGGTCCAGCACCACCCCGGCGATGAACACCGCGGGGAGGAGTACGAACAGCCCGATAGGAATCCCCAGGATCCGTCCTTCTCCCAAGAAGCGCATGATCGGATCCTCATAGAGATAGACCCTTTCTCCCCTACCTAGTCCCTCTGCGATCCCCCGGTAGATCGCCATTGTCGACAGTGTAGTCACCAAATCTGGGACGCCGAGGCGAGTGATGACCAAGCCGTTTAGGAAGCCGCACAGCGTCGCCACTGCCAGGGCCAATAGGATGGCTAACGCCATCGGGAGGCGATAGACACTCCACGAGAACCCTAAGACGATCGTGGTCAGGGCGACGATCGAGCCGACGGAGATGTCGATCCCCCGGATCAGGATGACCATGGTCATCGGGATGGCCACCAGACCCACTTCCACCAGATAGCGGGAGGTGATCTGCAGGTTGGTGGCCGTCAGGAATTTGGGGGTCAAGTGGGCGATAGCCACCAGCATCCCTACCACAATGATCAACAGGATCCGTTCACGGGTCAGCCCGCGGGCCAGCGCTCCCATTCCAGTGATCCCTTTCATGCCGCCCCCCCTCGCAACGCCCGAGACCAGGCCCGCGTCCGGGCAATATCCAGGCCGACGGCAAACAGCAGGAACGCCCCGTAGACGGCCTGCTCCCATAAGGCTGGGATCCGGAAGTAAATCAACGCCGAACGGACCAGAGCCAGGAATAGAACGCCCAACAAGGTCCCCCAGACGCTCCCATAACCGCCGAAGATGCTCGTTCCCCCAATGACCACCGCTGTGATGAGCAACAGTTCAAATCCCTGTCCAAAACTGTTTTGGATCCCCCCGAAATGTGAAGCATAAACCGCGCCAGCCAGTCCAATCGTGAACCCATTCAACAACAAGACAATAAACCAGACCCGATGAGGCCGGATCCCGATGATGGTGGCCGCACTTGGGTTACTCCCCACAGCATAGATCTCATGCCCCCAACGGGTATAGCGCATCAGAAGTGCAATGAAGAGGGCAAAAGCTCCGGCAATCCAAATAGAGGTGGAAATTCCCAGCGGCCGGGCGAGCCCAACGGCCCTGAAAGCATCACTGATAGCCACCCAGCCCACTGGCACCAGATAAACCACAAGGCCACGCAGGATCGTCATCATCCCCAGGGTAACCAAGATGGCGTGGATGCGCCCATACGCCACAATCGTCCCATTGATCAGCCCTATCAATGTGCCCATTCCGATCGAAGCTAGGAAGACCAACGGAATCGGCCATCCCATTTGGGAGGCCCGAGCGACAATCACGGCACATAAAGCCAAGGCGGAACCCACAGAGAGATCAATCTGTCCAGCCAGGATCACCAATGTCATCCCCACCGCCCCAATAAAGGTCGCCGCATAGGTGTCTAGCAACAGCTGAAGCGCGCTTAAGTCGACGAGAAGCCCCCCAGCCCCATCCCGACGCAGCAAGAAGGGAGTAGTAGCTGTCAGGAGCGCAATCAGCACGAGATTCACAACCAGCAAGAACGGCTCCCGTCCTTTCCACCTCATCCAACTTCCCTCCGCGTGTCTGTCATCCCCGGCCCGTTCTCCGAAACCAGGCCCATCGCTAGGGCCATGATCCGCTCCTGGGTTGCCTCCTCCCGCCTCAGCTCCCCCACCAGGCGGCCTGCCCGCATCACCAGAATGCGATCCGACATCCCCAGGATCTCCGGGAGTTCAGAGGAGATCATCAGAATCCCCATTCCTTGGGCGGCCAGCTCATCCATCAACCGATGGATCTCCGCCTTGGTCCCCACATCGATTCCTCGCGTAGGCTCGTCCAGGAGCAGGACGCGAGGCTGGGTGGCCAACCCCCGTGCCACCACCACCTTTTGTTGATTGCCCCCCGAAAGAGTAGCGATCGGCTGGTCCAGGTCCGCAACCCGAATCCGTAGGCGCTCCTGATAGGTCCGGGTCAGCGCCCGCTCGGCCCGAAGATCGAGCAACCCGAAACGGGTCAGCCGACGCAGGATCGCCAAGGTGAGGTTCTCACGCACCGATAAAGACGCCACGATCCCCTGCCGGTGACGGTCCTCCGGGATGTAAAACAGACCTGCCTCCATGGCCTCCCAGGGCGCACGAGGAACCATCCGATGCCCATCGACCTCGATGAAGCCATCCTCGGGGGGGAGGACGCCGAAGATCGCCTGCGCGACTTCCGAACGGCCCGCCCCCACCAGCCCAGCCATCCCCACGATCTCCCCCGATCGAACCTCGAACGAGATCCCCTCAAACAGGCCTGTGCGACGGAGGTTACAGACCCGCAGCAAGACCTTACCTGGGGGATGTGGGGTGTGGGGGAAAAGCTGCGTGAGCGCCCGGCCCACCATACGAGTGATCAGAACCTCAGGGGTGACCTCACCGATGGGATAAGTGCCCACCCACTGCCCATCCCGCAACACCGTCACCCGATCCGCCAGAGCGAACACCTCCTCCAATCGATGCGAGATATATAGGATTCCCACTCCCCGATCTCGCAGGCGACGGATGATCTCGAAGAGGGTCTGGACCTCTTTCTGAGAGAGGGAGGAAGTCGGCTCGTCCATAATCAGCACCCGTGCGTCCTGGAGGAGCGCCCGGGCGATCTGGAGGAGCTGTTGCTGGGCTGCGCTCAGATCTCCCGCCGGCAGATCCAACGGCAAGGAGATCCCCAACTCGTGGAAAACCGACTCCGACCGCTGCACCATCGCCCGCCAATCCACCAGACCCAAGGGGCCACGGCGGGGCTGAAAGCCCATGAACAGGTTCTCCAGAACCGAGAGCGTGGGGAACAGATACGGCTCCTGGTGAATCACTGCGATCCCCAGAGCTGCCGCGTGTCGTGGCCCCTCGAGGCGCACTGGCCGGCCCTCGAAGAGAATCTCCCCAGCATCCGGAGGATAAACCCCTGCAGCGATCTTGATGAGGGTGGATTTCCCAGCACCGTTCTCGCCCACCAGGGCGTGGACCTCCCCAGGATACAAATCCAGCGAAACCCCGGCTAGAGCCTGAACACCCGGGAACGCTTTATAGATGTTCCGAAGGACCAGAATCGGGGAAGCCATCGCCCCTCCTCAAGCAGCGGGGTATCCCGTGGTGGTCATCAGGGCGAGGTTCGGCTGGGTCACGTCCATCCGTGAGAGCTGGACAGTGATCGGCACATCACTTTCCACTCGTAAGGCGTAAGGGACTCCTCGAGGGAGGACATGGCCGCCTAGATGCTCTGGCTTGTCCAAACGCACATGCCATGTGCGCTCAGGGGGGACAGTGAGGGAAATTCCGCGAATCGGTTCGCGATCCTCGAAATATACAGTCAACGTGACATGAGCTTCTTGGGTGGATGGATTGAGGAGGCATAGTGACTCATGGCTGACCAGATCTGTCTGGCCTGGAGTGAGCGGGGGGAGATAGCCATCCGGGATATACCAAATCCGCTGCCCATGGGCCTTGGGAGCGCGTCGCCGTGCCATCAGAGCCCCTCCGATGAAGGGAAATTTAAGGAAGAGGAATGACATCCTCTCGCACGCTGGCCACTTGGCCAGACGATGCGCTCACGATGCCGATCAAACCAGCCACACCTCCACCCCACGCTGTCGGACAGCTTCCACAAGATCCGCAGGGGCTTGGTCGTCTGTGATCACCAATCGAACCCGCTCCAGAGGGCAGAATGTCGCGAAGGCAACCCGTCCCCACTTCGTGTGGTCAAGGATCGCGATCACCTCCTTCGCTGCCTCCACAATCGCTTGCTTCAAGCGAACTTCCTCCGGGTTCACATCGGTCAGGCCCTCCTCCAACGTCAGCCCCTTCGCCCCAACGAAAGCCTTCTGGATGTTCACCCGTCGCAAAATGTCCTCCCCCCACGTCCCTACCAATGAGAAAGCCTCCCAGCGCAGGGTGCCGCCGGGCATTAGCACGGTAATCCCCGGTCGGCCAGCGAACTCCATCGCCACCCGGATGCCGTTTGTGACCACCGTAAGCTCCCGGCGATCCCGGAGGAAATGGGCCAAATACATCGCCGTGGTGCTGGCATCTAACGCGATACTGTCGCCATCCTGAACCAGCGAGGCGGCCGCCCGGCCAATCCGGAGCTTCTCCTCCCGGTTCATGCGCTCCCGCACTTCAAAGGCCAGCTCCGCAGGGTTCCGATCGGCCGGCAACGCCCCGCCATGGGTGCGGATCAGCAAACCCTGAGCTTCCAGCCATGCCAAGTCCTTGCGAATCGTAACCTCAGATAGGGCGAACCGGCGGCTCAAATCCGCCACCGAAACCCGCCCCTCTTCTTCCAGGATCCGCAGGATCTCCTGCCGCCGCTCAAGGGGAAAGCGCATGGGGGTTTCGATTAGTTTCGAATAGTTCTGTCACAATTTTATTCAGAATCAGTCGTTTGTCAAGACCCCCAAGATTCTGAGGTTCGGACATCCGTTGAGACAAGGGGTTCCTCACCCCTCATCGGTGAAGAAAGGGATGACCTCTCTACCCTCCCCGCGGCCCGAAGAGCCGCGGGGAGGGTAGAGAAAATGTTTTCTGGGGCTGGGCCGGGGGCCATCGAGATCGGAAGAGCCTCGTGTA
>NZ_JBHOQJ010000050.1:0-18601 GCF_042408365.1 Thermoflexus sp.
CACGGCCCTTTGGGCCGTGGAGAGGGGAATAAAGGGGGTGGGGCCCCTCCGCCTCTTTACAAGAGCTCCAAAACGAAACGGAACCGGGCTGAATCGTTACACTTAGCCCATCTCCTTCGTCAGGCCGCTCGATCGTTAGACAATCCTATCGGATAGTTTAGCATAGCGCTTGCATCGGAGGAGGTGATCCGAGGTGTAGACAGGAGTTTCTAGGGTTCTACATCAGTTTGGGAGGGACGGGGGACTGACTTTGAAAAGCCTTGGAGTGTAAAATTCAAGCATCGTATGCGTCCCGTATCCCGTTGTTTTAGGAGAAACCGATGCGCACCGCGGAGTGGGTTTGGGAGATCCGAACGGAGTTCCTCGCCTTGGAGCGGGAGGTGGCGGGACGGCCGCCGGTGTTCCTGGACGGACCAGGAGGATCCCAAGTTCCCCGTCGGGTGATCGAAGCGATGGCCACGGCGATGATCGAGGCCAACGCCAACACCCACGGCGCCTTCCCCACCAGCCAACGGGTCGATGCGCTCGTCGCCGCGGCCCGGCAGGCCGCCGCGGATTTGATCGGCGCCGCCCCGGAGGAGATCGTCTTCGGGCCCAACATGACCACCCTCACGTTCCAAATCAGCCGGGCGATCGGGCGGATGATCCGGCCGGGGGATGAGATCGTCGTCACCCGGCTCGACCACGACGCGAACGTGGCGCCGTGGCTGGCGCTGGAGGAACGGGGGGCCCTCATCCGCTGGGTCGACTTCCATCCCGAGGACGGCACGTTGGATCTAGAAGGGTTCGCTCGGGCGCTCTCCGAGCGCACCCGCTTGGTGGCCGTGGGCTACGCTTCGAACGCCCTGGGCACCGTGAATCCGGTGCGCCGGATCGTGGAGATGGCCCACGCGGTCGGCGCGTGGGTCTACGTGGACGCGGTGCACGCCGCGCCCCATCTGTTCCTCGACGTTCAGGAATTGGGCTGCGATTTCCTGGTCTGTTCCGCGTATAAGTTCTTCGGCCCCCACATCGGCTTCCTCTACGGCCGCGCAGATCGCCTGATGGCCCTCCGGCCGTATAAAGTGCGCCCGGCCCCGGATCGGCCGCCGGAGGCCTTCGAAACCGGGACCCAGAACCATGAGGGGCTGGCCGGGCTGATCGCGGCGGTGGACTATCTGGCCGATCTCGGGCGGCGTTTCGGTAGCCCCACCGATCCTTCCCGCCGTGCCGCCCTCCGCGCGGCGATGGAGCGGATCCGAGCGCACGAGCAAGCCCTCTGCGCCCGGCTGTTGGAAGGGCTGGAGGAGATCCCCGGCGTCACTATCTACGGGATCCGGACCATGGCGCGATGGGCGGAGCGGGTGCCCACGGTCTCCTTCCGGGTCCGCGGACGGCATCCGCGGGAGATCGCTGCAGGGCTGGGGCGAGAGGGGATCTACGTGTGGGATGGGAATTTCTACGCGCTGGGGGTGACTGAACGCCTGGGCCTGGAAGGGCAGGGGGGATTGATCCGGGTCGGGGCGCTGCATTACAACACCCTGGAGGAGATCGATCGGTTCCTCGAGGCCTTAGGCCGCCTCGTCGCAGCGCCTTGAAGAAACGCCTCGGGCGTCGGCGGTTTCGTTGCCGACGCCCGAGGCGGAGCTCATCCCAGGATTTCATCCACGGGGAGGGTAAGATCGGGGAAGGCGAGGGGGGTCAAGGTCTCCCCCCGCCGGGCGGTCCGAACGGTTCGATAGCCTTCCGGGGAAGGATCCCGTCCCACCACTACTTCCCCCCGCTCCAGGTCCACCACCCAGGTCTCCGGGACGCCGGCACGTCCGTAGAGGGGGAGTTTCCGCTCCCGATCATAGGCCCCGGAGCTCTCCGCCACCTCGATCACCAGGAACACGTCCTCCGGGCCCGGGGGGGCCGTTGCGTACAAATCCGCCCGCGGCCGCAACAATGCCACGTCCGGCACCGGCACCGAAAGCCCCCCCAAACGAATGGGGCTTTGAACCCGCACGATGGCACGGCGGCGCAGGCCTTCCATCAAGCGCATGGCCAACCGATCCACACACCCTGCGTGCATGCTGCTGATGGGCGGCATTTCGATGATTTCCCCCTCGATGAGCTCGATGCGATCGTCCTCGGTGAGGATCCCCGCCTCCCGCATCCGGTGGTATTCCTCAACCGTGAAACGCCGGGTCATCACCTGTAAACTCATCCGAGCCTCCGCTCACCCCAGGATTTCATCCACAGCGAAGAGAAGGTCAGGGAAGGCGAGGGGGGTCAAGGTCTCCCCCCGCCGGGCGGTCCGAACGGTTCGATAGCCTTCCGGGGAAGGATCCCGTCCCACCACTACTTCCCCCCGCTCCAGGTCCACCACCCAGGTCTCCGGGACGCCGGCGCGCCCATAGAGGGGGAGTTTCCGCTCCCGATCATAGGCCCCGGAGCTCTCCGCCACCTCGATCACCAGGAACACGTCCTCAGGGCCAGGGTGGGCCGAGGCGTAGAAATCCGCCCGCGGCCGCAACAATGCCACGTCCGGCACCGGCTCCGAACGCTCGCCCAAATGGATTGGATCCTGAACGCTCACCAAGAAGCGGCGGCCCCCACGTTCAAAGAGGAGAACGGCCAGGCGCTTCACGCAGGCGGCGTGCCGGCTGCTGATCGGGCTCATTTCCACCAATTCCCCCTCGATGAGCTCGATGCGATCGTCCTCGGTGAGGATCCCCGCCTCCCGCATCCGATGGTATTCCTCAACCGTGAAACGCCGGGTCATCACCCCAGAGCGCATGCTCGCCTCCCTTCGTCCCGGGGAACTCGTCCTCGAGACCGGCCACCCTCTGATACCAGGCTCCTTATCATTATCATCCGGCATGTCTCTCATGAAAAACCGGTGGCCTCCCGCGAGCCGGTCGATCGAGAAGCGGATTCCGGGTTCGCTCCAGCTTTCATTGAACCGTCACGCATCCAGTGTTGTTGCTCGTGTGGATGTCGGCGGGGGAAAGGAGTCGGGCGCAATTCGTCACCGGCTTCTGCTGGACGGTCGCTGTGAAGCTGAAGACACCGTAGTACCCGGGTGGAAGGGTGTTTCCGGCGGTGCAGCTGGTTCCGCTGCATGACCAATTCGCGCTCGCCCCCGACTCGTTAATGATCAGTGGGCCGCTAAAGCTCATACCGGATGGCGGCGTATCCATCATTTGGGCCCCAGCCGGGCATGGACCGTTCCCGATGTTCTGCACCACAATGGAGACGTGATAAACGCCTGGCTGTCCAGTTGGGTCCATCTGCTTCACCACCGCGAGGTCGCAGCTACCGCTCGGCGTCGAGGTGGTTGTGGGGGTCTTCGTCGGTGTAGCGGTTGACGTTGGGGCGGTGGTCGGTGTCTTCGTCGGCGTGGCCGTTGGCGTCGAGGTCGATACCGGATTCGGCGTCAAGCCGATGATGATCGTCGGCTTTTTGATGATCGTCGGCGTTGGGGAAGGAGTGGACGCGGCGGTGCCATCCTGCAGGGTTGCCGGTCCATGAGGTGTGGCGAGCCCGGCGGTTGGAACCGGCGTCTTCGTGGCCGTCGCCGTGGGCGTCGGAACAGCCATACAGACGGTGAGGGCCATCGATTGGACCTGCGCATGGGAATAGATCACCACATTGAGATATCCATACTGATGGATTAGAGTCAGAATCCCTGGCACGAGTTGCATCACCACCGGTACGTACTGCGGATAATTCGCAGTCGTCCATGGTTGCGAGACCGCGTTCGGGATCGGAAACGACTGATCGAACTGATTCGGAATCAACGGATCGGCGATGCTGATAGTATCCGTTCCGTTATCCATAATCGGGCGAACCCATGCCATGACCCACGCCGCGACGATGGAGCTTGCCCCCGGAATGTTCGAGAACGTGTGAGCTACAAACACCGGATAGTTGAGCGGGTTGGGGGTTCCTGAGGGAAGCTGGCCGAAATACCCATAACCCGAGAACGCTGCGGTCAGCTCCGGTCGCGGCGCAAGGGGCTGCCCCGGTCCAACGGAGAGCGTCGCCGATACCGTCCCCGCCGGACATGTCGGCCCGCTGCTTGCACTCCCTGTGCCCGGTGTGCCCATCGGTGTCCCAGCCGTTGGGTTCCACCCGCTGCACGCGCCGAACACCAGCGCGCTCACCGTGATCACGGCCATAAGGCCCCACCGTTGTCGATGCATGTCCGATGTCTCCTGACGAGGGTATCTCCGACAAGCTCGTCGCTCACGCCTCCAGCCCAGCCCGGGGCGAATGCACCCAATGATATTCGAACCCCCATTCATGTCAATCCCCGTTGCCGGTTTTCATCGGCTGGAGAGGGGGACCCCCTGTGGCGCTGGCCGAAACGGCGGCCGTGTTCGGTGGATGGGATCTCCTTGTCCCTCGCAGCCTTCCCGGGGCCCTGCGTGGGATTTCTCGGGGCCAGGAGGGGGCGCTCACCACACCCGGCCGATCAGCCCTTTGAGGTATTCGGATTCGGGGAAGGTCAGGCGGATGGGGTGATCGGGGGCCTGGGAGAGTTTCTCCAGGATCTGGACCTCCCGGCCGGCGTCCTCGGCGGCGGCGAACACGATCTTTTGGAAGAGCTCCGGCGACACCAGGCCGGAGCACGAGAACGTGATGAGCACCCCGCCAGGGCGGACCAGGCGCAGCGCCTGGAGGTTGATGTCCTTGTAGCCCCGCGCCGCCCGCTGGAGGTGCGCCTGGGCATAGGCGAACTTGGGCGGATCGAGGATCACCGCGTCGAATCGACGGCCCTCGGCATAGAGCTGCCGCAGCACCTCGAAGGCATCGCCCTCGATGTTCTCAAAGCGATCCGCCCCGAAGCCGTTGAGCCGGATGTTCTCTGCGGCCAAGGCCAGCGCCTCCGCCGACGTATCCACGTTGACCACGCGGCGGGCCCCCGCGGCCAGGGCGTAAACGGCGAAAGCCCCGGTGTAGGAGAAGGCGTTCAGGACTTCTTCGGCGCCCCACAGGTAGGCCGCCGCCCGACGCCGGTTCTCCCGCTGGTCCAGGTAGAACCCGGTCTTATGGCCGCGTCGAAGGTCGACGTAGAAGCGATGCCCGTGTTCGAGGATGAGCACGCGATCGGGCGGCGCCTCGCCGGCCAGGACGCCGCAGCGCGGGGGGAGGCCCTCCTTCTCCCGCACGTCTACATCGCTGCGCTCGTAAATCCCCCGGGGCCCGAAAAACTCCTCCAGGAGGCGGACCAATGTGGGCTTCCATCGCTCGATCCCCAGCGTCAAGGATTGGAGGATCAGGAAATCGTTGTAGCGATCGACGATGAGGCCCGGGAGGCCGTCGCTCTCCGCGAAGACCAGCCGATACGCGGTCGTCTGCTCCTCCAAGCGCAGCGCCCGACGGGCCTCCCATGCCCGCTCCAGCCGGCGCCGCCAGAAGGCCGCATCGATCCCCTCCTCAGGATCCCACGTGAGCAACCGGGCCAGGATCTGGGAGCGGCGGTTCAGGTAGCCCCGCGCCAGCCATTCCCCCGCCATGGTATAGATCTCCACCAGGCCGCCGTCCTCCACCGGCCCCTCCAGGCGCCCTAAAGCGCCGGAGAAGACCCACGGGTGGTGGCGGCGGACCGGCCGCTCATGCCCGGGCTTCAGGTAAAGGCGGGGCGTGTCTCGGTCGATTCCCATAGCCCCTCGATCCTCCGCTGGAGTCCCATTGAGGATCCTGCGCCCACCGTCAGCCTTCAATTCCCCATGATCGGCGTTCCGTCGAAAATGGGAAAGGGCGAGCGTCCGGCGGGCTGGATGCCAGCGAATCCAATTGTAACGTCCGGCCCGCCTGCGATGGGAGAGGGAAGGGGAAAGGGGGATCCGGGCCACCGATCCCCCAACGAGCTCCAAAGTGGGGTTTCGATGAGGGGCCGGGGCCGCTGACGCGGCTCGCCCCCCATCGAGAACGTTCCCTCAAGGCTGAGGCGCGCCATGGTCTACACCCGCTTCCTGAAGGTGTGGGGGTTCGCTTTACGGTTGCTGCTCCACCTCCTGGTGTGGGAGCTGATCCTCCGTCGCTTCCGCCCGGAGCGGGTTCGGCGCACGGCGCCCCAGCGTTACCGGGCCTGGGCGGCCGCGTTTCGGGATCTGGCGGCCGCGCTGGGGGGCGCCCTGATCAAGCTCGGCCAGTTCCTGAGCGCCCGGGTGGACCTTTTGCCCGATTTCGTCACCGAGGAGCTCGCCCGGCTTCAGGACGAAGTGCCCGCTGAGCCCTTTGAGCGCATCCGGCCGTTGATCGAATCCGAACTGGGGGAGCCGCTGGAGGGCGCCTTTCGGTCCTTCGACCCCATCGCGACCGCCGGGGCCTCGCTGGGTCAGGTGCATCGCGCCGCGCTGCCCGACGGCACCCCGGTGATGGTTAAGGTGCAGCGGCCGGGGATCGAGCGGCTGCTCGCCGCGGACCTGGCGGCCATGACCGTCGTGGCCCGGATCCTTTCCCTCTACCCGCCGCTGCGCCGACGGGTCCAGCTCGATCGCCTGCTGCAGGAGTTCGCGCGGACGCTGGCGATGGAGCTGGACTACATCGCCGAGGCCCGCCACGCGGAACAGTTCGCCCGGAACTTCGCGGACGACCCCGGCATCCGGATCCCCCGACCGTTCTGGTCCCACACGCGGCGGCGCGTGCTGGTCCTCGAGGACGTCACCGCCATCAAGATCACGGATCTGGCCGCCATCGAGCGCGCGGGCATCTCGCGGGCCTCCGTCGCCCGGCGGCTGTATCAGGCTTACCTGCGCCAGGTCTTTTACGATGGCTTCTTCCATGCGGATCCCCATCCGGGCAACCTTTTTGTGGAGCCGATGGAGGGGGCGGGATCCCCGGACGGCGAGCGCCCCTTCCGCCTGACCTTTGTGGACTTCGGGATGGTCGGGCGGATCTCCCCCGAGGCCCGCCGCTGGCTGCGGGAGGCGGCCATCGGCTTGGGGATCCGGGACGCCCGCCGCATCGTTCAGGCCATGGATGCGTTGGGGTTTCTGCTGCCCGAGGCGGACCTGGAGCTGCTGACCCGGGCCGTGGAGCGTCTGCTGGGCCGGGTGTGGGGCCTTTCGATGGCCGAATTGCGGAAATGGTCCCTCGCGGAGGCGGAGGCGCTGTTCCTGGAATTCCGGGAGCTCCTCCTCCGGTTTCCCTTTCAGATCCCTCAGGAGTTCCTGCTCCTCGGGCGAACGTTAGGGATCCTCGCCGGCTTGGTCACCCGCCTGGATCCGGGGTTCAACGTCTTCGCGGAGGCCGAGCCCTTCGCCCGGCGCCTGCTGGAGGAGGAACAGCCAGCGCTTTCCGAACTCGCCTTGGAGGTCCTGCGCCATCTGGTGCGGATCCCCCTGGACCTCGAGCGCTTCCTCGCGCGCTCCCTGGCGGGGGAGATCCGATGGCAGGTTGCCTTCCCGGAGGCTCAGGAGACGATGATCCTAATCGCCGAGGGGTTCCAACGGCTGGTGTGGCAGATCACCGGGGTGGTCTGGTGGATCCTCGCCCTCTTTCTGTGGGCGAACGGACAAGAGCTCTTGGCTGGGATCCTAGGGGGGATCGCCGGGCTCTGGATGCTCTGGGGGCTGCGTCCGTGGCCGCGCCGGGCTTACGGCGCGAGAAAATTCGCCCAACGGCGAACCGGCCCGGGGCCCGACTTAGAAGCGTGGTGAAGGGTTTGAGGGCGAATGAAGCATAAGGGGCGCCCGTTGGATCCGCGCCCTTTCCGGCGAAGATCCGCTTTGAACTTACGAGCGCCCCACGCTGGTGGAAGGCGTTTCCTCTTCCTCCAGCAAGCCATCCAGCACCGCGCGCACGGAGAGCAGCGCCTCCCGGCGGGCGGCCTTCCAGTGTTGCCAGAACCGCTCGGGGAGCATGGCCTTCAGGGCCTCCTGGAACTCCCGGCGGGCCATCCGGGCGTGGGCCCGCGCCTCCTCTTGCCAACGCTTCCGCGCCTCTGCCATCGCTGACCTCCCCACGAGCTGCAGCGATCGCTCTACTCTCATGATGTGCCGGAAAAGCCGGCTTGGCAAGTCCACGAAGCGGTGGCACCAGGGCAGGGCTCATCCGAGCTCCTCGAACGCCTGGCGGTGCACCGCCCGGAGCCGTTTGGGGGAGACCCGGGCATAGCGCCGGGTGGTGGTCGGGGAGGCGTGCCCTAATAAGTCCTGCACCGCCGCCAGATCCCCGGTGGCCTCCAGCACCCGGGTGGCGAAGTAGTGGCGGAACTGGTGGGGTGTGAGGACCTCCTCCAACCCGGCTTCCCGGGCCAGCGTTGTTAAAGCCCGCCGCACCCCTTCCGGGGTCAAGGGCAGCGTCCGGTTCCCCGCGCCTTTATCGTGGCGGGCGAACAGGGGTGCATGATCGGCCGCCTTCCCCCGGAGGCCCGCATCGCGTGCGTGCAGATAAGCCTCCAGCGCGCGGACGGCCGCCGCATCGAGGAACGCCAGCCGTTCCTTTCCGCCCTTTCCGTGATGTACCCAGAGGACCCTCTGGACTGGATCGAAATCCCCTCGCCGCAGCATCACCAGCTCTCCAACCCGGATCCCGCTGCTGCGCAACACCAACAGCAGCGCCAGGTCCCGGAGGCGGATGAGTTCCTGACGGCGGGACCGGGCGGGCGGGCGGGCGCGGGCGGCCTGGAGCAACGCTTCCAAAACCTCCTCCCGGGGCAGGCGGGGGAGGGGAGGGGAGGGACGTCCGCGCTGGGCCCGAAGCTCCCGCACCAGCCGGCGGGCGGCTTCCGCCGGCAAGGTCCACAGCCCTTCATCCAGCAGGAAATTCACCCAGCCGACCAATGCCGCCAGATACGTCTGGCGGGTCGCGGCCGGCAGCGTCCGGCCTTCCCGCCGGTAACGGTCCTCCAAGTAGGTGATGAAGTCCCGCACGATCTCCGGATCCAGATCCGATACCGTCCGGGCGTTCGGGTCCAGATCCAGGGCGGAGAGGTATTCCAGGAACCGCTGGAGCGCGGTGCGATAGGTCCGGACCGTGCGGGGGCGCCGGCCGTAACGGACGGCCAGGACCTCCAGGAAAGCGAGGACCGCGCTGCGCAAACGGATCGGCTCTTCCATTCGCGTTCTCCCTATCGAATCCGGGCCATCCGAAGCCCGTTCGCCACCGCCAGGAGCTCGGAGACCTCGTGGGCGAGGACGGCCAAGGCCACGCGGAGGGATCCGGTGAGGGCCAGGGGGATCAGGACAGCCAGGACCATCAGGGAGAAGGCGATGTTCTGGGCGCTGATCCGTCGGGCCTTCTTCCCCAACCGGATGGCGAAGGCGACCTGCCGTAGATCGTCGGCCATCAGGGCCACGTCGGCGGCCTCGATGGCCGCGTCGGTGCCGATCGCCCCCATCGCCATCCCCACCGTCGCCTGGGCGAGCGCCGGCGCGTCGTTGATCCCATCCCCGACCATCGCCACCGGCCCATATCGCTCCTCCAGCTCCCGGATCGCCTTCACCTTGTCTTCCGGCCTCAGATCCGCTTTCACCTCGTCAATGCCCAGCTCCGCCGCGATGGCCCGCGCCGTCGCCTCTCGATCCCCCGTGAGCATCACCACCCGCACCCCCATCCGATGCAACTCGCGGATCGCCTCGCGGGCTTGGGGGCGGACCACATCCCGAACGGCGATCACTCCCTTCAACCCCGCCTCCGTCCCCACCAGCACCAGGGTTTTCCCATCGTGGCGCAGCGCCTCCGGGAGGGCCTTCACGTCCACCTCCAGCCCCGCCTTCCGGAAAAGGCCCGGCTTCCCCACGTAGACGGTTTGATCCCCCACGCGGGCCATCGCACCATAGCCGGTGATGGCGGAGAACGATCGGACCTCCAGCCCGGCGATCCCGAGCTCCTCGGCTTTCCGCACGATCGCCCGGGCCAGGGGATGCTCCGAATACCGCTCCACGCTGGAGGCCAGGCGGAGCACTTCCTCTTCATCCCCCTGAATGGCGATCACTTCGGTGACCTCCGGCTCCCCCCGCGTCAGCGTCCCGGTCTTGTCGAAAGCCACCACCCGGATGCGGCCCAGGTTCTCCAGGTGCACGCCGCCCTTAATCAGCACGCCGCTCAACCCCGCCCGGCCGATGCCGGCGGCGATCGCGATCGGGGTGGACATCACCAACGCGCAGGGGGCGGCGGCGACCAGCAACACGACCGCCCGGGCGGCCCAATCGGTGAGCGACGCGCCCAGCAGGGGAGGGAGGAGGGCCATCAGCGCCGCGCTCAAGAGGACCAGCGGGGAGTAGACCCGGCCGAACCGCTCGATGAACTGTTGGGCCTGCCCTTTTTGCTCCTGGGCCTCCTCCACCAGATGGATGATCCGAGCTAAGGTGTTGTCCTCGAAGGACGCCGTGGCTCGCACCTTCAGCATGCCTTCCTGATTGATCGTCCCCGCAAAGACCGGCATCCCGGCTTTCTTCTCCACTGGGATCGATTCACCGGTCACCGGGGCCTCGTTCACCATCGAGCGGCCTTCCAGGACGATCCCGTCGGTGGGGATGGACTCGCCGGGCCGGACGATGAAGAGGTCGCCGACCTGGAGCGCGTGGGCGGGGATGACCTGCTCCACGCCGTCGCGCAGGACCCGAGCCTCCTTCGGGGCCAGATCCAGCAGCTTCCGAATCGAGGCCCGGGTGCGGGCGTAGGCGAGCTCCTCCAATCCTTCGGCTGTGCCGTAAAGGAAGACGAGAACGGCGGCCTCATCCCAGAGGCCCAGGGCGGCGGCCCCGAGCGCGGCCGCCAGCATGAGCAGCTCGATATCGATCTCCCGCCGCTCGACCAGCTTCTCCAGGCCCTCACGGGCCCAATGAAAAGCGCCGAGGGGGATCGCGAGGGCGTACATCGCGATCTCGATGAGGGGCGGGATCCACCCCAAATGGGCCAGGCCGAAGGCTAGGCCGGTGAGCAGCCCGGCGGCGAGGGCGTTGCGCAGCGGAGGGTAGGTGTACCATCGGCCCTCGAAGGTTTCCACGGTTTCCATCCTTCGCCTCCCGGATTGCTGCGTTCCGCGGCGACCTCTCGGTCTCAGCGCCCTATTTTAACCCGGATTGGTCTCGGGGCAGTGAAATGATGGGAAGCTCTCAAGCTTCAACGGCGCCTCGATCCCAGCACACCCAACCCGAGCGCGAGAGCCGCCGGTAGAAGGAAGAAGAGGTGGACAGGCCATGCTTCAGGATGCATTAACAGCCCCAGGCGATATGTCCATGACTCCCACAAGCTCGGCTCGGCTACGCGGCCCAAGCGGTCGATGGGACGTGAGGGACTCGCGCTCCCCAACAACACCACCCAAAGGCCTGCCCATCCCGTCAGCCAGCCCAGGGCGATGCCAGCGAACAGATAAGGGGCCAGACGCACCCCTTGCTTCCACAGCAGCGCCCCAGCCAGCACGGTGAGGAGAACCGGCGCGGGCCAGAACATCGCTACCGGAACGAAAGCGAGCCCTGCAAACAGATCACGAGCGCGCGCCACCGCGGTGCTGGCCGCGATCGTGATCCCGGCCAAAGCGAGCGTGTAGACCAGCGCGGCGATGGCTAGAAGCGTTCCCACCACCGGGCGAACCCGCTGTCCGGTCCCCAGCGCCCACGCCGTTCCCAGGAGGACGGCCGCCAGGGGAAGCCCGAGAAGGAGGAAACCCCACCAGGCCTCGTACCTTTGCTGTAAAGTTGCGAAAGCCCCCCCAACGCTTAGGAAAGCCAAAACGCATCCAGTGAGCCCGAACAAGATGACGCCGATCCACCGGAGGATCCTCATCCCGCCCCTCCTTTCTAACGCTCTTCTAGATCCTTTTCTATCTTCTCTTCCACAGTTTTGTCCATATCTTACCTCCCTCCGGGATTCTCAAAGTTCTAACAAAGACGGCATAACCGTGAGGAATGGGATGACCCCAGAATGTTAGAACTCTGAAAAGCCCTGTACCTCCTTGTTAGACCTTTAAAAAGCACGGCTTCCAACTCCCACGATCCCGACCTCCTCCGCCTTTCGCTCTTTCACTTTGTAGCCGAGCCGGTCCTATTCAAAGCCATCGATGGAGAGTCCTCGAAGCTGTGTCATAATTGGAGGCGTGGAGCTCACGCTGGATTGGAGGTCTAAGGTGTGAGACCGCATGACCGCCTGTGGCGCGATACGACGATTTGCTCCGCCATCATCTTGGTCTATTTGCTGCTGGGGTGGTTCCATTGGCGGTTCGTTATGGTGCCGGCCAAGCCGGATGAGATTGCCCATCTGGTTTACATCGCGGATGTTCTCCGTGGCCGTTTGTGGCCCGTGATGGACCCGCACCCGAAAGCGCCGTGTCCGCTGGATGAGCGGTTCCAACCCCCGCTGTATTATTGGCTCAGCGCGCTGGTCCTCTGGCCCAGCCCGATAGGGTGGCCGGAGGATTGGGTGGTGGCGAACCCGTTTTTCCTCGTCGGCGCCCCTCGAGGGAACACCACGCCGTGTTTGCACTTTCCTCAAGGGACAGCCCCGTTGATGGCGGGGCGGATTTGGTCCTGGCTGCTGGGTGTCCTCACCGTGTGCGGCCTCTATCAGGGCGGGCGTGCCTGGTTGAGCCGGGAGGGCGCCGCCCTGGCGGCGCTGGTGGCGGCCACGCTCCCCTCATTGCTCTTTTACCAAACGGGGATCAGCAACATTGCGTTGTTCACGCCGCTCAACGCCTTGGTCCTGAGCGAGATGGCCTGGATCTGGCGGGGAGGGCATTCCCGGATCCGATGGGCCCGGACGTTGATCCTGTTGGTTTTAAGCTTCTACACGCGGATGGAAGCCATCTTTCTGTTGATCCCGATGGCGCTTCTCATCGCGAGATCCCCGCGATCTGCCCAGTGGCTTTGGAGCCGATCCGGCGCGGCGTGGTCCGGGATCGCCCTCGCGTTGGTATCCGTGCTCTTTCTACGTAACCTCGCTCTTTATGGGGACCCCCTGGCCCGCGTCGGGCTGATTGCGCGGGGCCAACCCGTCGCGCTCTTATTTTGGATCCGTATGGAGTTCCTCGATTTCCTCAAGGGCGCGCTTATCAAACCGGGCCAAGGGGAATGGCTGTATGGGGTGCTGGGAATCAGCCTGCTGGCGGGGATGCTCGGATGGGGGATCCGCATCCTTCGCCGGGAAACTCCTTTCGTGGCCGGGATGCTCGCCCTTCATTCCGGGGCGCTCCTCGCAGCCTCGGTCCTGCTCAGCCTGCGTTATATTGTCGGCGGCCCTCGATATCTCGGGACCGCTGGGGGTTCGTGGTTTTGGCTTTGGGCGGCCGGGTGGGAAGGGTGGGGGCGTGGTCCTTGGCGCTCGCGGGCGATCGCGGGGGCGATGTTGACAATGTACACCGTCAGCGTCCTCGTCATTCTCCATGGAGTTCTGCCGATTTACGTTCCACGGCCCGCAACGCGCGCCGCCGCGCCGATCGCTTGGATCGATGACGGAATCGTCCTCCATCGGGCCCACATTGAGCCCGCCCGCGCCCGGCCCGGGGACGTGATCACCATCCGTCTGACGTGGGAGGCGCGCCGGCCGGTCGCCGGCAACTATGCCGTCTTCGTCCATGCCCTGGACCCCCAGCAACCTCGCATCCTGGCCCAAGAAGACACTTACCCGTTCTATGGGCACTATCCCACGATGCTCTGGGCCCCCGAGCGCCCCTTTGAGGAGATCCACCGCATCCAGTTGCCCGCCGACCTGAAAGTTCCTGTCGTTCGTCTCACGGTCGGGTTATATCGTTATGAGACCGGCGAGCGCCTCCCGGCCTTCGCCCCGGATGGCACGCGCTTCCAGGCCGGGGGGCCGGACGCCATCCCCATCGGTGTGGTGGACCTCGAGGGCCTATCCGAACCGTGACCCTCGCCGATGGGGTTCACGGCAACACGCGGACCCGACTCAAGAGCACTCGGTCCTGCCCATCCTCCCCACGCAGACGCTCCCCGGTGTCTGGCCGATAAAGGCCTACCTCGATCTCGTAGAAGCCGGGGGGCGTATCGGGTTTCAGGGCCAGTGTGTAGCGCTCCTGGTAGATCCGACCGATCTCCCAACGGGAGGTGGGGGGATCGGGCGGCTTGTCGTGCTGCCCCCACAGGGTTTGGGGAGGCTGGAGGACGTGGGTGAAGACCGTGAGATCCGTGTTCACCTTTTTGAGAGCGCGCCAGTAGAGGGTCAGGGTGATGGCCTCGCCGGGGCGGGCCTGGCGGTTCCGGATCTCGAAGCCAGCTAGCTCGATCGCCCCACCGAAGCGATATCCGATCGGATTGGGGACCTCGCCACGCCCCGGCTCCAGGCGACCGACAGGGAGGCGGATGTGATCGCCTACCAGCCTCCCTCCCTGTTCGGCGGGGAACCGTTGCCCGGTTCGGAGATCATAAAAGCCGATGGCCAGCGCCAGCGAGGCGGGCGCCACAGCCCCGCGGGGGATCTGGAGGCGTACGTGTTCCTTCCACTGCTGGCCCTCTCGAAGCAACCGTGTGCTGCTTAACCCTTGAAGCGGGTAGCCATCGTGCTGGGCGATGATGATGTCGAGATCGTCCAGGAGATGGACGAAGAGACTCCGGTCCTCCTCGGTTGGTCCCAGCGCTTCAAAGTAAAGCCACACATCCATGGCCTCTCCCGGTTGCAGACGATGCGGGCCGGCCTCCAGGCCGATCAAACGGATCTTTCCCCCGAAGACCGCATCGGGGCGCAGGGGGAGGGCGGCGAGCTCCTCCGGCTTGGGGGCAGGCAGCGGCTGGTAGGCCGGGGCAATCCATAGGACAGGAGCCATCAGCGCCAGCGTCCCCAGGAAGGCCGGCGGGGAGGCCCACGCTAGCCAGCGGAGGCTGCGCAAGGGGATCCGGCGGGTCCAATATTCCCATCCGATCCAAAGGCCCAGTGCCAGAGGGCCCAGGGCGGTGAACATCAGCCGTCCCTGGGAGGCCATGGTCATGGAGGTCCACCGGACCACCCCAGCGAACACCAGGGCGATATATCCCAGAAGGCCAGCCCAGATCCATCGATTCTCCGGGCGCCGCATCGCAGGGGAGAAGAGGAGAAAGGCGAGGAACCCCAGGCCGGCCAGGGAGGCCCAGAGATCCAACGCGGTGTAGATCCAGGAGGGCATGACCACGTTCATTCCTCCGAACACCCCCCAGAAGGAGCGCCGAAACCCCTCCCACTCTCGGAGCAGGTCTTCCACGGTCGCCGAGCGCCGTCCAACGATCGCCAACATCATCGACAGCCCGGTGGGATCCCCATAGAGCTGCCAGTTGCGGAGGAACCACCAGCCGCTGATGAGGGCAGCGATCGCGAAGGGGACGGGAAGGGCCCCCCATTGCGATCGAGCGTGGCGCCCGCGGAGGATGCGGATCAACAGCGCGGCCCCTGCCAGAGGCCATAGGAGCAACCCGCTCAGCTTGGCCAGCGCCGCCGCGCCCAATCCCACGCCCAACATGATCGCATCCTTCCAGCGGAGCCCCAGCCTCCAGATCCGGGCAATGAGATACAGGACCATCGGGGCCAGGCTGTTCACCGCCACGTCGTTGTTCACAGATCCGGAAATAAAAAGGAACATGGGGTTTAGGGCCATCAGCAACCCCGCGCCCATTGCCCAGCGGGGGCATCGGGGGAGCAGCAGCCGGATCCACCCGACGGTGAAGGCAACACCAGCCGCGGCCAGCAAGACGGAGACCCCCCGCCAGAGGTGCAGGGTTAAAACACTGCCCCGCCACGGGAAGGCTTCCCAGGGGCCGTGGAGGGTTTGGTTGCGGTTGGAGATCAGGGCGGCATTCCCCGGGTGGGCATGGGGATTTGGAAGATAGATTCGTTCGAAATCTGAGAGGTCCCACCGGAAGAGGCGCGTGAGCCATGCCAACCATCCGTAGTAAAGCGGGGGCTGGCTGCCCTCCTGGCGCCACATCGTTTGCACGCCGGGCTGTTGGATCGGGAGGCCGCCCCCTTGGGCCAGGTGGACGGCCATCCCAATGTGCCAAAACTCGTCGGGGGATTCAAACAGAGGGTTCAGGCTGCTGTGCAACGCGGCGAGGATCCCGAAAAGGAGCAATAGAATCGTGAAACGAGTTCTCATGGTTTCTCCACCCTTTGGCGATGAAAGGGCGCTGCTCCTCTTCCCTCAGGGCGCCTTAGAGACGTGGGGGAGGGTAGGGGAAGGCGCGCCCAGGATATGTGGTGGCTGCGGTTGGCCCGCTTCGGGGGCTATTTTAACCTGGACGGCCGATGGGCGTCCGGCGCTCCGGGGGCGATGGGCCCGAACGAATTACCGAAAAGCCCTGGGGCTTCGCCCGCACGGTGGGAAAATCTCCAAGAGCAAGCGGCGGTATTTCCCGTTCGGGTCCAATCGATGTTTAATGGATGTTAGGAATTACGCAGTTGGTTTTCGCCTGAGGGCTTTCGGGGCGGAGCCGCGCGCCGAAGGCGAAGAAAAAAACGTGCTGCGGTCGACATGCCAAGGAAGCTAGTCAGAGCCATATAAAGCGCCGGGCCTTGCTGGAAGAGATGGAGAAGGGACTCGGATGAATCGGGGAGGGGATGCTATGACCTGCGGGGAAAGGATGAAACGCCTGGGGCCTGCAGATGAGGCCCAAATCCGCTTGCTGATGCGCCTGCCGCCGGCTCGCCGTCTCCAGACCCTGCTGGAGCTCCAAGCGCTTTGGCTGGATACCGCTGCGACGAGCCTATCCGGAGCTCTCCGACTATGCGCTCACCATGTTGATGTTTCAGAGGCTTCAGCATGGCGAGTGAATCGTTCCTCGAGTTGTATGTGGATATCCTTCAGACGTTGGAGCGATTGAACATCCCCTATGTAGTCATCGGGGCGTTCGCTGGAATGTCCTACGGAATGACCCGCTTAACCGCCGACGTAGATATCGTTGTGGAGCTTAACGAAGAGCAAGTGGAAGCGTTAGCAGCGGCATATCCTCCTCCTCGGTTCTACGCGGATCCCCATCAGATGCAGGAATCTATTCGATTGGGAATCATGTTCAATATCGTGGTTTGCTCGCCCGGAGGATGTGATCGTGGGCAAGCTGATGGCATATGGCGTGAGGGCCGATTCTTCAAACACGAGCAGGATATCCGGGATATCCTAGTCGCCGTGCGCCTGAACGAGGAGCCCGAGTGGACGGCCCACTTTGACTTTGAATACGTGGACCGTTGGGCGGAGCGCCTGGGATCAGACGTGGCGGCGTTATGGCAGGATCTAAAGGCCGCTGCGGGGGTAGGGTGATGGGGGGATCGAGGACACCTGGACATGCGGTGGCTGAAATTCTTACCGCCTTTGGAGACTTCATATCCATTGGGCGGCCGTTCGGGATCGCGGGGGCTGGGATGGGCCCTCATCGGCCGTGGGGTGGGGAGGGGCACCCCGCCGCAAGGCGGGGGTGAACGCGAACGAGCAATTTGGTTTGTTTAACATACCTTATACCAATCAAATAGTTGCTCTTTCAAGGCGCAGAATCCTTCGGTTCGCCCGTCTCCCACCCGCATTGAAATAGCCCGAAAGAGCTTGATGCAGTTGCTGGAAATCCTCAAGCAGCTCCGCCGGACCGATTGATCCCTCAAAGGGCGAAAGCGGGCCGCGTATACGGCCCGCCCATCATGGAATTCCACTCTATCCAGTGGTGCTCAGTGCAGCCAGGAACTCCGGGGGCAAGGGCCGGGCTTCTCCAAGCATCCGGCTCAACAGGTAGACCTTGGCCGTATACTCGATTCGCTCCAGAATCACCCAGGCTTCTTCCAGAGTTTGCCCTACGGTGACGACCCCATGATGAGGAAGCAGCACCGCTTGATGATCTCGAATCCAATCGCGAATCGCCAAAGCGTCATCCTCTGAACTGGGCAGCGCCAGCCGGGCAGTCGGAACTTTCCCCACGGTCATCACCACTTCGGGCAGAACCTCCGAGGGAAACGGCACACCGGCCACCGTGAGGGCTACGGTGAAGGGAGGATGCGCATGCAAAACTGCCTCGATATCCGAGCGCTGACGATAAGCCTCGATGTGCATGGGCCATTCTGAGGAGGGCTCCGCCCTACCCGATCCGAACTGGAGCACATGCCCCGCCATATCTAGCACCACCATGTCCTCCGGCCGCAACCGCCCTTTGTTCTTGCCTCGAGGCGTGATCAGGATTCGATCGGCATCCAGGCGAATCGAAAGATTGCCGTCGTTCGCCGAGACCAGTCCTCGAGCATACAGACGAGCGCCGATTTCCACCAGCGCTTCGCGTAACCGTTGTTCCCGTAAACTCCAACGAAACCGCCGCATGGATCCGATGCTCCCATTGGACTTACAGCTGAGCGCTTTCGTGCTTGATTCCTTAATATAACCCAAGTGGCCGCGCTGCGCCTTTGGCATGGCTCGGCTCCGTTGCTTTCAATTTAGGATTTAGGGGTTTCAGGGCTGGGTCAGGAACGGAATCGCTGCTTATTTGACATTTGGGCGCATGGTCTTACAATTGAAGTAAGACTACTTTATTGCAAAAATGAAATTGAAATTTTTTCTGTAAGGGGCGGCCGCTTACGCGGCCCACCTTTCACAGAAATTCCACGAATCGAGCGCTCGTCGCTGCGGGTTCGAATGATCACCACTGTTGTTTGTAAGCCTTTGTTGTGAATTCGAAACGCCGAGAGCCCGTAGAGAGGATTTTAGGGTGGGTGGGGCCGCCTTCGGCGGCCC
>NZ_JBHOQJ010000051.1:0-13468 GCF_042408365.1 Thermoflexus sp.
GGCTGCCTTCGGCAGCCCCCACCCCACGAGGGGACTTGCTTCCTCCTCCTCATCCCAAGAGTGTAATGGGATGCGATCGCGGAGTTGGATATTTTGAACGGAGCAAGTGAGCGCCATGAAAGAGATCCTGCTCCCTCACACCCGTCCTTCCCGATGGATGGAATTTGGCCTTCAAGGACTCTCGGTTCTGATGGCCTTGTTGTTCACCACGATTGTATTGTTAATAGCCGGCGCTCCCCCCATCGAGGCCTACCGTCAGGTTCTGGAGGGGGCCTTTGGCTCCCTGAAGCGCGCCACAGATATCCTCGTGGCCTGGGTGCCTTTGATGTTGGTAACCTCCGGCCTGTTGCTGACCTTCACGGCCGGGTTGTGGAACATCGGCGTAGAAGGCCAGATCATGCTAGGGGCCGTTGTGGCGACCGGGATCATGCGCGCGCTGCAAGAGACAGGCCTCCCAGCTCCCCTCGTGATCATTCTGGCAATGGCGGCCGGGATAGCTGGAGGGGCAGCGTGGGCCGGGCTGGTGGGCCTGTTGAAAATCTATGGGGGGGTTCATGAGATCTTCGGCGGCCTGGGATTGAATTTCGTCGCGACCACGCTGATCCTATGGTTGATCTTCGGCCCCTGGAAGCGGCCGGGGATCGGTTCCATGAGCGGAACCGAGCCTTTCCCAGAGCGCCTCTGGTTGCCAGTGTTCCCAGGACTCCGGTTAAGCCCATGGGCTCTGATGTTGGCTCTCCTGAGCATCGCTCTGGTCTATGTGCTGTTGCGCAACACGTACTTCGGGCTCCGACTGAAAGCGATCGGGAAGAATATCCGCGCGGCACACCTGCTGGGGGTGCCAACGGCCCGTTATTTGTTCCTGGCTTTACTGGGATGCGGGGCAATGGCCGGGCTGGCCGGCGCGGTTCAGGTCACCGCCGTCTATCATCGCCTGATCCCGCCGATCTCCAGCGGTTATGGTTACCTGGGGCTGCTGGTGGCTATGCTGGCCAATTACCGCGTTTCCTGGTCTGTGCCTATTGCTTTCTTCTTCGCCGCCCTGAACATCGGCAGCATCCAGCTTCCGATCACGCTGAAGCTTGACTCCACCCTCTCTGGGGTGATGCAAGGCGCCCTGGTCCTTTTCGTGCTGCTGATGCAGGGGGTGCGAGCCCGCTGGCGACCCAAAGCAACCATGGAGTCCGGAGATGATGCCTGAGTGGATCTTCGGTCTGGCAGGAGTTCTGACTGCTTCTGCCCCGCTCCTGATCGCCGTGATCGGTGAGACCTTCTCGGAGCGAGCTGGGGTGGTGAATCTTTCGGTCAACGGGGCGATGTTGTTGGCCGCGATGGCCGGCTTCGCAGTTGCGGTGCAAACGGGCAGCCTGGAACTGGGGTTCTTCGCAGGCGCCATCATCGGCGCGCTGATGGCCTTAGTGGTCGCCTTCGCCAGCCTCACCCTGCGTCAATCCCAGGTCGCCGTGGGGCTGGTGCTGGCTTTGCTGGGTCGGGATCTGGCCTATTTTCTGGGGAATCCGTTCATGGGCGTCCCGGGCCCACGCGTCGGAGCGCTTCCGATCCCTTTCCTTAAGGATCTCCCAATTCTGGGACCCCTACTGTTCCAGCAAAGCCCCATCGTTTACATCGCCTTGCTCACTGTCGTGTTGGCCTGGATCTGGATTTTCCAAACGCGGCCGGGCCTGGTGCTCCGCTGCGTAGGCGAGCGCCCCCCGGCAGCGTTCGTGCGGGGAATCCCTGTTACACGGATTCGATATGGATACGCCGTGCTAGGTGGGGCCCTGGTGGGGTTTGCCGGGGCCGCCTACACCCTGGATCTGAAAGGGGGATGGCAGGGGCCGATCTCCGGGATCGATGGGATCGGATGGATTGTGCTGGCCATTACGATCTTTGGGGGCTGGCATCCGGTGCGCGGAGCCTTCGGGGCGCTGCTGTTCGCCTGGCTTCAATGGGTTAGCCTGGTTCTTCAGCCCAGCCTGCCGGGGATCCCCTCCCAGGTTCTCAATGTGGCGCCGTTCCCCCTCATGATCTTCGCGCTCTTGCTGACCAATCTGGGCAACACCGAATGGGTCCACACGGCGTTATCGCGCCTTCCGGAATCCAGCCGTCGTCTTGCCCTCCGGATCCTCCGCGGCCTCCAGGTCTCGCCGCCCGCGGCGTTGGGAATGGTCTTTGAAGAGGAATCATAACAGGGTGACTGCTGCTTCATCCACATCCGATTTTCAGTTTTGGCTCCTTGGGGGATTGGGGGGTGAGTTGAGTGCCTTCAGCACCCGACTCACCCCCCAAAAGGGAGGCGAGCTGCCTCCCCTCCCTTTACGCCTATCCTCACCCCACTGCTCGACCGCTGCGATCCTCTCCGACGGTCTATCATCATGTAGGGAGAATAAAGCAGCCCATTCCAGTGCGAATGGGGACCACAACAGTCCATCATAGCGGGTGGTCACCCCAACGCGTGGGGGTGATTTTTCCACAGGGAATTTCGGTAAGGTGTGGCCACAGGATGAGATCAGGGTACCTACAAGAAGGCCGGGGTGTCCACATTCCCAAGGCCATCGGATCAGTCACACCCTTCGAGGAGACCACCTGGTGGAGTGAGGCGGAAAACTCCTTGAGGGCTGTGGGGGTTGGAGAACGGGGCCGAGCGCCTTTGGTGCCCAGCTCCGCCCTCAAACCCCCACGAGGAAACCAACAGTGTAACCCTTATATGGTTTACGGGAGGATGGGCCAGAGAATGACGTAAGGGTATGGGCCATGACGTATGATCCGGCAAGCATCCATCCCCTCAGAGATCCAGGCGTGGAATTGTTCCCGGAAGCGATGGCCTTAGTAGTCATGGTGCGTAACCAGCGGGGCTGACAGTGGATCCAACAAACCCAAGCTCATCGCATTCCGCCGCGTCATGCCCCACCGCTGGCCCCTCTGGTCGACTTCATCGCCTTCTATCACACGGCCGCCTTCGGGCCCGAGCGGCCGTCCATCCGTTACTATGCCCCCTTAAGGGGCCATGAGCTGATCCGGCGTTGCGATCTGCTGCCGGAAGAACCAGATCGCCCTCGAGCCAAGGAGCCTTATTATCTATTCCAGTTAGGCCCGCTGCAGCCAGTCCCTCGTCCCGTGATCAGTCGGTGATGGCATCGGGTCGCCTTCCTCCTCACCACCGGGGAACGTTTGCCTCGCGCATCGGATCTCTCGGAGCTTCCTCTTGAGAGAGTGGAGCGTCAGCCTCTCCGAGGCGCGTTGTGTGGGGAAGTCCAGCTGTTCATCGCCCGGGTCAGAAGGAAAAGGAGAGGAGCGCAGTGACCTCAGCGTGGTGGGCTTTATATGGCGTTTCAATAGCCACCAGCGCCCTCGCTCTGGATCCACTGGGAGTGCGCGGAGACCGTCGGCCGAGCCCCTGCGGCATGCACCAGGGTCCCTGAACGCTCTTCTCGGCAGGAGTTACACGGCGGGTTTCCTCATGAGGGCTTTGGGCATGGAGCCCTTCCGCCTCCTCCCATAGGCTCCGAACTACGCAACTCCTATTCGGGGGCCTCGGAGAGCGGGGCAGGCCGTTGAAGATGGCCTGCCCCGGATGGGATTACACCTTCAAGCGATAAACTCCTCGACGAACCCGCTGGAACAGATCCTGATTCTTGCGGAAGATCAGCGTGAGCCGGGCCCGTTGCATTTGCGGATCCCGCCCCGGGACCTGAAGGCCTCGATCCATCAACGCCCGGCGGATCTCCTCCAGCTCCATCCCCTGAGGAGCACCTTTTAGCACTTCCACAATATTGTTCACCAGCTCCCGGGTACGACGACGGCGGGGCATGGTGGTTTGTCGGAACAGACCGATGAGCCCTTCGCTTAACGTAGGATATTTCTCGATCAGCTCGGCGATGTCCTCCAGCAACCGCAACTGGGCCTGGATGTACTCCCGGCGCTGCTCCACGTCAGCCAGTTGGGATCGGAGCAGGCTGATACGGCTTTCTAGGATCTCTTTCATGGTAGAAACCCCCTGTAATCGAGATTGAAGGAAAACAAACTCCTCTCAAAATCTTTAACCACCCGGTGGTTCTGGGAAGCGACGCCGTGGACCGAAAGGGTCCAGCACAGCCTCCCCAAAACCCGGAAGGGAACAAACCATCGACATGGTTACCTAAATGGCAGCCGGTTTATTTAAAGGATCAGGTAAATTATATCACAATTGCAGATTGCGTCAAATCGGATTGCAAGCATTGCATCATTTCCGGGCAATGGCGAAGGTGAGCAAATAAGAGGGATGAAAACGATGGAAGTCCTAAGGGCTCTGAGGCTGATGGGAAGCGGCTGAAGGCATTTCCCTTGGTCCCAAAAAGGCAATACAGCAGTACGAAGGAGAGCAAAAGCAACGTTTGGGGAGCAGCATAAAGATCGAAGAAGCTCGGATCGAGTTCAAACCCTCAGGTAGTTACCCCTTTCAGTAGTGGCGAGCTCCAAATGTCACAAATCCAAAGGGGCCACGCGGGGAGGGGGGAAAGGAGGGTTCTTCCTAGGGTGTGGGCCACCGAAGGCGGCCCACACCCTAGGAGTGACTACCAACCTTCAAGAGAAAAAAGAGGGGAATAGGCGGCTCCTCGTTCATTCCCTATGGACGCAGCAAGTAGCGTCGTCGAACCCAGGCGCTCACAGCATCCATAGCCAGCACCAGGAGGAGCACAGCGAGGAGCACAGCGGTCAGGCGGGAATAAGCCATCGTGCTCAGGTAGATCTGCATATAGAACCCGATGCCCCCTGCCCCGACCAAGCCGAGCACCGTGGAAGCCCGCACGTTATATTCCAGCATGAAGAGCAACTGGCTGAGGATCGCGTTCGCATTCTCGGGCCATAGGACGAAGCGGATCAGATGGCGGCGCTTCGCCCCAACGCCCCGCATGGCCTCGAGGATCTCCGGATCAATCCCCTCGAAGAGCTCCGCATAGAGCTTGGCCAGATAACCCACAGTGTAGAACGCCAGGGCCATTGTCCCCGCCAGGGGACCCAGGCCGACCACGATGACCATCAGCACAGCCCACAGCAACGAAGGCACCGTCCGGATGGCCGCGATCAGAAAGCGAACGACCGCCACGACCCCTGCCGGGAACAGCGTGCGGGATCCGAGCACCCCAAGCGGAAAAGAGAGGAGGAAGCCCAGCATGGTCCCCGCGAAGGCCATTTGCAGCGTCTCGATCAAGGCCCCCCCAATAGTGGGTAGGATCCCCACATCCGGCGGGAACATCTCGCGGGCGAAGCGAACGAGATTAAAGGCCCCGTGGACCAGCCGCCCAGCTTCGAAAAATCCCATCCCCTGGAGCAGCCAGACCAACAGGGCCAGCGCTCCCAAGCTGAGCCCCAGCTCCCGCCACCGACGCCATTCCAGATTTCGCATCGTCCGATGGAGGCTCAAATGCTTCGCACTCATCTCAACCCTTCCCCTCCATGATCTCCCGGAACAACGGCCAGGTCAGAGCGATGGCCGGACTCTCAAAGGCCACCCGACCATTCTTCAGGATCACGACATGATCTGCAAATTCCTGAACCAGCTGGAGCTCATGGAGATTCAAGATCACCGTCAGCCCCCTCTCCCGGGCCAGGCGGCAAACGAGATCCAGCACCTGGGCGGCTCGAGGGAGATCCAGATCGGAGACGAACTCATCCGCCAGGATCAGCTGCGGATCCTGCATGAGGGTCCGCGCGATGGCGACGCGCTGGCGCTCCCCTCCGCTGAGGCGGAACACTTTCTCATGAGCTTTGTCCGCCAGATCCAGCATCGCCAGCAGCGCATGGGCCCGCTCGATCTCCTCCCGAGGGAAGAACCCCAGGGCCGTCCCCCACCCATCGTGGCGGGCCAGAGATCCCAGGAGCACGTTCTCCAGCGCCGTCAGACCCCGTACCAGCCCGAGCTGTTGCGGGATATAGCCCACAATCCGACGCAACGTCGAGTCCTGCTGCCTCCCCAGCGGCTGCCCCATCAGGACGACCCGGCCGCGCTGGAACGGAAGCAGCCCGGCCATGATCCGCATCAAGGTGGTCTTGCCGGCGCCGGAGGGACCCATGATTGCCCAGCAGCCGCCTGAGGGAACCCGAAGATTCACCCCGCGCAGGATCCATGACCCCTCCCGATAAGCGAACCAGAGATCCTCAACTGCCACCGCGGGCGTTGATAGAGCCAACGCTTCCTCGGATCGCAGAACCGTCGTAGGTTGTGTCATTTGGAATCCCTCGCTGAGAAGTTCGCAGCGCGTTGGAGGTTGCGCCACTGAGGGGGAGACGTCGGTCTCCCCCTCAGTGGTCCCCTTCATCAGTCCTCAAGGCGTGATCCGCTCGGAGAAAGCGATATGGGTGCGCCGGATATACTCCCGAAGGGTTCCAAGATGCGTCTGGGCATCCGTTCGCTGGAAGCCCACAAAGAGGCCGGAGATGAACTGGCGCATCAGGCTCCGATGCTCCGGCCCGCTCAACCCCATAAGGGCCTCGATCACCTTCGAGCGCATGGGCTCCTGAAGGGCTTGGCTCACCACCACCACGTGGGAGGGAAGAGGTCCCTGCTGCTCCAGCATCCGGGTGTGAGCCATGACCTCCTGATACAGTTTCTCCGGCACATCGCCGGCGATCACCGTGACATCGACCTGACCGGCCTTCAGGGCTTCCCAGCACTGGCCGTAGCCACCGGCGAAAAGCACCTGGCCGAAGAACGCCTTCGGGTCCACCTCCTGCTGCGCGGGGGGTTCAGGCAACAGCCCCAGCTCAATCAACCGGGCCATCGGCCCGATATAGCCGGAAGTGGAGATCGGGCTGGGGAAGCAGGCCCGCTTGCCCTTCAAATCGGCAAGGGAAGTATACGGGCTGTCCTTCGGGACCACCCAATACGAGTAATAATAAGTGGCCTCGGTCTTCTGAGCGCCGTGGATCACCTCCCGGACCTCGGCCAGGACCACCTGGGCATTGGCCCGTTCGGCCGCTAACAGCCCAGCGAAAGGCCCCATGAAGGCTACATGGGCCTGGCCGAAGCGCAACGCTTCTACTACCCCCGCTTGGCTCAGAGGCACGTAAATCTCTACATCCACCCCCGGCCCCAGACGCTGCTCCAGATATTGCTCCAGCGGCCGCGCCTTCTCCTGGATCTCCGAGACCGCGAAGGTCGGTTGGACCGCGATCACCAACCGCGTCGGTGATGCCTGTCGCGGGGCGCACGCAGCCCCGATCCCCAGCAAAAGCACGATGATTGTAAACCGAGAAAGCGCAAAGCGCATCAGGCACCTCCCCTGGAGATCTCGCATAGATCACTGTAGCGATCTTGAACGGGAGGTGTCAATAGAAAACGGTTAATCAAGAAATTTTCGTAGCATCTTTCAGAAGAAGTAACCTTGGTTAACCACAAAAACCCCCTCAGGAATGGCTTTCCCAAACGGCTCGTTCCTCTTTCGATGGCAAAAGGATTGGACGCCCAGGTGCTGAGTCGTTATGGTCCCCGCTTGGGGATACTGAAGATGCGCGGTGGAGGAACCGGTGGCTCTCCTCCCCGCCGTCCTTTAGAACGACAGGGAGGAGAGCATCAGGATCCCTTCCCATCTGCGCACAGGCTTTGAAACACGTCACGCCGACCAAAGCCCAGAGACCAAGCCCTAAGCACAAAGGACCGCCCACCTGTTGGAGGCCATCGCTCTCGATGCCTGAATGCCCTGACCTCACTTTAGTTATGGAACCCGAGAGAAGGCCCTTCGGAACAGAAAGCCGATGGGCCCTCGGCTCAGGCCAGCTCAAACTCTATAGTGGTCTCCCAGCGTTCCCCTGGAGTCAGGTGCAGGAGCCAGTGGGCAGTCAAGCTGGTTCCTTCATATACCCGCTCGAAGCCAGCCTCCGAGTTTGAGATTGCCTCCACCGGGAATTGCCACCAGGCGGCCGGCCGGCTCAGGCGAATGACGATCCGTCCCCACCATTCGTGGACGATGGCCAGCTCGTCGGATTCGGGGAGTTCCTCAATCGTCGCGAAGGGACGTAATTCCCCATCCGGCCATACCGTGTAGGCTTTCTCACTGTCGCCTCCGGACATCCCCCAATTGACTTCAACGCCGAACCGGGCGTGGATCGAAGAGAGGCCCATAGGGGTCAGGGAATAAGAAACTCGCAGGATCGGCTGGTCCGGGAAGACCTCCAGGCGCTTTTCCAGACGCAAGGGCTTCGGGCCCTCTGGATCCCACACATGGCCATCCCGGCGGAGGGTTACTTGGGGATGGGGATCCGTTTGAATGGCAAACAGAGTGTAGGGTTGATTGACGAAATCTCCCCACTCTGCATATTGCGCTCGATAAAATGCTGCCAGCCGGGTGTCCGGAGCCATGAGGTGATCGATCAATCCGGTCCGACGATACCAGTCCACAATCAATCGTTCTTCGAGGCCCAGTTCTTTCACCCGCACCCGGTGGGTATGGATGCTCTCCAGGCGACCCTCCTGACCGGTTCGCACGATCTCCCCACGGACCGCGGCCTCTCGCAGCACCTTATGATAACCTTCCCGATGCCGGGTCATCCCATTCAGTAAGTTCAGGGCGGCATCCCGGCGGTCCCATTCCAGGATCTGACCGCCCAAATAGGGGCTGATCAGGAGCCACTGATCCGGCGTCCCGATCACGATCTCCTCCTGGGTGTCGGCATCGAAATCGAAGCGCTCTACATACGCCCAAGGCCCTTCCCCGTAGCGGCTTTCATCCACTAAGGCCTCGGCGGTGATCAGGTGCTGATAGTTCGCCTCGCGGATATGGAAGAGATACACACCGCCGAACACCCCATGCCAGTAGGGGCAGTTGCACTGACCAGCCCACACGTGGTCTAAAGCCTCCGCACGGCGTTCGGGATCCGGAAGGGCCCAGGCCTTACGGCTGACCCAGAGCATCTTCTTGTGCATCTGGTTGACCTCTGGATATTTGGCCAGGAAAACCCGCCAGAACCCTCCCCGGATGAACCGGAGAAGATCCGTGCGACCTTCGGCCTGCAGTTGATGCTTAAGATCCGTAAGCTCAGCGGAGACCTCCGGCGGCAGGGCCCATTCGCTCATCTCATCATAGGAAGCGGTGGGAAGGTAGATCCGGCCGAGGGGTGGGAAGCGCGCCGCATACTCGCCGGGCGGGATGGAGATGAGCCAGTCGGCGTTCTCCTCGATGGCGGTGAAGAACATCTCAATCCATCCCCGATCCCAGCAATGGATATCCGTGCCCGGCCACAGGCCGAACTTCTCCCCATCGTCCCCCATCACGGCCACCCGGGGTGGGGTGCCAGGAGGCAAGGACCGCTCGGCATGTTCCCGCAACCAATCGATCACTTCTTGAACGGACGCCCAGGGGATCGTATAGCGCAGATGTTTGGAGGTCCCGAAGATCTTCAGGGGATAGCCCAACTCCTCCGTCACATAATAACCGAAGAGATCTTCATCGGTCAGTCCGACCCACTTGAAGTGGGTATCATCCACAATGGTGTACTGGAGGCCGGCGCGGGCCAGCGAGATGGGCAGATGAGGCTCCCAGACCCGCTCCGCTAGCCAGAAGCCCGTCGGCTCCGCTCCGAAATCTGCCCGCACGGATTCCATATGTTTGCGAATCTGGCCTTCTTTGTCCTCATCCGGGATGATGGCCAGGATCGGCTCATAGTAGGCTCCGGCCATAATCTCCACCTGGCCCCGTTCCACCAGGCGGCGGACCCGCGGGAAGAAGTCCGGTCGATGGGTCTGCAGCCAGTCCCTGAGCGGCCCTGTGTAATGCAAGGCCACCCGGACCCCTGGATGACGCTCTAAGGCGGCGATCATAGGCTCGTAGGCCCGACGATAAGCCTCCTCAAAGACCCAATCGAAGTTCCCAACCGGCTGATGGTTGTGAAACGCCAGCGCCAGATAAATCTTCCCCATTGGTTTCCTCTCTGACTGGTGATAGATAAAGCGCTTTACCCGTGAAGATTAGAGGAAAAAAGCGAACTTGTCAATGGAGAGGAATCCAGAGGATGACCTTCCGTCGTTGGCCCATCCCGAAAAACATCTTGGGGTCTATGATATGCCATGAGGGTCACGCTCAAACTGGGGGGTAGAGCATCCGCCAGGTAGTGGTTCAACCCTCACCCGGCGGGCTGCTTGGGCAGCCGCATCCACTGGAAATCGATGAGCCCAAACATCTCCAATCCGCTCATGCTTCGTCCATTTTTGTTTTTTGAGGAGATGGGATGGTGCGGACCGACGGCCTCGCCCCCTTGATCCGGGGGCGAACCGGACGTCTTCGGCGCCCGGCTCGCCCCCCCAGAAGAAATCTGGAAGGAGCACGAAAACCTATAGCGCTTTACTATTTGATTTATGGGGATACGCAGTGGAAGGAGCGGGTAGCTCCTTCCTTCTTCCCGCAGCCCAAAGGGCTGCGGGAAGAAGGTGCAAATGTGGTAGTGAGGCGCTTTAGGGCTCGTCTTTGATGGTCTTCCCTAACCCCCCAGGACCATCGTCGAAGGGCAGGCAGCTGCCCTAGCAGGTCGAAGGAGGATCGTATGAAACATTTACACCCTCTCTGGCTTCTGGTTGTGTTGACGGCCTGCGCGCCCGTGGCAAGATCCCCGACGGCTCCCCTTCCGGCCAACCCGGAGATCATCCTCGCGACCACGACCAGCGCCCAGGATTCGGGCCTCCTGGACGTTCTGATCCCAGACTTTGAGGCCAAGACCGGCTACAGGGTGAAGGTGATCGCTGTGGGCACCGGGGCGGCGCTCGCTATGGGCGCACGGGGCGATGCCGATGTGCTCCTGACGCACGCACCCGACGCGGAGATGCAATTGGTGGCCTCCGGCGATGTTGCGGACCGGCGCCTCGTCATGCATAACGATTTCATCATCGTCGGACCAAAGGCCGACCCGGCGGGCATTCGAGGGATGGTGAAGGCCACCGAGGCCCTGCGGAAAATTGCCCAGGCCCAGGCCCTCTTCATCTCGCGGGGCGACGACTCCGGCACCCACCAAATGGAGCTGGCCCTCTGGAAGGAGGCTGGCATAACGCCCCAGGGTGCCTGGTACCAGGAGTCCGGCCAGGGGATGGGAGCGACGCTCAAGATCGCCTCGGAGAAGGCCGCATACACCCTGACGGATCGAGCCACCTACCTGGCCATGCGGGATCGTCTGGATCTGATCCTGTTGCTGGAGGGGGATGAAGTTCTCTACAATGTTTACCATGTTATGGTCATCAACCCGAAGAAGCATCCCGGTGTGAACTACGAGGGGGCTACGGCTTTTGCGGACTACCTCACTTCACCGGAGGCCCAGAAGATCATCGGGGAGTTCGGCAAGGATCGCTTCGGTCAGCCCCTCTTCTTCCCGGATGCAGGGAAACCAGAACCATAGAGAAGGTTGTCTGTTGAGCCCCCGCCCCCATCGACGTCTGAAGAGAGACCCTCAAATTCATCTGCACATGCCACGCTGAGGATACGCCGTGAGGGAAGCGGGAGGCTCCACCCCCCTGGATCCCCCCTTCCCCACGGCCCGAGGGGCCGTGGGGAGGGAGGAGAAAAAATGCTTTGGGGGCAAGTGCAACTTCATCAAGGCGAGGCAGGACGTGGATACCCTTCTAGAAGGACTGCGACAGGCCATCTGGCTCTTGGTACATCTGGATGCGACCGTGGTGGAGATCACCCTGCGGACGCTACAGGTGTCGGGCGTGGCAACCCTGGCGGCCCTCGTAGTGGGCGTCCCCTTGGGGACCTATCTGGCCCAGGCCCGCTTCCCGGGTCGCCGTCTGCTGGTGAGCCTGGTCAACACGGGAATGGGGCTCCCGCCGGTCGTGGTGGGGCTCTTCGTGGCCCTGATGCTCTGGCGGAGCGGCCCTTTCGGCCAGTTGGGGCTCATCTACACCCCCGCCGCCATGGTCATCGCCCAGGCGATCATCGCCACCCCGATCATCACAGGGGTGAGCATCGCCGCCATCCAGCAACTGGATCCTCGTCTGCGCTTGCAACTTCTGGGGCTGGGAGCCTCACGGGGACAGGTGGCCCTCATCATGTGGTGGGAGGCGCGCCGGTCCCTCTTAGTGGCTGCCATGGCGGGATTCGGCGGAGCCATTTCAGAAGTGGGCGCGTCCATAATGGTAGGTGGCAACATCGCCGGCCAGACCCGCGTCCTGACCACTGCCGCTGTTCTGGAAATGAGCAAGGGGAACTTCGATCGGGCAATGGCCCTGGGCCTCATCTTGCTTTTCCTTTCTTTCTCTATCACCCTGGGGGCTACCTGGCTCCAACAGAGTGAGAGGGACAAACGGTGAACAAGGTGCTCCTCTCCATTCGAGATCTCCAGGTGCGCTACGGTGATCGTGTGGCCTTAGAGGTGTCGGCTCTGGATCTCTATGAAGGGGAGATTCTGGCGATCATTGGGCCCAACGGGGCCGGCAAGACCACCCTCCTCTATGCGGTGGCCGGCCTTGTGCCGCTGGCGCGAGGAAAGATCCTCCTCCGCGGTCAGACCGTGAACCCACACCAGGTCTCCTACCGCCGGCGCCTTGCCCTGGTTCTCCAGGAGCCAGTTCTCCTGGACCTCTCGGTGCTCGCCAATGTCCTCATCGGGCTACGTATACGTCGTCTGCCGCGGCAAGAGGCCGAAACCCGCGCCCTGGAAGCTTTGGAACGGCTGGGGGTGGCTCACCTGGCCCACCGATCCGCACGGACCCTCTCGGGGGGCGAAGCCCAGCGGGTTTGCTTGGCGCGGGCCCTGGCTCTCCGGCCGGAGGTGCTCCTCCTGGATGAGCCTTTCAGCAGCCTGGATGCTCCCACACGGGCCGCGCTCCTGGCGGATCTCAGGGACCTTCTACGACAAAGCCGTACCACTACCCTCTTCGTCACCCATGACCAGGATGAGGCGCTGCAGTTGGGGGACCGAATCGCGGTGCTCCTCCAGGGGCGGGTGCGGCAGGTGGGCACCCCCGAACAGGTCTTCGGAGCCCCGGCCGACGAGGAGGTGGCGGCTTTCGTAGGCGTAGAGAACCTGGTATCCGGGCAGGTCGTGGCCTGGAGCGACGGGGGGGTCGTAGTGGAAGTCGGCTCCCAACGGCTGGAGGTCGCCGAGGAGGCCCCGGTGGGCCAAGCGGTATGGGTCTGCCTGCGTCCCGAGGACGTGACCCTTTCTCCGGCCGATCAGCCCCTTACAGCGACCAGCGCCCGCAACCGCTTCTATGGGCGGGTGGTGCGAGTGGAGCCCCGGGGACGCCTGTACCATGTGACCGTGGATTGCGGGTTCCATTTGGTAGCGGCCATCACCCCTCGCTCTCTCCAGGAACTGGGCCTAACCAGCGGCCAGGAGGTGGCTGTCGCCTTCAAAGCCACGGCAGCACACCTCCTTCTACGAGGGCGGCCGGCTGGGCGAGGCATTTGATGCCAGATGTAATCTTCGTCGACTCCGCCGGTGGTCGCTCCATTCGGCCATGATGATTTTTTCTTCGTGGGGTGTGGGCGGCCTTCGGCGGCCC
>NZ_JBHOQJ010000059.1:0-3083 GCF_042408365.1 Thermoflexus sp.
GCCGGACGCCTTCGGCGTCCGGCTCGCCCTAATGCTTTTGATCTCCCCTTCCCAAAGCCCTTGGGGCCTTGGGGAGGGGCCATTGGCCCTCACCATCCCATTATCCTCAAAACACAAAAGGATGGAATAAGAGCTGCCTCGTCCCCTCTCGTTCCTATTCCTAATGATATTCTGAGGCGGCCCGCTTCCCAATTTTCGAAAGCACAATCGAGGTGACAAGCTTTTGTTTCGCTGGCTTCATTGTCCCAATGGGATGAGCAGTGGGGAGGGCGTGCGGTCCCTGAGGCCATGTAGGGGCATCCCTTGTGGGTGCCCCTACATGGATGGTCCTGGGGCGGGCCCAAGGCCTGCCCCTACTTCGACGGTGTCGGGGCCAGCATGCGATAGGCGGCTTCCAGCGCGGGCAGATACATCTCGCGGAGATACTCTTTCAGCATCCTGCGGGTGTTGAAGAAGGGCGCGAGGGATCGAATGGACTCTTTCACCATGCGCAGCCAGCGGTGGGGGATCCCATCGGCCTCTACATCGTAATACAGGGGCACCACCGCGTTTTCCAGCAGGTCGTAAAGCGACGCGGCGTCTGCCGCGTCCTGGGCCTCCGGGTTCTCATAGTCCCGGTCCTCCCCGATGGCCCAACCGTTGGCCCCGTTGTAACCTTCGCGCCACCAGCCGTCCAGCACGCTCAGGTTCAACACTCCGTTGAGGGCAGCCTTTTGGCCGCTGGTGCCGCTGGCCTCCAGAGGGCGGCGGGGGGTGTTCAGCCAGACATCCACTCCCTGTACGAGATAACGCGCTACTTCCATGTCATAGTCTTCGATGAACACAATCCGCCCGCCGAACGATGGGTCTTTGATCAGGCGGTAGATCTCCTGGATCATCCGCTTGGCCGGCTCGTCGGCCGGATGGGCCTTCCCGGCCAGGATGATCTGGACCGGGCGATGAGGGTCGTTGACCAGCCGCCGCAGGCGCTCCGGATCTCGGAAGAGGAGATACGCCCGCTTGTAAAGGGCGAACCGCCGGGCGAAGCCGATGGTGAGGGCGTAGGGGTCCAGAAGCACTCCGGAAGCCACGATCTGGATGGGGGGGACATGATTGCGTTGCCAACGCCGCCGCGCCCGCTCCCGCATGAAAGCCACCAGCTTGCGTTTCAGGTGGCGTCGGACCGTCCACAGCTCCTCATCGGGGATCTCCAGAACCCGTTCCCAAAGGGCGGGATCATCCACATGTTCCAGCCAGTCGGGTCCTAGATAGCGCTGGTAAAGGACCCGCATCCGGCGTGCCAACCAGGTCCCGATGTGGACACCGTTGGTGATGTGGCGGATGGGGACCTTCTCGACCGGGAGGTCAGGCCATAGATGGGCCCACATCCGGCGGGTCACCTGGCCGTGCAGCTCGCTGACCGCGTTCCGATGCTCGGAGAACCGCAGGGCCAAGGCGGTCATGTTAAATGTGGGCCCCCAGGGCTCATCCTCACGCGCCAGCTCGCAGAAGTCTTTGAAGGAAAGGCCCAGCTGCTCCCAGTAGCCGGCGAAGGCCCGCTCGATCAGGGTGAAGGAGAAACGGTCGTGGCCGGCGGGGACAGGCGTGTGGGTGGTGAAGACCGTGGTCGCCCGCACCCGAGATGCCGCTTCCTCGAAGGAAAGGCCCTCCACGATCTGTTCCCGCAACCGTTCCAGGAGCGAGAAGGCAGAATGCCCTTCGTTGAGATGCCAGATCGCTGGGCGCAGCCCCACGGCGCGCAGGGCCCGGACCCCCCCGATCCCCAGGATCATCTCCTGTGCGATCCGCCGTTCCGGATCCCCATCGTAAAGCCGGGCGGAGAGCTCGCGATCCATCGGTGCGTTGGAAGGGAGATTCGTGTCCAGCAGATAGAGAGGGATCCGTCCGATTTGCAGGCGCCAGACCTGCGCCCGAACCGAGCGGCCCGCGATGGCAACCTCGACCTGCAAGGGCTGACCATCTGGGCCGGCCACGGGATGGAGGGGGAGGTTCTCCAGATCCAGGGGCTCGTAAATGGCCTCCTGCCAGCCGTCCTCCGTGATTCGCTGGGTGAAATAGCCGTGCTGGTAAAGCAGCCCCACTCCGACCATTGCCAGGCCCAGGTCGCTCGCTTCCTTCAGGGTATCGCCCGCCAACACCCCCAATCCTCCCGCATAAGCGGGGAAGGCCTCATGGATGCCGAACTCGGTCGAGAAGTAAGCGATGACAGCGTCTGCGTAGTCTGGAAAGGCTTGTTTGAACCAAGTCTCCCCAGTCAGTGATCGCTCGAATTCGGCCAGCACCCGGTCGTATAGATCCAGGTAGGCAGGGTTTTGGACCGCGGCGTTCAGGCGAGCCCGTTCCGCCTGCCGCAACAGCGCGATAGGGTTGTGGCGCACCTCCTCCCAGAGCACCGGGTCCAGGCGCTGGAACAGCCGCTGCGCATCCGGTTGCCAGGTCCACCACAGGTTGCTCGCCAGCTCGCTGAGGCGGGCGATCCGTTTCGGAAGCACGGCCTGGTTCAGATGAGGCTCCATAAGCCTCCTCCGCGTCCTCATAGGCTATAGGGGAGATCGCAGCAGCGATCTAACCGCCATGATCTCCCCGAGATCCGGGTTTTGTGAGCAGGGCGGCGCATTGAAGACACGCTGCCCAATCTCCAGCGCTGGGAGCGCGCGATGTCCTTGTACCTACGGCTCCCAATTAAGTAAAGCGCTTTAGCATTTTACCACTCCAGGTACCTGCCGTCCAGGGTCCAAGCGGCGGCAACTCCTCGGTCGCCTCTTGGGGAGGTTTCGGGGCCCGAAGCCTGATTAGGGCATGGTGATTGCTCCTTTCTCCCCACAGTCGTAAGTCCTGGTAGTCGCTTCCGGGTTACGGGAGGGCAACTCCCAATTTTAGGTGGTGGCGAGTGTATGAGCAATAGGATTATTTTGGACCATTTGATCCGTTGGACTTTGGACAAACGGACAATCCGACTTCTCGTCCGGGCCCTTCCCTCATGCGGAACAAGTTCCTCCCTCCTTCTCCCCGCGACCCTTCGGGCCACGGGGAAGAGGAAAGTTGAAAGATTTAGGGGTGGGTGGGGCCGCTTTTGGCGGCCC
>NZ_JBHOQJ010000079.1:0-5110 GCF_042408365.1 Thermoflexus sp.
GCTTAGGCGGCCCGCACCTCACGAAGTCTTGATAAGGATAATAAAAACGGGGGCGGATCTTCTTAAGAGATCCACCCCCGTTATGTTTCCAACCGAACAGAGCGTGGCTCAGGGAACGAGTTCTCCGCGTCACGTGTAAGCCCTCGGCCGTTAGTACCGCTCAGCTTCACCCGTTACCGGGCTTCCACCTGCGGCCTATCTAACCGGTAGTCTCCCGGCGGCCTTACCCGGTCAAAGCCGGTGGGGGGCCTTATCTTGGGGTGGGCTTCCCGCTTAGATGCTTTCAGCGGTTATCCCGTCCGGACATTGGCTACCCGGCGATGCCGCTGGCGCGACAACCGGCACACCAGAGGTCCGTCCACCCCGGTCCTCTCGTACTAGGGGCAGCACCCCTCAAGCCCCCAACGCCCACAGCGGATAGAGACCGACCTGTCTCACGACGGTCTGAACCCAGCTCACGTACCGCTTTAACGGGCGAACAGCCCGACCCTTGGGACCTTGTCCAGCCCCAGGATGCGATGCACGTTTCCCCACCGTTTCCGGTGGCGCAGACTATATCATCACCCTGACCATCGCCCGTCAGGGGTCCGGCGTGTGATAGCCGCCATAGATTGGGAGCTCCAGCCGAGCTCCCGGGCAGGCTATCTCGGGCCCAAGGCCCTCAGTCGTTACGGGGTCAGAGGAGCTTATATTCCATAACAGGAGGTATATGGGGACGGATCTGGTTGTGGCGATGTCCGCCGTCCATATACCATACTGCCAGAGCAAACGTTGTGGTCAACAGCGAAACAGGCTCCGGCAGCATTTTCAGCTCCTCGACTTCCCACGGGATTACCCTCGATCCCAGGAGCTTCCTCCCGGTCGTTAGGGCTCCCCCGTTATAAGCCGGATGTGACCCGCAGGGTTACCCCTGCGGGGGCCCAACTGGCTTGAGCCGACATCGAGGTGCCGAGCGAGGCCGTCGATGTGAACTCTTGGGCCTCACCAGCCTGTTATCCCCGGGGTAGCTTTTATCCGTTGATCCACGGCCCTTCCACACGGAGCCGTGGGGTCACTAGGCCCGGCTTTCGCCCCTGCTCGGCATGTCTGCCTCGCAGTCAAGCCCCCTTATGCCCTTGCACTCAACGGCGGGTTTCCATTCCGCCTGAGGGGACCTTTGGGCGCCTCCGTTACCTTTTAGGAGGCTGCCGCCCCAGCAAAACTGGCAACCAGGCACTGTCCGCTGCCCGGGTTCACGGGTCAGCGTTAGGGCCAAGATTTGACCAGGGTGGTATTTCACCGGCGGCTCCACCCAGGCTGGCGCCCAGGCTTCTCAGCCTCCCACCTATCCTACACAGGCCAAACCCTAACCCAATACCAGGCTCCAGTAAAGCTCCACGGGGTCTTTTTGTCCCGCTGCGGGCACTGCGCGTCTTCACGCAGTTCGCAGTTTCGCCGGGACCCTCCTTGGGACAGCGCCCCGGTCGTTACGCCTTTCGTGCGGGTCGGAACTTCGCGTTTCCCCTGAGTTTCCTCAGGGCGCAGACTATCCCTTCATCTCACCGAGCAACCGTAGGAGGTCGTCCTTCGCGTATTTCCGCCGGCCAGAGGGATTCATCGAGTAAGCCATCTCGATGATCTCCCGCAGATAATCCGGGTTCAGGTGGTAATTCGCGTGCACCCACCGAACGATCTGGGCGAACTTCTCGAAGTCCTCCCTTTTCGCCCCGGCCAGCGGATACTTCTCGAAGTGGGGGATGATTTTCCGGACCAGATCGGTTGTCGAGCGAACCTCGTACTTGTATGTCCGATCCGACCGGCTGTATCGGATCCCCCCACATCCGAAGAAGTTTCGCAACCTCTTCAGGAGATCCAGGTCCCGTTCGGAGAGGGAGACCGAGAAGGAGGGCCTCGTTTCAATCCCCACCCGTAGTTTCGGGCGCCGGTTGAAACTCACCATAAAGGTGCCCTCTCCCTCCACAAGACCGGTCACATACCATGGATGCAACCGCACACCTCCTTTTGGCCTGAAGGACGCCTCCATAGTTGCCCCCTTCTTCTGCCGGTGGGCAGAAGGGTGAGAGCCGGCGTTTTGCGCACCGGAGGTGAGTGCGCCTCCCCTTTCGGGTCAGTCGTTACGGGGTCAATCCGTCGCTTTCGCTCCGGACGACTTCCCTCGGGGTTACCCACTGCGGCCCCGCTCCCGCAGGAGGGCTTCCCCGATATGAGCCGGCTTTCATTCCCCTCTCGCGAGGGGAAGGGGCAAGTTCCCACTTACCCGACAAGGAATTTCGCTCACCGTGTTCCGTGACTTTCGCCACGGGGTGGACCATCTCTTCATCCGGCCAAGAGCTCCTGGCGGATTTGCTCCAGAGCAGGGCGGTTGGCGGAGTTCATCTGCGCGGCGATCTTAATGATCTCCAGCAGCCCCTCTCGGGTCCGGTGCCGCCCCTCCTTCATTAGGAGGATGATTTTTCGAAACCGACGCATCTCGACATTCTTCCGAGTTTTCAGAGGATGCTGCAGGAAGAAGTCGCAGATGCGCTCCAGACACTCCAGCCGCCGCACCCGATAAGCGTAGCGATCTTCGTGGTTGGGGCGGACCACACCGCAGCGGAAGAACCGCTTGAGGGCGTAGAGCACCTGGATATCGCGACGGTGTTGGACAACCACAAATTCAGGCAGCACCTGATATCCGATGGTCATGGAGGGGTGACGCTGGATCGAAACGTGAAAGCAGCCTTCACCATCCACGAACCCCACCACCCAATCTGGAGACAGCTTCATCCGGAGCCTCCTGACCGGATGCCCAGCGTATGGCCTCTGAGGATCCTCCCGACGGTGAAACCGGGAGTTTCCTGCGGATTGCCCAATCCCTCGCCATTTTTACGCCGGCGTTGAGCCGGAGACGTAGGGAGGGCTCTCAGGGCTTCCCCGCATATAGCCGGGTATTGCCCCGCCGGTTGCCCGGCGGGCAGGCAGCGCCTTTCCGGCGATACCTTAGGACCGTTATAGTTACGGCCGCCGTTCACCGGGGCTTCAGTTCAGGGCTACACCGGCCGAAGCCGGGTCACCCCTCCCCTTAACCTTCCGGCACTGGGCAGGCGTCGGCCCCTATACTTCCCCTTACGGGTTAGCAGAGACCTGTGGTTTAGGTAACCAGTCGCCAGGGCCTGTTCACTGCGGCCTCCTCGGGCTCGGCCCGAAGGCCTCACCCTACACGAGGCACCCCTTCTCCCGAAGTTACGGGGTCAGTTTGCCGAGTTCCCTAAGGAGGGTTCTCCCGTCCGCCTTAGCGCGCTTACGCCAGCCTACCGGTGTCGGTTTGCGGTACGGGCACCCGGGCTTCAACGCTTAGAGGCTTTTCTCGGCAGTGTGGGCTCGACCACTTCCGCCGGGTTTCCCCGGCTCGCCATCATCCCTCAGGCTCCGGCGGCGGATTTGCCTACCGCCTTCATCGCCCTAAGGACTTGGCACCGGCACAGCCAGCGGCCGGCTGGCCTACCCTCCTGCGTCCCCCCTTCGCTCCACCCGGGTGGGGCCGGAATATTAACCGGCTGTCCATCGGCTACGCCTTTCGGCCTCGCCTTAGGTCCCGCCTAACCCGACGCGGATCGACCTTGCGTCGGAAACCTTAGGCCTTCGGCGGACGCGGTTCTCACGCGTCTTCCGCTACTCGTGCCGGCATTCTCACTTCCGCACGCTCCACGCGTCCTCACGGTCGCGCTTCTACGCGTGCGGAACGCTCCCCTACCATTCCTGCGCCTCATCGACGCAGGAATCCGCTGCTTCGGCGCCGGGCTTGAGCCCCGTTACATTTTCGGCGCAGGGCCGCTCGACCAGTGAGCTGTTACGCACTCTTTAAAGGATGGCTGCTTCTAAGCCAACCTCCTGGCTGTCATAGCAGCCCCACATCCTTTCCCACTGAGCCCGGACTTGGGGGCCTTAGCAGGCGGTCTGGGTTGTTCCCCTCTCGACCATGGAGGTTATCCCCCACGGTCCGACTCCCACGCTGCACGTGGCGGCATTCGGAGTTTGACAGGGTTCGGTAGCATAACGCCCCTAGCCCTACCAGTGCTCTACCTCCGCCACGGACCGCGTGAGGCTAGCCCTCAAGCTATTTCGGGGAGAACGAGCTATCTCCGGGTTCGGTTGGCATATCACCTCTACCCACAGCTCATCCCACACCTTTGCACTGGTGATGGGTTCGGGCCTCCACGGGGGATTAGCCCCGCTTCACCCTGGCCATGGGTAGCTCACCCGGTTTCGCGTCTACTCCTGGCGACGAAACGCCCTGTTCGGACTCGCTTTCGCTCCGGCTCCGGGTGTGACCCCCTTAGCCTTCGCCACCAAGAGTAACTCGCCGGCTCATTCTCCGAAAGGCACGCCCTCAGGCATTGCCCCCGAAGGGGCCATAGCCCTCGGACCGCTTGTAGGCATGCGGTTTCAGGTTCTATTTCACTCCCCTCACCGGGGTTCTTTTCACCTTTCCCTCACGGTACTGGTGCGCTATCGGTCGCCAAGGGTATTTAGCCTTGGAGGGTGGTCCCCCCTGCTTCCCACGACCTTCCACGTGGGCCGTGGTACTCGGGATCCCATCCCCGGGAGGCCTTCGACCTTTCGCCTACGGGGCTATCACCCTCTATGGCGGGCCTTTCCAGACCGCTTCGGCTAGGCCAAGGCTTGGTAACTCCCTGAGACGTCCGAGGCCGCCTCCGGATGGGTCCCACAACCCCCACAGGGCAACGCCCTCGGGCTTTTGCACCCTGTGGGTTTAGGCTCTTCCCCGTTCGCTCGCCACTACTAGGGGAATCTCAATTGATTTCTTTTCCTGGGGGTACTAAGATGTTTCAGTTCCCCCCGTGCCCCTCCGTGGCCTATGGATTCAGCCACGGATGCCTGGGGTTCACCCCAGGCAGGTTTCCCCATTCGGGCACCCCCGGGTCATAGCGCCCGCACACGGCTCCCCGAGGCTTTTCGCAGTGTGCCGCGCCCTTCATCGGCCCTTGGCGCCAAGGCATCCACCGCATGCCCTTACTCGCTTACACGTGACGCGGAGAACCCGTTTCCTGAGCTGCCCGCGTTGCTTTCACTCGCTCTCACGCTCTGTTCGGTTGTTAAGGTGCACCCC
>NZ_JBHOQJ010000080.1:0-12061 GCF_042408365.1 Thermoflexus sp.
CCGCCGTCTGGAGCAGCCGCCGCGCCGCCTCCAGCCCGGTCAGCCGGGCCGGCGCCCGCAGCCACCGCTGGTAGGCCGCCTGGACCTTCGCCTGGGCGTACAGGCCCAGCACCAGCGCCGGCAGCGCAAACACGAAGTACAGCGGATCCCACCAAAACCACATCGGCCACCTCCTGACAACGCGTGAATGATTAAGAGGCGCAAGTGTCCTCTTTTTCTTTTTTCTTACTCCCCATCGCTCTCCGAGCTGTGGGGAGGGAAGGCGGAAAGCCTTCTCGGGTTAGAGTCGGCTTCCATGCCGTAACCCAGGTCAATAAAAAAAGACCTTCGGCCGATGCCCCATAGGCATCCAATCAGGATGCGCCGCGACATCAGCTGAAGGTCTCGCTGGGCCAGGGGCTGATCGGGCCGGGGATGACGCGGGAGAACGCACGCCTTCCCGTGCTGACGGCCCGATCATCGGGCGATACACCCGCCAGCTACTCCCCTTCCGGCTGCTTTTAAGCCTACACGGGTGTTGGCGGTTCGTCAAACTTCGCTTTAGAGATATGGGATGGAGGGTGTGGATGGCCCCTCCCCAGAATGTTTCGGGGCCGAAGGCCTCCGAAAAGCCTTCAGTTATATAGCTGATGGACAAAGCACCGCGCCGTCGGGTGGCGGATGGGGCATCCGGAGTAACGTAACGTCCACCTCGGGGGAGGGAACTGCGAGGCTTTCCGGCCATGATATGATGGAAGGGCAGCAGCCCTCTTTCAGATTCCCAAGGAGCTAAGGAATGGGGGATGGGGAATGCGGATTATCACCCTGACCACGGACTTTGGCGATGAAGATGGCTATGTGGGGACGATGAAGGGGGTGATCCTTTCCATCGCCCCTGAGGTCCGGCTTGTGGATCTGAGCCATCACATCCCCCCGCAAGATATCCGGCGCGCGGCCTTCGTGGTAGCGGAGGCGGCGCCCTACTTCCCGTCGGGCACGATCCATGTCGCGGTCGTGGATCCAGGGGTGGGGGGCGGGCGGCGTGCGGTGATCGTTGAGACGGAGCGGGCACTCTTTGTGGGGCCGGATAACGGGCTGTTCAGTCTCATCCTGGACAACCACCCAGAAGCTCGTTGTTATGCGATTGAGAATCCGGACTACCGATTGCCTCAAGTCAGTTACACGTTTCATGGCCGAGACGTCTTCGCTCCCGCTGCCGCGTATCTCGCCCGAGGAGTTCCGCCTTCGGCTTTCGGCCCCCCTGTGTCGGATCCCGTTCGTCTGTCGCCACCCCGTTTAATTCTGGAGGAGGAACGCGTTCTGGGTGAGATCCTTCACGCCGATCGGTTCGGGAACTTGGTGACCAGCATTGGGCGGCTCCAGTGGCAGGGGGCCACGCTGGTCTTACAACCGGCCTTTGGTCCGCTCGCCCGGCGCTTCCCCGTCATTTTCCGGGCCAAGGAGGCGCGGGTGGAGATCAGCGATCGGGTGCTCCATGGGATCGTCCATACCTTCGCCGAAGGGCGCCCCGGGGAGCTGATCGCCTACCCAGGGAGCTCAGGCTTCCTGGAGATCGGCCTGGTGAACGGGTGTGCCGCCGCGGCCTTGGAGGCACGTCGGGGAGACCCGGTGGTGGTGCGGGTGCGCTTGCTCGCGTTAGAGTGATGGGAGGCCACAGCGCAGCTTCTGGAGTAGGAGTTACGTCGTTCGGAGCTTGTGAGAGGAGGCGGAAGAGTCCTGCTCCCAAAAATATCTTTTTATTTATCTTATCCCCTGCCCCACAGCCCCTTAGGCCGTGGGGCAGGGGATAAAGGGGGATGGGGCCATTCGCCCTCTCCGGCGCGTATTCTCAAAACACAAGCGGAAGAAGCACCAACTGTGTAACTCCTAAGGAGCTTGATGCAGGGCTGAGAGCCCTCAATCCTCATTTGAGCAACAAATCGATCTTCAGACCTATCTCGAGGCGAGGAACACAATGGCGCGCGAAGCCTGCTTTGTGATCGAGGGGGGGCGACAGCTTCGGGGGGAGGTGCGGCCGGGCGGCAATAAAAACGCTGCCCTTCCGATGATCGCTGCTACGCTCCTCGCGGACGAGCCTGTGATCCTGCGCAATGTGCCCCGCATTCGGGATGTGCGCACAATGTTGCAACTCCTGAGCGATCTCGGAGCCGCCATCGAGGAGCTGGATTCTCACACCCTGCGTATTGATACCCGCGGGGTGCGCCCCCGCCCATTAAATCCTGAGCTCTGTCGGGATATCCGGGCGAGCATCCTGCTGGCAGGTCCTTTGCTCACCCGCTTTGGCTATGTGGAGATGCCCCCACCGGGCGGAGACGTCATCGGCCGTCGGCGGCTGGACACCCACTTCCTGGCCTTCGAGGCCCTGGGCGCCCGATATGACGTCAACCGGATCTTCCGGATCCAGGCCTCCAGCCGGCTCTGTGGGGCGGACATCTTGCTGGATGAGGCCAGCGTGACGGCGACGGAGAACGCCGTGATGGCGGCCGTCCTGGCCCGGGGCACCACCGTCCTGCGCAATGCGGCCTCCGAGCCCCATGTGCAGGCCCTCTGCCATTTCCTGAATCAGATCGGCGCCTCCATTGAGGGGATCGGCTCGAACACTTTGGTGATCCACGGCGTGGAGCGCTTGGGCGGCGGGGAGTGGGAGATCGAATCGGATCATATTGAGGTGGGGTCTTTCATCGGGCTGGCCGCCCTGGTTGGGGATGGGATCTGGATCCGTCGGGCGGTTCCGCATCACCTGCGTATGGTGCGGCTGGTCTACCGACGTCTGGGGATCCATTTCGAGGTGCATGGGGAAGACATTTATGTGCCGCCGGAGCAACCACTCCAGGTAGTGCCGGATATCGGGGGGCATATCCCGAAGATCGAGGATGCTCCCTGGCCAGGGTTCCCGGCGGATTTGATGAGCATCGCGATTGTGGTAGCCACTCAGGCGACGGGTCCCGTTCTCTTTCACGAGAAGATGTTTGAAAGCCGTCTTTACTTTGTGGACAAATTGATCGCCATGGGCGCCCGTATCGTCCTTTGCGATCCCCATCGCTGCCTGGTCCACGGCCCTTCGCCGCTGCATGGAGAGCGCCTGGAGAGCCCGGATATCCGGGCCGGGATGGCGCTGGTGATCGCAGCCCTCTGCGCCGAGGGGACCAGCGTGATCCGTAACATCGCTCAGATCGATCGCGGGTACGAGGACCTCGATCGGAAGCTGCAGGCCTTGGGCGCGGCCATCGAGCGGGTGGAGCGATAACCTCAAATCACGGCGGCGGCCCCGTGTATGCTCTCACGGGCACCTGCTGAAGGATCTTCCTGAGCCCTTCTTACGGGATGCGAGCCATGAACGGAAATCGGCGCTCTCTCTGGCTGTGGATCACGGCGCTGGTGTGGATTGGCCTGGCCTGTGGGTGTGCCGGTCTGGCGGCCGGCGGCCTGGTCGGCTACCTGATCGGGCGTGGCTCGCTGGGCCCCGCCCCCACGCCCTCCGCCGTGACCCCGTGGTTGGGGATCCGGGTGGCCTACGAAGCCGATGGCGCCCGGATCCTTGAGGTGCTCCCGAACAGCCCGGCGGAGAAAGCCGGCCTACGCTCGGGGGATCGGATTGTTGCCTTCGAAGGCAAGCCGGTCGATCAGGCCCATCCCCTCGCCAACTACCTCCGGAGCCATCGTCCGGGAGATACCGTGCGCCTCACAGTGCTCCGGGATGGGGAGGAACACACGCTTTCGATCACGCTGGGCCGCGCCCCGTGAGCTCCTGTCCGGCGTCGGATAGCGGGGAGGGCCTTTCGCACGCGATTCGGTGGATGGAGGTCCGTTCTTTGTCAGACATGTAAAAACGGGCGCTGAAGCGCCCGTTTTCTTATTGTGAACACCAGTCTCAGGACTCCAGCTTTCTTTGGCATCCAATGGCGGTGGAGACCTTTCACGCGCCGTTCGGTGGATGGGGGCCCCTTCTTAGCCTGACGCTTGTGATGGGCGCTTAAGTCCTTTATGATGAGCAAGGCTTCATTCGTAGTGCTTCCTCCACTCTCGTTTTGAGGATATGGAGTGGAGAGGCCGTCCGCCCTCTCCACCCTTCCTCCTTCTCCCCACTGTCCAAAGAGCTGGGGGGAAGGAGAGAAAACCTTGGGGAGTGGCGACCGTCGAAGGCCGTCCCTGCCCCCAAGGCCCATAAGCCTCAGCTCTGGGATGGGGAGCCCAAGCCCCTTGCCGTCCAAAGCGTCTGGGGTGAGTGCATGAGTCAACGCTTCCGATCCAGAACGCTGCTCTCGCTGCTCCTGATCGGGTTGCTCCTCGGCGGGCTGGCGCTCTGGGGCTGGACTCGGATGGCCCCGCCAGCCTCTCTCACCTTTCATGGGCCGGATGGCCCAGTTGTTTTGCATCGAGTGGGCCCAGCGCAATGGCGGATCGAAGCTGTTTCCCCTCGGGACGAGGCCTTTGCGGAAGGGGTGCTGGATGGGCTGGACGCCGCGCCGCTGTTGATCTTCCGAAGGGCCGCTGCATATGGCAAGCTCGAAGCATTGATCGGGCCAGAGGCCGCGATGGCCGATGCGTGGGTACAGGCCGTGGATCTCCCTGCTCGCGTTCATCAGGTGTGGGGGCAACTGGACGAAGAAACCAGAGCCCGATTGCAAGCGTATGCGGACGGTGTGAACACGGCCTGGCGGATGGGCCCTTTCCTGGTCCGTCGTCTCCCTCAGCCGGATCCCCTTCCCGGGCCATGGCGTCCTTCGGATAGCGTGGCGGTTGCCGTGGGCCTGGCGCTGGCTCACCCCGGCTGGATGGAGGCCGAGATCTCCGCCTCACTCCAGCCTCTCCCCGCGCCGCTTCGGACAGCCCTGGAGGATCCCTTCTGGAACGCAGCGGCGCGAGTGCCCGACGCCCCAATGCGCGAGGCCGCATGGCGCGCCTGGGCGACCATCGGAGCGGCTCCCGAAGCGGGGCTCTTCCGAGGATGTCGGGAGGGCGATGGGTTCCGCCTTCACGCGATGGCGGCTCCGGTTCTTCCCCTTCCGTGGCGCGTGATATGGGTTGGGGAGGAAGCGCGAGTGCGCTGGCCTGGGCTCCCGGGTGCTCCCGCGCGGGCCACTTCATCCGGCGGGCGCTGGTTGAAACCCACGCCGGCCCCGGGGGACCCCCTCCACCCGCTGGGGGAGCTGATCCGGGGGATCGTGAAGGACGAGGCCTTTCGCGCCTTTTGGGAATGGGATACGGCGTCCACATGGCTGCTATGCGCCCCTGCTCGAGCCAGCCACCGTGAAGCGCTTTTGGCCCTGCGGCCAGAGGATTGGCTGCAGCGACGCGTGCATGGGATGTTGGGTCGATGGGATGGTTATCTGGAGGGCAGGAGCCCTTCCGCCCTGGTCTATGCGGTGTGGCGGGAGGAAGTGATTCGCGGCGCGCTTCAAGAGACGTTGGGAGCGAAGGGGGTGGAGCGCCTTCTCACCCGGCGGCCTGCGGAAGTGGTGCTAACAGCCCTCTTGACTCACGGAGAAACGCTTGGGAATCACCCCGAGCGGATCCTGCAGCCAGCCTACCGACGGGCGTTGCGCTGGATCGGGCGGCGTTACGGAGATCTGCACACGATCTGGGAGTGGGGAAAGGCGCACGCGGCCACCCTGCGAGTCTTGGGATGGCCCATCCAGGGGGAGGTGGCAGTGGGCGGGGACGAAGAGGACCTTTGGCCGACGCCCATGGATCCCACGCACCCTTACCGGACCGCGTTCTGGCCTGCGTTCACTCTCCGGAACGGCCCCCCTCTGCATGTCGAAATAGCCCCTGTCTTCTGGGGCTGGCCATGGCCCTAAATAATTACTACGTTGTAGGGTTCCTCGATGGATAAGTTAATTTTTTAAACTTCATTAGCGCCCGTTTCCACGGCCTTAGGGAAGGGGAGTGGACTCTTCCTCTCCGCTCGTGAGGCGCGAACGGCGTAACTCAGAAGATTTTGGAGCCATGGCAGCACATTCCAATGTCTGGCTCAGCTCCCACGATGTTTGATGCCCGTTGGAGCCCAGAGGGTTGCGGGGAAGGGGGCTATGCCCCGCTTCTCTCGCGCCCAGGGCTTGGATCCTATCGCGCCACCGTGATCCCCAAAACTTATGAAGGAACAAACCCGTCCCCTTCCCCACTTTCTAACAAAAGGACGACGGATCCTGAGAGATTTTGATAGCCCGCCTCCCTTAAGATCTGGGATGTCATGTCTGCCTTCACGTCCCGTTATCCCGGCTTCTATCGCCTCCCGCTTGAGGAGCGGGCCCGGTGGGTGGCCGAACAGGTTGGCCTGACCCCCGCGGAGGTCATGTTGTTATCCACGGGGGGATTAACGTTAGAGGAAGCCGATCATTTGGTTGAAAACGTGATCGGCCGGTTTGCTTTGCCCTTCGCGGTGGCTGTGAACTTCCTGGTGAACGGCCGGGAGGTCCTGATCCCAATGGTGATTGAAGAGCCCTCGGTGGTGGCGGCGCTGTCCCACGCGGCCCGGTTGGCCCGGGCGGGCGGAGGGTTCTCCGCGGGCAGCGACGAACCCGTCATGCGGGGGCAGATCCAAGTGGTGGACCTCCCGGATCTCCAGGCGGCGGCCCGGGCGGTGGAGGAGCAGGTGGAGACGATCCGGAGCGTTGCCGAAGCGGCCACGCCTTCCATCGTCGCCCGGGGCGGCGGGTTCCGAGGGTTGGAAGCGGTCCCGTTCCCAGAGACCCCCGTTGGGCCGATGCTGGTTGTTTATATCTTCTACGATGTCCGGGATGCGATGGGGGCCAACGCGGTGAACACGGTCTGCGAGGCGGTGGCTCCCCTGATCGCCAAGATCACGGGCGGCCGGGCGGTTCTGCGCATCCTCTCCAACCTGGCGGACCGTCGGCGGGCTTGGGCGGAAGTCCGGATCCCCCCGGAGGCCCTGGAAACCTCGGAGTTCCCAGGCGATGTGGTGATCCAGGGGATCTTAGAGGCTCAGGCGCTGGCGGAGGTCGATCCCTATCGGGCGGCGACGCATAACAAGGGGATTATGAACGGGATCGATGCGGTGGCCCTGGCCACCGGCAACGACTGGCGGGCGATTGAGGCGGGGGCCCATGCCTATGCCGCTCGGGACGGCCGCTACCGGCCGCTGACCCGGTGGTGGCGGGATGAGCACGGGGCCCTGTGCGGGCGGATCGAGCTGCCGCTCGCGGTGGGGACCGTCGGAGGGACGACCCAGGCCCATCCGTTGGCCCGGGTGGCGTTGAAGATCCTAGGGGTTTCCTCGGCCCGGGAGCTGGCGGAGATCATGGCCGCCGTCGGACTGGCGCAGAACCTGGCCGCCCTACGGGCCCTGGCCACGGAAGGGATCCAGCGGGGGCATATGGCGCTGCACGCCCGCCAGATCGCCATGGCGGCCGGGGCGGTGGGCGAGGAGGTCGATCGGATCGCGGAGCGGCTCGTCGCGGAGCGAAATATCCGCTTGGCTCGTGCCCGGGAGCTGCTCCAGGAACTTCGCCCGCAAAGGCCCGAGGAGCTGCCCTTATAAGCGATGGGGAGCAAAATATGTCCTATCGCGTGGGTCTGGAACGGGGCGCCGAAGGTCGACATATTGCCTGGATCCTGGATTACCCTGGATGCTTCGCCGTTGGGCACACCGAGCGGGATGCCCTCGCCCGAGTCCCGGAGGCGATCCGGGAATACTTCGCCTGGTTGGGCGCCCATGGGATCCCCGCCGCCGGACTCGGGGTTCCCGAGGATTTCCGGGTGGTCGAGATCTTCGATGTCTACACGATCAACGAGCGCTTCGAGCGAGGCGGCCCTTATGAGGTCAACGCTTGGTTTCTGGATGACTGGCGGCCGCTCACCGAAGAGGACGTTGAATTGGGCCTTCAGGTCCTCGCAGCCTCCCGAGCGGATCTTCAGGCGGCGGTGGAGGGCCTGCCGGACCCCGTTTTAGACACGGTGCTACCGGGCCAGCGGTGGTCGATGCGTGGGGTGTTGCGTCATGTGGCTCGGGGTGAGAACTGGTATCTTAGCCGTTTGGGGCGCGAGGTGAAAGATCCCCCGACGGACGTCTGGGCTCACCTAAGCCAGGTGCGAGGCGCGTTGGAACGGGCCCTCCGCGATTGGGTGGGCCAGTCGCTGGTGGTTGGTGTAGATGGAGAATTCTGGTCTCCTCGGAAGGTGCTTCGGCGCGCGGCCTGGCATGAGCGCGATCACGTGGCTCACCTTCATCAACTTCGCCGAGCGTTGGGTTGGGGAGGCTGAGGATTCAGCTTCAGCATCCCTTCTGGGATGCGGAGCGCGTATGGCGGGCAATATGTGGGATGAGCTGGATGCCTTCCGCATCCGGCCTACCCGCTGGGAGTGCACGAGAGGTCACACCACATTCATGGGTTACGACCCGCTTAGGGAGGGTCTCAATGCGTGAGAACGGCCATTCGCTCATGAAACCGGCCCGGCCGGTGGGGATTGTGGGTTATGGGGCCTACGTCCCCCGCTATCGCCTGCCGGGGATAGAGATCTCACGCCTATGGACCGGCGGGGCGGAGCCGCCGCCCGTGAAGGAGAAGGCAGTCCCAGGGCCGGATGAAGATGTGGTGACGATGTCCATCGAAGCGGCTCGGAACGCCCTCGCCCGGGCGGGGATCGCTCCCAACCGCCTGCGGGCCGTGTGGGTGGGCAGTGAATCCCACCCCTATGCGGTGAAGCCCAGTTCCACAATCGTCGCCGAGGCCATCGGCGCGACCCCATTGGTCCAGGCGGGGGATTGGGAGTTCGCCTGCAAGGCCGGCACGGAGGCCATGCAGGCGGCCATCGGCTTGGTGGGCTCCGGGATGGCAGATTATGCGATGGCGATCGGGATGGATACGGCCCAGGGGCGGCCGGGGGATGCGCTGGAATACACCGCCGGGGCAGGAGGAGCCGCCTTCATCATCGGCCCGGCGGAGGAAAGCCTCGCCGTCCTGGAAGGCTCCCTTTCTTATGTCACCGATACACCGGACTTTTGGCGTCGGGCTCATGCCCTTTACCCGGAGCACGGGGGCCGTTTCACCGGAGAACCAGCTTATTTCCACCATATCGTCGAGGCGGCGCGGCGGTTGATGGAGGCCCTGGGAACTCGGCCGGAGGATTATGCGTACGCGGTTTTTCATCAACCGAATGTGAAATTCCCCCAGAAGGTGGCGGAGATGTTGGGATTCCGGCCGGAGCAGATCCGCGCTGGATTGCTGGTGAACGAGATCGGCAATACGTATGCAGGATCCTGTCTGATTGGACTGACGGCCATCTTGGATGAAGCCCGGCCGGGGGCTCGCATCTTGGCCGTCTCCTTCGGATCCGGCGCCGGATCCGATGCGTTCTCCTTTGTAGTAACTGAGGCCATTGAGGAGCGCCGGGATCGGGCGCCCCGGACCCAGGATTACATCGCCCGACGGCGGGTCATCGATTACGCCACATACGCTCGTTACCGGAAGAAGATCGTTCTGGACACCGAGTGAAAGGAGGGAGGATGCGGGAAGTTGCCATCATCGGCGTCGGGCAGACCCCGGTGGGGGAGCATTGGGACAAGGGGCTGCGGGAGCTGGCGCTGGAGGCGTTGGAGGCCGCTCTGCAGGATGCAGGGGTGGAACGCGTGGATGCCCTATATGTGGGGAATATGCTCTCCGGCCAGGTGGAGGCTCAGGAGCACGTGGGAGCGCTAGTGGCCGATTTCGCGGGGATGCACGGGGTGGAGGCTGTCAAGGTGGAAGCCGCATGTGCCTCCGGCGCTGCCGCGCTGCGCATCGGCTACGCCATGGTCGCCGGCGGCTTGGCTGACCTCGTGGCGGTGGTAGGGGTGGAGAAGATGACGGATACCTCCGGGGAGGGCATCACGGCGGCCCTGGCCACGGCAGCGGACGCCGAATACGAGGCCGCCCACGGGATGACCTTCACGGCCCTCAACGCCCTGTTGATGCGCCGTTACATGCACGAATACGGTTACCGGCGGGAGGACTTCGCGCCGTTCTCCATCAACGCCCATCGCAATGCGGTCCACAATCCCTACGCGATGTTGCGCTTCCCGATCACGGCGGAGGCCTTCGCCTCGGCCCGGGTGATCGCCGATCCGATCACCCTGCTGGACGCGTCGCCGGTTTGCGATGGGGCGGCGGCGGTGATCCTGTGCCCAGCAGAGCAAGCCCGGGCGTTCCAAGAGCATCCGGTGCGGATCCGGGCCTCGGCGGTGGCGACCGACACGGTCGCCTTGCATGACCGGCGGGACCCGCTCTGGTTGGAGGCGGTGGCCCTCTCGGCCTATCGGGCTTTTCAACAAGCGGGAGTTCGTCCTGAAGACATCGACTTCTTTGAGCCGCACGATGCGTTCACGATCATGACCGCCCTCTCCTTAGAGGCCAGCGGCTTCGCGCCGCGGGGACGTGGGGTGGCGATGGCCCAAGAGGGGGCGATCTTCCTGGATGGCCGGCTCCCCATCACGACGATGGGGGGCTTGAAGGCGCGCGGACATCCGGTCGGCGCAACCGGGATTTACCAAGTGGTGGAGGCGGTCCTGCAACTGCGCGGACAGGCGGGGCCGAACCAAGTGCCGCATGCCCGCCTGGGGATGACCCAGAACATTGGGGGGACCGGGGCCACGGTGATCACGCATATCCTGGAAGCGATGGTGTAAAGCCATACGCGACACTCAGCCCAAGGGCTTGCCAATCCGAATCCCATCTCTGATTAGAGGAGGCAGCTTATGCATCCAGCACGTGCATGGCGTGGGCGATCACAACGTTATCGTCTGGAGGGGGAACTGTGCGAAGGGTGTGGGGCCCGCCTGTTCCCACCTCGGGATATCTGTCCGGAGTGCCAGCGGCCGGCGCGCACACCCTATCCGCTCTCCGGCCGTGGGGAGGTGTATTCTTACACCGTGGTCTACGAGCCACCGGCCGGGTATGAGGAGCAGGCTCCCTACATTGTGGCGCTCATTAAGCTGGAGGAGGGCCCCCTGGTCTCAGCGATGCTGACAGACGTAGAGCCGGAGGAAGTCTACATCGGGATGCCCGTGGAGATGGTCACCCGTGTCCTGCATCGACAGGGAGAACGCGGGGTGATCGCTTACGGTTATAAGTTCCGGCCGATCCTTCGTCGCGCCGTGATGGCGCCGGTTCAGCCGGCTTCCGTGGCCGCATGAAGCGGAAACCTCCGGGGCAGTGTGAACGATCCCGTGTCGTTCACACTGCCCCGGAGGCCCTCACGCTGAGGACCTGTGGGTGGATGGGAGCACACCCGAAGGCGGTCAGCGGTTCCCCGGTAAAGGAGCGGCCCGCCGGGGGATCATGGCCAGCTGAGCGAGCGGGTTGAACGAGATCCGAAAGCCTGGTGCCACCGTGGTCATCGCCGCGCTGCGGCTCCCCGTGGACTAAGTGGGCTACACCCGATTTGGATGGGGGTCGCCTCCAAGTAGTTCAAGGCTCGCTTGAACACGCCGGCCATATAGGCCTCTGATCGGGCCCGACCTTCCAAGAGAGGTTCGCTCCAGGCGATCCGCTCTAACCGCTCTCCAGCAGGTTGAAGCTAGCTGGATGACCTCCCTCCAATGCAGCTGCTGCTGGTCCTCAAAAGCTCTCAACAGGCGTTTCTCTATCATACCCCGTCCGAGGTCATGCCTTGAGGTCGGTTGGTCTTTTCTTGACATTCCTTTGCCATCGCATACAATTTAATCAAGCAATTAATTAATTGAAAGGAATGGCCATGCCTCGTGTGGTGAGCGCTACCCAGGCTCGCATTCGTTTGGGCGAATTGATGCGTTGGGCCGTAGAAACCCACGAACCGATCCTAGTGGAACGTGACGGTCGGCCTTATGTGGTCATCCTCTCTGTGGAGGCCTACCGCCAATTGGCGGAGGCTCAGGCCCGCCCCCACTGGCAGGAGGTCCTGAACCAAATTCGTGAGTTCCGGGCCTACCTTCGGGCCTGGCGCAGTGGCAAGCCTTTAACTCCGCCAGAGGAAGTCCTTCGACAACTTCGGGAGGAGCGGGATGCCCAGCTTACCGGTCTGTCTTGACGCGAGTTTTCTCCTCCAGCTGCTCCTGGAGGAGACCGTTCCTCAAGCCGAGAGTCTC
>NZ_JBHOQJ010000081.1:0-2417 GCF_042408365.1 Thermoflexus sp.
CCGCCGTCTGGAGCAGCCGCCGCGCCGCCTCCAGCCCGGTCAGCCGGGCCGGCGCCCGCAGCCACCGCTGGTAGGCCGCCTGGACCTTCGCCTGGGCGTACAGGCCCAGCACCAGCGCCGGCAGCGCAAACACGAAGTACAACGGATCCCACCAAAACCACATCGCCCGCTTCCCTCCTGCGCCGTTGTGGGTTCCAACGGCCATGAAGCGGCCGTTGGAACCCCCGATCCCTCGCTCAGACCTGGCGGTATTCGCCTTCCACCACCTCGCCTTCACCGGATGGGCGAGAGGAGCCTGTCCCACCGGTCGCCGCCCGCTGGTAGACCGCCTGGCCGATCGCCAGGGCCGCCTGGCGCAGCTCCTGGGTGAGCTGGCGGATCCGAGCCGCGTTGTCCGTGCCCATCGCCTCCTTCAGCTGGCGGATCAGGCCCTCGATGCGCTCGCGGTCGGCCGGGGTGACCTGATCGCCCAGCTCCCGCAGCGAGCGCTCGACGCTGTAGATCATGTTGTCCGCCTCGTTGCGGGCCTCGGCCAGCTCGCGCCGACGCCGATCCTCCTCGGCGTAGCGCTCCGCCTCCTTGAGGAGCCGCTCCACCTCCTCCTTGGACAGGTTGGTGGAGGCGGTAATGGTGATCTTGGCTTCCTTCCCGGTCGCCCGGTCGCGCGCCGAGACGCTGAGGATGCCGTTGGCGTCGATGTCGAAGGTCACCTCGATTTGCGGCACGCCCCGCGGCGCCGGCGGGATGCCCTCCAGGCGGAACTGGCCCAGGAGGATGTTATCCGCCGCCATCGGCCGCTCGCCCTGGTAGACCTTGATGTCCACCGCGGTTTGGAAGTCCTCCGCGGTGGTGAAGACCTCGGTCTTGCGCACCGGGATGGTGGTGTTGCGGGGGATGAGGACGGTCATCACCCCGCCCAGGGTCTCCACGCCCAGGGAGAGCGGCGTCACGTCCAGGAGCAGCACATCCCGGACCTCACCGGCCAGCACGCCCGCCTGGATGGCCGCGCCGACCGCCACCACCTCGTCCGGGTTCACACCCTTGTGGGGCTCCTTGCCGGTGAGCTCCCGGACCAGCTGCTGCACCATCGGCATGCGGGTGGCGCCGCCGACCAAGATCACCTCGTCGATCTGCTCCGGCCGCAGCTTGGCGTCGCGCAGGGCCTGCTCGAAGGGCCCCTTCAGCCGCTCCACCAGGTGGCGGGAGAGCTGCTCGAACTTCGCCCGGGTCAAGCGCATCTGGAGGTGCTTCGGCCCGTCGGCCGTGGCGGTGATGAAGGGCAAGTTGATCTCCGTCTCCATCAGCGTGGAGAGCTCGATCTTCGCCTTCTCGGCCGCCTCCTTCAGCCGCTGGAGGGCCTGGCGGTCCTTCCGGAGGTCGATGCCGTGCTCCTTCATGAACTCTTCCGCCACGTAGTCGATGATCACCTGGTCCCAATCGTCGCCGCCCAGGTGGGTGTCGCCGGCCGTGGCCTTCACCTCGATCACCCCGTCACCGACCTCCAAAATCGAGACGTCGAAGGTCCCGCCGCCCAGATCCCACACCAGGATGATCTCGTTCTTCTTCTTGTCCATCCCATAGGCCAGGGCGGCGGCCGTGGGCTCGTTGATGATCCGGAGCACCTCCAGGCCGGCGATCTTCCCGGCGTCCTTGGTGGCCTGGCGCTGGCTGTCGTTGAAGTAAGCCGGCACCGTGATCACCGCCTGGGTGACCGGCTCCCCCAGGTAGGCCTCGGCGTCCTGCTTGAGCTTGCGCAGGATCATCGCCGAGATCTCCTGCGGGGTGAACTCCTTGCTGACGGCCGGGATGAACACCCGGGCATCCCCGTTCGGCCCCTCCACCACCTTGTACGGGACCCGACGGATCTCCTCAGGGACCTCGCTGTAGCGCCGGCCCATGAAGCGCTTGATGGAGAAAACCGTGTTCTCCGGGTTGATGATCGCCTGGCGCTTGGCCGGCAGGCCCACCATGCGCTCCCCGGTCTTGGTGAAGGCGACCACCGATGGGCAGAGGTTCCCGCCCTCGGCCACAGGGATCACCTTGGGCTCCCCACCCTCCATCACGGCGATCACCGAGTTGGTCGTCCCCAGGTCAATGCCTACGATCCGTCCCTTCTTCGCCATCGGAAACCTCCTCCACAGGATGGATGGCCTCCTCCTTAGATGGATGAGCCGTCTCGACCAGGGGGGCCGGCCGCTGGCTCAAAACCTCGACGGCCTGGGGAGGCCTCCGCTGGGCCAGCGTCGCAGGCGCCGCGGGAGAGGGCAGCCGGGCATAGTCGCACTGGCATGGCCCTCCTTGGGCGCACCCCAGACAGCAATAGGGCTGGCGATCCACAATGACCGGCTGCCACTCGATCTCGATCCCGCAGTTCCGGCAGATCAGCGGCACAGACTCCCCCTACGCCGGGATCGCCT
>NZ_JBHOQJ010000083.1:0-2383 GCF_042408365.1 Thermoflexus sp.
TCCCCGCCCCATTGGGCCCGATCAACGCGGTGATGCTCCCCGGCTCGACGGTGAAGGAGCAGCGGTTCACCGCCCGCAGGCCTCCGAAATCCTTAGTTAGATCGCGGACCTCCAGCAACGCCATCGCCTCCCTCCGAATCCTCCAGCTGGGCTCCTGACCTTCACCATTGCAGGGTCGGCCACTGCAGATCCACTACGCCCGGGAACTCCCCTAAGGGATAGATGAACTTAAGCTCGCCATTCTGCCATTGGGTGATGATGTAATCTCGCCCAATTGGCAAGCCCCGTTCGTCCCAGTAGAAATCCCCCATGATCGTCTTAACGGGGTTGTCCTTGGTACGCGTGGCCAGCCAGTCCCGGATCGCCTTGTTGTCGGTGGAGCCCACGGCCCGCACGGCCTGCTCAAGCCCCTGGCAGACGGCGAAGGGGATGGCCTCATCCTCATCGGGGATCCGTCCGTATTTCGCCTGGAACGCCTGAATGAAGTCCTGGTTGCTGAAGGGCTGGCCAGCCAGCAGCCCCACGTAGGGCACGAGGGGATGCCATGAGGCATGAATGATGATGCCGTTCACCGTGTCCGCCCCCAGCGCTTCCTTGAACTCAGCCTGCGTTCCCTGGGCTGTGTAGAGCACCTTCGGCTTGAAGCCCACCGTCTTCAATGCCCGCACGAACTGGATGATATCATCGGGGGAGCCGGAGGCGGCCAGCACTAAATCGGGGTTGCTGGCCTTGACCGCGTTCGCCAAGGTCAGCCAATCGGTGAAGCCCTCCGGCCACTTCTGGGTAAACACCACCTGGATGCCGGCCTCGGCCAAAAATCCCGGCGCCAGGTCGATCACCTTGTCCGTCCCCGGGATCGCCACCTTCCCTCCCAAAAGTCCGGTGGCGATGGCATTGCCGTAAAACTCATCGGCATGCACCACCGCGGCGGTCTTCGGGAATTCCCCTGCCGGGATGATCCCTTTGTCCCGATAAGCTGCAAGGGCTCGCAGAGGAGCGTTGCCGATGTACTCCACTGCGTTCTGCTGGAAATAAAAGATGTATTTGAACCCCCGCTCCCAGATGCGGAGCGCCCCGCCGGAGGGGATGGGGTAAACATACCCAGCCTTCTCCGCCACCGCCGAGGCGGCGAAATTCAGGCGGCTCGCGAACGTGCCCAAGAGCAGGTCGACCTTCTCCACGTTGATAAACCGCTCATACTGCGAGACTGTGACCTCGTTGTCCGAGCGGTTGTCCTCCACCAGGAGCTCGACGGGCCGTCCCAGCAAGCCCCCTTTCTGGTTGATCAGGTCCACGCAGAGCTGATACCCATCCCGATGTTTGGTCCCTGCGATCGCCAGATCCCCGGTGAGGGGGACCGAAAGGCCGATGCGGATGGGCTTGGCGGCAGCGGTCGGGGTCGCTGGGGCCGGAGTGGGAGTGGCCGCGGCTGGCGAGGCTACCGTTGGGGTAGCGGGCGCTGCGACAGGGGTTGGCGTCGCCCCCGCGCAGGCGCTGAAGAGAAGAGCCAAAACTGAAAGCGCAAGCCGAATTGACTTCATGGTCCACCTCCTTTCCTGCTGGGATTTGCAGAGACGGCATGGATCCGCTCGAAGGCCGAGCGATCCACAGCCGGCCTGTGGCTCAGCGCCAATGCATGACCATCAGCTTCAGCTCCGTCATCTCCTCAATGGCGTAGCGCACTCCCTCCCGGCCGAACCCGGAGAGCTTAACGCCCCCGTAGGGCATATGGTCCACCCGGAAGGTGGGCACGTCGTTCACCACCAGGCCACCGACCGCGATGTGCTCGAAGGCTTCTTCCACCAGCCGCAGGTCATAGGTAAAGATCCCTGCCTGCAGCCCGTAGTCGCTACGGTCCACCGCCCGAATGGCCTCCCGCGCATCCGTATAGCGGTAAAGGCCGATCAGCGGCCCGAAGACCTCTGCGCAGGAGACTTTCATGTCCTCCCGGATTGAGGCCAGAACAGTGGGCTCCCACAGGTTCCCTGACCGCTGCCCGCCGATCAACACCTTCGCCCCCCCTGCTATGGCCTCCTGAACCCATGCCTCGATCCGCTCGGCGGCTTCTCGGTCGATCACCGGGCCGACGTCCGTGGCCTCATCCAGGGGATCCCCCAGGCGGAGAGCGGCCACCCGCGTGAGGAGGCGGTCGACGAAGGCATCATAGATCTCGTCGTGAATGTAAACGCGCTGCACCGAGATGCAGGATTGGCCGGCATAGGTGAAGCCCCCCCAGGTCACTCGCTCGGCAGCGTAGTCGAGATCCGCGTCCCGATGGATGATCACCCCTGCGTTCCCCCCCAGCTCCAGGGTCACCCGCTTGCGGCCAGCGCGGGCCTTCAGCTCCCATCCCACCACCGGGCTGCCGGTGAAGGTCAACATG
>NZ_JBHOQJ010000084.1:0-7176 GCF_042408365.1 Thermoflexus sp.
CCTTTGGCGCCCGGCTCCGCCCCTAAAACTGTTTTCCTCCCCTGGTTTGTAGTAGAGCGCTTCAGCGCCCGTTTCCACGGCCGTGGGGAGGGAGGAAGCAGGGAGGCGGGGCCCTTCCGTCTCCTCTCACGAGCTCCGAACTGCGTCACTCCCACAAAGCTCAGCTCTATGTTCCCTCAGGAACTTCCCACCACCGGATCGCCCGCAGGTGACGTGGATATAGGTTCTTCAAGCGCCCTCGTTCCGCGCGGGCCCAGCCGAGGGGAAAGCCCTCCAAAGCGATCAGAACCCACCCTTCTGCCCACGGCCCCTCCAGCAGATGCCCCTGTAAATAGGCCGTCACTTGAGGATCCCCGAGAGGAAGATCGAGAACCCGATGGACCTCCCTTGAAGTCACCGCCATGGCGAGGGCGTGATCCGGCTCAAACCGATCCTTCCGCAAGCGCCCCAGCCACCACCCCGGCCGCAGGACCCGAAGCCCTCGCCACAACGCGGGGGCCATCGGCGTCCGATAGACCTGATCTTCCCACAAAATCAGCCCCTCATCGGACAATGGGGTGGTCATGGCCTCTGCCCAAAACGTCTCCAGGGCCCGTCGGGCCCGTCCCGGAAGGTCGCTCTCCGGCCTCGGTCGAGAGGGCCGCTCATCGCCCGCGCGCCGGAAGAGAGCGTAAAAGTGCCCATGGCCTGGGCCGCGGTGGGGCCACAGCCGCACCGCCCGGATCAGGCGGGGGTCCCCACCATCGACCCATTCGGGATGGCCATGGTCGAAAGCTGGATGGCGCGGCGGATCCACCAAATCGAAATCCGGATGTGCTTTGAGGAAGAAATCCACCACCCCTTCGTTTTCCTCAGGGGCAAAGGTGCAGGTTGCATAGAGCAACCACCCGCCTGGACGCACCATCCGGGCCGCCTCAAAAAGGATCGCCTTTTGAAGCCCGGCCGAGCGTCGAACCCGATCCACGCTCCAGGCCCGGATCGCCTCAGGGTCCCGGGCAAACATCCCTTCTCCGGAGCACGGGGCGTCCACCAGCACCCGATCGAACAGCCCCTCCCAGCGATCTGCCAGACGCCGAGGGGATTCGTTGACCAGGATCGCGTGCGTGACCCCGAGGCGTTCGACGTTTAAGGCCAGGATCGAGGCCCGTCGGGGCTGGATCTCGTTCGCCACCAGGACGCCGGCGTTCTGCATTCGCGCGGCGATGTGCGTGGTTTTCCCGCCCGGCGCAGCCGCCAGATCCAGCACCCATTCCCCGGGCTGGGGGTCCAGCAGAAGGGCCGCAACCATCGCCGAAGGATCCTGAAGATAATACAATCCAGCCGCGTGATAAGGATGGAGCCCCGGCCGGGCCTCCGGATCCTCGATCACGAAACCCTCTGGGCACCAGGGGACGGGCGAAAGCGGAAAGGGCGAGCGGGCCCGGAAGGCTTCGGGGGCAATCTTTAATGTGTTGACCCGGAGGCCTGTTCGATAAGGGCCCGCTAAAGCTTGAAGGAAGACTTCTGCCTCGGGACCCAGCCAGGCTTGCATCCGCTCGATGAAGCGCTTGGGAAGTGTTTGCATCTCAAAGCTCCTCTTATGAGCTTTTAGGCGGCCTCCCATCCCTCAAGCATCTTTCTCCTCTCTCCCCGCAGCCCAAAGGGCTGCGGGGAGAGAGGAGTGCTTCTTCCACATTGGATGGTTCGATAGCACCGAACCCGCTTTCAAGCTGTTTCCCCTGGGGATCTTTGGAGCTGGGTGCCGGTGAGGATGGCACCCAGCTCCAAAGGATTTCTCTCCTCTCCCCCTGCCCTTCGGACAGCAGGAGAGGCCATTCGCTCTCTCCATCCCATATCCCTAAAACAAATATCGATGAAGCACTGGCCGGGTTGAAGCGCACACATGCCCTAAACCGTTAAACCAGTATGAACCGCTCCTAATTGTGCAGTCCGGAAAAGACGGCGTATAATCCGCCAGGAGGGAGAGGAAGCGATGGACGACCAGCAGCTCCAGTTTCCCATCGAACATCCCGGGCCTTCACCGGAGCCGATGGGCGAACGAAGCGCCCATCCTGTAGTTACATTTTTGCGCGAGCTGATCGAAACAGTGCTGGTCGTGGTGGTGGCCATGGCCTTAGTGAACACCACCACGGCCCGGTTTCGCATCGAGGGTTCCAGCATGGAGCCCAATCTGCACGACGGGGAATACGTGCTGATCAACAAGGTCAGCTACTGGTTCAGCTCACCCCGTCGGGGGGATGTGGTAGTCTTTCGCTTCCCCCATGACCCTTCCCGCGATTTCATCAAGCGGATCATCGGCCTGCCTGGGGAGACCGTGGCGATCCGGGATGGCAAGGTGTTCATCAACGGACGCCCTCTTGAAGAACCCTACATCCGAGGTCCGATGGTTTACACCTATGGGCCTGTGACCCTGGGGCCCGACGAATATTTCGTCCTGGGCGATAATCGGAACGCTTCCAACGATTCCCATAACTGGGGCATGCTCCCTCGCTCGGCCATCATCGGGAAAGCGGAGCTGATCTACTGGCCTCCCTCCCGATGGGGGCTGATCCGGAACCCCCTTCAAGGAGCGGCGCCGTGAGCGTTCATATGACGTGGACTCGGGAAGCGCTGGCGGCGCGGATCGACCATACTTTGCTTCGCCCGGAAGCCACACCCGCGGACATCGATCGGCTATGTGAGGAGGCGCGGCGTTATGGCTGTGCCGCGGTGTGTGTGAACCCGATCTACGTGGCGCGGGCCGTTGCCCGACTGGCCGGCACGTCAATCAAGGTGGCCACCGTGGTGGGATTTCCCCTGGGCGCTAGCCTGACGGCGACCAAGGTGGCTGAAGCGGCCTTAGCCCTCGGCCAAGGCGCGCAGGAGATCGACGTGGTCCTGCCCATCGGCCTGCTGAAAGCCGGGGAGATCGATAGAGTCCGGGCGGATCTTCAGGCGGTAACAGCCACATGTCACGCCGCTGGCGCCCTTTGCAAGGTGATCCTGGAGACGGCGCTGTTAACGCCGGAGGAGAAAACCTTAGCTGCCCGCCTGGCCGTGGAAGCTGGCGCGGATTTCGTAAAGACCTCCACTGGCTTCGGGCCGGGCGGCGCTACGGTGGAAGATGTGGCCCTCCTTCGCCGTGTGGTGGGTTCTTCGATCGGCGTGAAAGCCGCTGGGGGAATTCGAACAGCGGAGCAGGCCATCGCCATGATCGAGGCGGGAGCCAACCGCCTGGGAACCAGCGCCACGGTGGCCATCCTGGAGGCCCTGCCGTCTGCCTCTCCTGCGCCGGAGGGTGGGATCTCAGTTTCCTAATCTCAGAATCCATGGAGGCGCTCATGTGGCCGTGCCCCAACTGCCGGATCGGTTATATGCGGCCACGTCGGATCACTTACGCGGGCTATCATGGGGACCTCTTCGTCGTGGTGCCGAACATGCCGGCTTATATCTGCGATGTATGCGGGAACCGGCAATACGATGAGGAGGCCCTGATGCAACTGATCCCGCTGATCGGCCCCCGGGAAGAGAGCGGGCGGGCTCAGGATCTCGGTTCGGAGCCTATGGATCGGCCCTCGGGGCCCGAATGGGGAACCCACCGTCGTCCCGCATGATGAAGACCCAAGGACGCTGTTGCAAACCGAAATGCCCATGCCAGGCCTCGTCGCCTGGCCAACCTTCTCCTACCTGCCGAAGACCTTGATTCCTCAGGCTTGTGAACAGCATGCGCCTCCTGCGTCGCGAAGCGACGTCAGGTGGCAACACCCCCTGGCAGGCAGGGCCGGCCTTCCAACCGGATGAACACGCCGATGGCATGTTCTTAGCAAACGGGGGTTGGGCCGCATCCCTCCCAGCACCTGACTGATGGTATGGCCGAGAGCCGAAGAGCAAGCACATCAAGGCAGTGATTGGAGAAATGCAAACAGATCAGCCAGGTCGGCGTCGCTCATCTGCCAGCGCGGCATATCCGGGCTCAGCGGCTTCCCATCGGGATGTTGACCGTACACAACGGCCTTGCGGAAAGTCTCCAAATCATATTCGCCGTGGCCGCCACCATGTTCATCGGATTCGCTCGAGAGCGCTGCGATGCGAATATCGGGGGCATCCATCACGGTCATGTGCATGATGTGCTGGCCCCCACGTGCAGTTGGACCATGGCAGGCAGCGCACGTCAAGTACGAACCCATCATCATACCGCCAAAGGCCGGGCCGCCCTGATAACGGATCGGCCCACTGCGGCTGCTGGTGGCCGTGAAGTAAATCCGCTCGCCGTTGGCAACGCTGGGGGCATCGCCCAAAGGAGTCCCGGATCGACCGCCCGGCGGCGTGAGCGAAGGTCCCCTGGCGAACCCGCAGGCGGTCAGTGCGAAACCCAACCCCAGCAGAAGAAACACCTTGTTGTGCGTCCAGACCCCTTTCATTGTTCACCTCCTCAGAGGTAGCAATCAACCGGCAGATACCGCCGCCGATAGGCGCTCGCCGCGCAGCAGTTGAGCATTGATGGCGACAATGACCGTGCTGAGCGACATGAAAAGTGCCCCAAGGGCCGGGGAGAACAGGATGCCCCAGGGAGCCAGGACGCCTGCCGCCAACGGCAGCGCAATGATGTTGTAGCCCGCCGCCCACCACAGGTTTTGGACCATCTTGCGGTAGCTGGCGCGGCTCAGGGCGATGACCTTGACCACATCCAGCGGGTTGCTCTTGACCAGGATCACGCCCGCCGATTCAATGGCTACGTTCGTGCCGCCGCCGATGGCTATGCCGACATCGGCTTTGGTCAGGGCGGGAGCATCGTTGATGCCATCGCCAACCATGGCAACCCGCTTGCCCTGCGCCTGCAGCTCAGCGATTTTCTGAACTTTGTGCTCCGGCAGCACTTCGGCGAAGAAGCGATCAATGCCCAATTCGGCCGCGACGGCCTGGGCCACCTCACGGCTGTCACCGGTCAGCATCGCGACCTCAACCCCCATCTCGTGCAGCCGGCGGACGGCTTCTTTGCTTTCGGGGCGCACGACGTCGGCCACGGCGAAGGCGGCGACCACCTGCCCATCGGCCACCAAATAGACCGCCGACTGCACCTTCTCCCCCGCAGCCTGGGCAAAGGCGTTGAGATGCGCAGGCAGGCGCAAGCCCAGCATCTCCAGCAAACGCGGGCCGCCCACATAAACCGGCTTGCCATCAAGAGAGGCTTGCACGCCGCGTCCTTTCAAGGCGGTGAACCCGCTCACGGAAGGCAGCGCCAGCCCACGGCCCTGCGCCGCCCGGTGCAGGGCTTGGGCGATCGGATGCTCCGAGTCGCCTTCGATGGCGGCCGCCAGGGCGAGCGCGTCCTCCTCACTCCAGCCCTCAGCCACCGCCATGCCCACCACCCCGAATTGACCCTCGGTCAGCGTCCCCGTCTTATCAAAGACCACCACGTCAATATCGCGAGCGGCTTCCAACGCCAGCCGGTCACGCACCAGGATGCCGTTCTTGGCCCCCAGGGCCGTGGTGATGGCAACCACCAGCGGCACGGCCAGGCCGAGCGCATGTGGGCAGGCGATGACCAGCACGGTGACGACGCGCTTGAGGACCTCGACGTTGAAGCCGACGGCGACGATCCACCCCACGGCGGTCAGAGCGGCTACGGCCAAGGCGATGTAGAACAGCCAGCCGGCGGCCCGGTCGGCGAGCACCTGAGTGGGAGACTTGGACTGCTGGGCTTGCTCCACGAGGCGCATGATGCCTGCCAGGGCCGTCTGGTCGCCGGTCGCGGTGACCCGGATGCGTAAGCTGCCATCGCCGTTGATGGTGCCGGCGATGACTTTGGCGCCGGGTTGCTTACGGACCGGGCGGGATTCGCCGCTGATCATCGCCTCGTTGACGCTGGACTCGCCCTCCACCACTTCGCCATCGGCCGGTACGCTTGCACCCGGGCGTACCAGCACGAGGTCCCCCACACGCAACGCAGAGGTGGGCACGGTTTCAACACGGCCATCGGGCAAAAGGCGTTCGGCGGTATCGGGCATAAGTTTGGCCAGTTCGTTCAGCGCACCGGAGGCCTGACGCACCGAACGCATCTCCAGCCAGTGACCGAGGAGCATCACGTCAATCAGGGTGACCAGCTCCCAGAAAAACCCCTCCCCCAACCCGGCGAGTTGCGCCAAAAGGCTGTAGACAAAGGCAATGGAGATCGCCAGCGAGATGAGGGTCATCATGCCAGGCCTGCGATGGCGCAGCTCGGGAACAGCCATTTGCAGGAAGGGCACGCCACCGTAGCCGAAGATGACCAGCGAGAACAAGAAAGGAATCCACTCGCTGCCGGGGAAGACAGGCGCTTCGAGGCCCAACCCCCGTTGAAGCGCGGGGCTGAAGATCAATACCGGCACGCTGAGCGCCAGGCAGATCCAGAAGCGGGTGCGGAACATCCGCTCGTGTCCGGTGTGGTCGATGTGGCTTTTGCCGCGCCCGGCGTGGGCAGCGTGTCGAGCGGGCGGTTCGGGCATGGCATGGGCAGAGTGGCCTTCTGGAGCGCCCGCGGTAGGGTGCATGTGCTCATGGGACATCGGGTGAGCCATGTGGGCATCGTGTTGATCTTCACGTTCGGTTTGAGATCGGTTCATAGAGTACCTCCGTAAATCACGTTCATCCCGTTCCTGGACCCGTGCGACTTCGTGATCCGGCAAGGGTTTGAGGACACATCGGCCTGTACCCAGGCAGTAACCACCCAGCATGGGATGCCGATCTCCGCATTTGTATCGCGTGAGAGCGGCCGAATAGTTGATGTGAAAGAAGCGCCTCGGAAGGACATACCCGGAGAAAAACAATTGGGTTGGAAGAGACGCGAGGCAGTAGCCGGGCGGAATGAGCGAAGGCACAATGGTAGCGAAGACGTCCCGAATTCCCTGGGCGGATAGAGTCCGTCACAGCTCCTTTCCGAAAATGGAAGCGAGAAAGCGAAAGAGAAAAGCAATTTCCAATAGGACTGGATGAAAGCTGCTTCTTATGACATGCTATAGATGTGCTGCTATCTACACTTTAATTATGTCCTTAACGCCCACTTTGTCAAGATCCGGACGCGGATCTTCAGGGCTTTTCAAGGTGCCAACAAAGACGGCATCACCGTGAGGAGGTGGATGGCTCCTCCCCCTTTCTCCCTCCTCCCTGCGGCCCAGAAGGCCGCAGGGAGGAGGGAGAAAAAATTTTTCGGGGGCTGGG
>NZ_JBHOQJ010000095.1:0-28561 GCF_042408365.1 Thermoflexus sp.
CGGCCCTTTGGGCCGTGGGGAGGGGGATGAAAAATGGGGGCGAGCCGGACGCCAAAGGCGCCCGGCTCGCCCTCAAACCTCAAGGTGGAAGGAGCGCTATTCCCTCTTTTCCACATCCTGCCCCGGCAATGGGCATCCCTACGTTTCGTAGGGGCGCCTCTTGTGGGCCCCCGATGAGCAGGCGCGAAGCCTGCCCTTACATTTGGTGTGCGCCCCATTTGTAAGGGCGCCCCTTGTGGGCGCCCGGCTGGGTGGGCGCGAGGCCCGGGGCAGACACAAGATTCTGAGGCAGGCACAAGGCCTGCCCCTACCAGCGCAACGTATGTCTTCTCCGAAGCGGCATGCCGTACCCATGTTTCAGGTAAAATAACAAATGCCACCTGCTCTGTTGCAAACAACAAAGCAGGCCACCTAACGCGTAGTGACGAGCTTTCGATTCGTGGGATTTCTATGAGGGGTGGGCCACGTAAGCGGCCCACCCCTCATAGAAATCCTATCTTCGCAACAGAGCAAATGCCACCCAAAAGGTGAGGTAGGGCTTATAGACGATGGATGACAGTTCTTTACTGTTGCGCTGGCTGGTGGTTTTTGGGCTGATCGGCTTGAATGCTTTCTTCGCCGCGGTGGAGTATGCAGTGGTATCCGCCCGGCGGAGCCGTGTCGCGGTGATGGCCGACTCCGGTTCGCCTGCTGCACGGATCGCCTTGCGCTGGCTGGAGGATGCGCGGCACCGGGATGAGATCCTGGCGACCGTGCAAGTTGGGATCACCATGGTGGGGCTGGCCCTGGGATGGTTTGGAGAGCGCACGCTCTCGGCGACGCTGAACCGTTTGCTGAACCTCCCCTCGCCGACGCCGCTGGTTCGCAGTCTCCTGCAGATCCTCCCCCTGGCGCTGAACTTGACCTTCGTCCTCGGCCTTCAGATCGTGTTGGGGGAGCAGGTTCCGAAGATCGCCACGCTGCGGGCCTCCGAGCGGGTGCTATTGACCACCATCGGCCCAATGCGGATTTTTTACTGGCTCCTGCGTCCTCTGGTCTGGGTGCTTCATCGGGCCACTGATCTCACCCTGCGGGCCCTGCGGATCTCCGCAGACGGCTATGGGATGATGTATACCATTGAGGAGCTGAAGCGGATCGTCGATGAAACGGGTGAGGCGGGGATCCTGGAGCCCGAGGCCCGGGAGATCCTGGAGGCGGTCTTCGATCTGGGCCAAATCCCGGCCCGTCAGATCATGGTGCCCCGGACGGAGATCGTCGCCGTTGAAGCGGACGTCCCGGTGGAACAGATTGTGGATGCAGCGATCCAGACCGGCTACGATAAGTTTCCAGTATATGAAGGAGATCTGGATCATATCATCGGGGTGGTCCATCTCCGAGAGGCGCTGCGGGCGTGGCGGGAAGGACGCTCGGCCCGCGCGCGGGATCTGTGCCGGGATGTGATGGTGGTCCCGGATTCCGTCCGGGTCGATGACCTGCTCCGCCAGTTCCAGGAGCGGGAGGAGCATCTGGCGATCCTGGTGGACGAATTCGGCGGGACATCGGGCCTGGTCACGCTGCGAGATGTGTTGGAACAACTGGTCGGGGAGCTCCATGAACGAATGGAGCCCACTGAGCCGGATGTGGTGGCGATGCCGGATGGCTCCTATCTGGTCAGCGGGTTGCTCCCGATCCAGGAGGTCAACGAGCGCTTCCAATTGGACTTGCGTGACCCTTACTATGAGACCATCGCCGGGTTTGTGCTGGGCCGGCTGGGGCGTATCGCCCGAGTAGGGGACGAGGTGGACGCCGGTTCGGTTCGCCTGCGGGTGGAAGCGATGGATGGCCTGCGCATCGCTCGTCTCCGTCTGATCCCACAAACGGGGCGCTGAGAGCGCCTCGCACCTTTCCTTACACCTTGGGGTCGAGGACAAGAATTCGATCAGGAGGCTCCGGATGCCACGGCCGGATGGTCGTTCGAACGATGCCCTGCGACCGGTTCGTTTCCATCTGGGCTTCACGGAGTACGCCGAGGGCTCGGTGCTGATCGAGGCCGGGCGCACTCGGGTGCTGTGCAACGTCACTGTGGAGGAGAATGTGCCGTCCTGGCTCAAGGGCCAGGGACGGGGTTGGCTCACAGCGGAATACGCGATGCTCCCGCGCAGCACCCACACCCGGACGCCCCGGGAGGCCGGGCTTCAGAGCGGGCGCACGAAGGAGATCCAGCGGCTGATCGGCCGGAGCCTTCGGGCCGCTCTGAACCTAGAGCATCTAGGGGAGCGAACCCTGATCGTGGATTGCGACGTGATCCAGGCGGATGGCGGCACCCGGACGGCGGCGATCACGGGAGGGTATGTGGCCGTGGTCCTGGCCTTGCGCCGCCTCATCGAGGTTGGTGCCGTTCCCCCTGAGGTCCTGCGGACGCCGGTGGCTGCTGTGAGCGTCGGCATCGTCGAAGGAGAGCCCCGGCTGGATCTCTGTTACGCGGAGGACAGCATCGCCGAGGTGGATTTCAACGTTGTGATGACCGGCGACGGGCGCTTCGTCGAGATCCAGGGGACCGGGGAGGGCCGGGCGTTTACGGCGGAGGAGTTCCAAGCGCTCCTGGAGCTGGCCCGCAAAGGGATCAATGACCTGCTGGAGGCCCAATCGCGGGCGCTCGAAGAAGCCGCCCGCATGGCGCGGTTCATTCCGGAAGGGGTGACTCCATGAAGCGTCTCTGGCCCCAGCGCCTGCTGATTGCCCTCATCGCCGTTATGGGGTTCAGCGCGTGCTTGACCCTCGAGGTTCGTACCCGTCTGGGTTCAGACGGCTCCGCCGAGCGAGCGGTGGTGATCGCTGTGGATTCGGTGCTTCTTCAGACGGCGGCTGTGGATCCGATGGAGCCGCTTCGAGCGAAAGCGGAGGCGAGCGGATGGCGGGTGGAGCGTTATCAGGATTCCGAGCGCGGCCAGGAAGGGCTTCGTCTGTATCGCCCATTGGCCGCTTTGGAAGACCTGAACCATCTGGCGGAAGGGGATCCGCTGGCCGGGCTGGAACGGATCGCGCTGGGGGAAGAAGGGGACTTGCAGACGCTGAACGTGACGCTATCGGTTTCGGGGATCCTGGATCGCTTGCGGATTGCAGCGGGGGAGCCGCCGCTGTCAGAGGGGGATCTCTCGCTGTTGCGCGCGGCGAACCTTCGGCTCGTCTATGACTTGGAGCTTCCAGGGCCTATTGTGGATTATTCGCCGCGCAGCGGCGCCGAGGCGGAGGGCCATCGGATCCGCTGGGCGATCCCGCTGAGCCCGGATCAACCGGCGGTCTCTCTGTATGTGGCGTGGCGCCCCGTGCGCTCTGTCCCCATCTGCGCGGGGGGATGGATCGGCCCCTTGGTGGTTTTCGGCATGATCGGGTGGCTCCAGCGGGCCGCGCACCGAGGGGGTCCGGCCCCGCCTCAAAATCCCGCGGGAAATCAACCGCCTGCCTCATTCTGATTGAGCGCTGAGCGGCTTTCGGGTTATGAATGGAAGGTCTCAAAACCCTCCTCCAGCGATCTGGTGTCCTCGCTGTCGGGCGGTGCTCCCTGCGGATCAGAGGGAATGTCCGATCTGTGGGGCGAAGCTTTTCGAGGCCTCCTCGGAACCGGTCGACTTCCTCGGCCTTACGATGGCTTTCTGGATCTATCTGTTTCTGGCTGTGGGGATCACCTGTATCGGTCTGTTGCTCTGTATGGCCCTACTCCGATGGCTGAGCCGATGAACGAAGAAGTGGTTCCAGCATAGCGCCTTGTTCGACTCTCTGTGAGGGGGGCGCGTAAGCGCCCCCCTCACAGAGATCCCATGAGTCGGAAGCTCGTCATTGCGAGTTGGGATGACCTCTTCGGTTGTTTGCAACAGAGCAAGCGCCTGTTCATTCGACCAGCATGAGCAGGGGGTTCTCCAGGTATCGGCGGAAGGTCTGGAGGAAGCGGGCCACCTCGGCCCCATCGGTGACCCGGTGGTCTGCGGAGACAGTCACCTTCATCCGCTGTCCCACGGTGAGCTGACCGTTCTTCACCACCGGCACCTCGCGGACGCTGCCCACGGCCATGATCGCGGCCTCCGGCGGATTAATGATGGCGATGAAGTGTTCCACCTCATACATCCCCAGGTTGCTCACTGTGAACACGCTCCCCTCGATATCCTCAGGCCGGACCTTCCCGCTGCGCGCCCGTTCCACCAGCTCCTTGCTCTCCCGGGCGATCTGGGCGAGGGGTTTCCGATCCGCATCCCGCAGCACAACGGTGATCAGCCCTTCATCCAGCGCCACTGCCATCCCAATGTGAACCGCCTCGTGACGCACGATCCTGCCCTCCTGGTAAGAGGAGCGCAGGGCTGGGAACTCCCGCAGGGCCAGGGCGGCCGCCTTCACGACCATGTCGTTCACGGAGACCTTGCCTCGTTCTCCCAGAGCCTCGTTGATCCGTGCCCGCCAGGCCATGGCTTCGTCCATATCGACCTCGGCGGTAACGTAGAAATGGGGCACGTTCTGTTTGCTGGCCGTCATCCGGCGGGCGATGGCCTGCCGCAATGGGCTGACCGGAACGGCCGCCGGGGGTGGGGCAGCCGGAGGCGTCGGTGGGATGGGCGGAGCCGTTGGGGCGGCCGGCGAAGGGGTCGGGGCCCGAGCCTCCAAGTAGCGGTCGATGTCCCGCTTGACCACCCGGCCTCCAGGACCGGTCCCTGAGATCGCTCGGAGATCGATTCCAGCCTCCTGCGCCAGGCGCCGGGCTAACGGTGAGGCTTTCACCCGCCCACCGGGAGCGGTGGGGAGGGGTGTGGTGGGCGCCGGTGCCGGGGTTGGGGCGGCCGGAGTGGGAGGAGGTGGAGGCGCGATGGGGGCTTGTGCCGGGGCGGCGCTGGGAACCTCTACAGGCTCATCGGGCGCGCCGATGATGGCGATCGGAGTGCCCACCGGCACGGTCGTTCCTTCTTCAATCAAGACGGCCTTCAACACCCCGGAGGCCGGCGCTTCGAACTCGATGTTGACCTTCTCCGTCTCGATCTCCGCCAGCGGTTCCCCCGCCCGAACTGGATCGCCCACCTTCTTGAGCCAGCGGAGCAATTTCCCTTCCACCATATCGAAGCCCATTTTCGGCATGGTAACCGTCGTCGCCATCCTCTACCTCCGATGCATCTCAGCGCAGCAACAGCTTCACCGCCTTGATCACATCCTCCGGCCAGGGCAGGACGGCTCGTTCCAGATGTTTGTTATAGGGGAGAGGGACCTCCCGGCTGCCCAGGCGCATCACGGGCGCGTCCAGCTCATCAAAGACGTGCTCCTGGATGCGGGCGGCCACCTCCGCGCCCACTCCGAACGATCGCCATTCTTCCGTGACGATCAGGGCCCGGTGGGTTTTGGCCACTGACTCGTAAACCGGCTCCATGTCCAGCGGGCGCAATGTGCGCAGGTCTACGATCTCCACTTCGATGCCCTCTCGGGCCAGCTGTTCCGCCGCCTGCAGGCTGGCCTGGAGCATCCGCCCGTAGGTGACGATGGTGCAATCCCGCCCGACCCGCTTGACCTCGCTCTTGCCGAGCGGGACGACGTAATCGCCATCCGGCACCTCGCCTCGCACCGGATAAAGGGCGGTGTGCTCGATGTAGATCACTGGGTCCTCATCCCGGAGCGCTGCCTTCAGCATCCCCTTGGCGTCATAGGGCGTGCCCGGGTAGGCCACTTTCAGGCCGGGGACGTAGGCGAAATAAACCTCAAAAGTCTGGGAGTGGGTGGCGGCCAGCTGTCCCCAGCCGGCGGCGGTGCGGATCACCAGCGGCACCTTGAACTGACCCCCGAACATATGGGACAGCTTGGCGGCGTGGTTCACGATCTGATCCAGGGCCAGGAGGATGAAGTTAATGGTCATGATCTCCGCGACAGGGCGCAGGCCGCCCAGGGCAGCGCCCAGGGCCACCCCGACGATGGCGGACTCCGCGATGGGCGTATCGCGCACCCGTTCCTCGCCGAACTCCTCATAGAGGCCGCGGGTCACCGCGTAAGCCCCTCCATATGCTCCCACGTCCTCGCCCATAATGAAGACCCGGTGGTCCCGCTGCATCTCCTCGCGCAGGGCCTGCCGGATTGCATCACGGATGGTCATCACGGGCATAGGCCTCTTCCTCCGTTCAGCGGTCAGCATCTCGCTCTGAAGGGGCTGCGAAGCTTGCCTCAAGGGCCGGGCCATAGCGCCTCACCGAGGCGCCCGCTCCGTTCGGGGAGCTAAAGGCGAATGGTCTGTCCGGCCCCCGGCCCAATCGGGATCACGTGCGCTCCCACTCTTGGAGAAACCGCTCGTCCCCTCGCCAAGCCCCAACGGGGTTGGCGTAGATGAAATCGTAGAGCTCCTCGAGCGGGGGATCGGGGCTTTCCTCCGCGAAGCGCATCACCTCTTCCATCTCCCGCTCCACATCCTCGTGGATCGCGTCCAGCTGCGCCTCCGGGATCCCCTCAACTTCCACCAGATGGCGTCGGAAACGCTGGATAGGATCCCGCTGCTTCCATTTCTCGATTTCCTCCTTCGTGCGATACAATTCGGGGTCCGCGACCGAGTGGCCCTGGAAGCGGTAGCAGACGGCCTCGAGGAAGTAAGGGCCGTTCCCGGAGCGGGCCCATTCGACGGCCCGGAGGGCGGCCTCATGGACGGCCAGGACATCCATCCCATCGATCCGTTCGGCCGGGATGTTGGCCATGCAAGCCTTCTTGTAAATCTCCGCGACGGCGGAGGCCTTCTCAATCGCCACGCCCATCCCATAAAGGTTGTTCTCGCAGAGGAAAACCACGGGAGCTTTCCAGAGGGCAGCCATGTTCAGCGACTCGTAGAACTCCCCGATATCCGTAGCCGCATCCCCGAAGATCGCCATCGTCACCCGGGGCTCCCCGAGGTATTTGGCGGCGAAGGCCAGGCCCACGGCCATCGGGAGATGGCCGCCCACGATGGCATGCCCTCCCCAGAAGTTGTGCTCCCGGCTGGCGAAATGCATCGATCCACCGCGGCCCCGGCTGCACCCGGTGACCTTGCCGAACAGCTCTGCCATCAGAACCCGGGGGTCCAAGCCGCGGGCGATGGCGTGGCCGTGATCCCGGTAGTGGGTGAGGAGATGATCCTCCGGCCGCAGGGCTGCGATGGCTCCCACCGCCACCGCCTCCTCGCCGATGTAGAGATGCAGGAAGCCCGCGATCTTGCCCTGCTGATAGGCGATGCGGGCCATCTCTTCGAAACGGCGGATCAAGACCATCTGGCGGTAGAAGGAAAGCTTGGTGCTCACATGGAGCTCCACGCCCGGCGCCGTGGTCGCCTTTGGGGCGTTGCCTTTCCCTCGATTGCCCATCGATTGCCTCCTTCCTGTCAACGCTCCAATGGGTTAAGCGATTGGCCCTGCCCTATTTCCAACGGGCAAAAAATTAATCTCCACATTCCGTGCTGAGGATACACAGTGGGAGGCGGGGGTAGAGCCGGGGGCCCAAGGCACCCGGCTGCAAACGAGCCCCCCAGCTCCCTTTCCCCTCCCTGCAACCCCAAAGGGCGGCGGGGAGAAGTCCTCCCGTCTTTTTTCCCATTAGGTTACCATAAGTCTGGAGGAAAGAAATTCTAAAGTCAACCGGGATCCCCGGTCCATTCTAAGAACCGCTTGGGAGGAGCGGATCCACCCAGAGAGCAACCCCATTCCTTCCACCGTCCGCTTCCCCGATTTATGCTATTCGCAGTGATTATAACACGCTCGGTGGAGGGGAGCTCTTTTCCCTTTGCGCCGCTGGGGCCTGATCGGGGGCGATTTTCGCTGCCTGCTGCGAAGAAGTGCGCGTTGCTCCTGGCGAAGCGCTTGTTCCCCCTGCGATGGGGCGGACGGGGAGAAAGGCTCGGTGTCGGGAGGGGACAAGCGTTGAGCGGAGAGGTTCCTCGGCCAACCCACATCGGGATAAAATGAATATATGTGAGGCATTCCTTGCTTTTCGCCTCTGCGCTCTGTCCAGCTCGAGAAGGGATTGCCCGGACGATGGAGGTGAAACCGTGGAGGAGCATGGGATCCTACAACCGGAAATAGGGGGCGAGGAACCGGCTTCGCCCGCGCCTCAGGAGGAGGCAGCGGTGGCGGAAGCCGAGATTTCCCTGGCTGAACAGTTGGAGGCTTTGAAAAAGGAGCTTGAGGAAGCACGGGCTCAGGCCCAGGAATATTTAGAAGGCTGGCAGCGCGAGCGGGCGGCCTTCGCGAATTACCGTAAGCGGGTGGAGGCAGAACGAGCTCAGTTCGCTGCTGAGGCCACGGCCCTCTTTATCCGCAAACTGTTGCCGATCATGGACGACTTTGAACGTGCTCTGCAGACCCTGCCGGACAACCTGCGTCACCTGACGTGGGTGGAAGGGGTGATCCTGATCCATCGCAAGCTGCAGCTGGCCCTGGAATCGGAGGGCGTGCGGCCGATCGAGGTGAAGCGCGGCGATCCCTTTGATCCCATGCTGCACGAGGCGGTGCTCTATGAGCCGGTGGAGGGTTTCGAGGATGGGCAGATCGTTGAGGAGCTGCAAAAAGGTTACAAGCTGGGGGACCGTGTGCTGCGCCCCACTCTGGTGAAGGTGGCCCGTAAGGTGGAGCCCACGCCGGAAGCCCCTGCCGGCGGGCCAGGTGAGGGGGTGCGGGAATAGCAAGCGATGGGTTTGGGGACCGCGCGCAACCGAGGAAAAGCTCCGGCCAGGGGCGGGCCGCGTCAGCAGCCCGCCCCTGGCAGCAATCCTACTAACCCTAAAAGCAAACTGTTGTGAGGTCCAATGGGCGCTTTCCGTAAAGACTATTACGAGATCCTGGGCGTCCCACGCAACGCCACCTTAGAAGAGATCAAGCAGGCCTATCGCCGGCTGGCCCGTCAATATCATCCCGATGTGAACAAGTCGCCGGACGCCGAGGAGAAGTTCAAGGAGATCAACGAGGCTTACGCCGTCCTCTCGGATGAGGAGAAGCGACGGATCTATGATATGTATGGCCACGCTGGGTTAGAGGGTCGAGGGATCCGCCCGGAGCCGACGGATTTTACAGATCTGTTCGCGGACCTCTTTGAGGATCTCTTCGGCTTTGGACCGCGGGTTCGGACGCGTCGGGCGCCCCGCCGGGGGGCAGACCTTCAGACCGAGGTGACGCTGACCTTCGAGGAGGCTGCCCTGGGGGCGGAGAAGGACATCGAGGTCATGCGAAACGAACCATGCCCGCGCTGTCGCGGGTCCGGCGCGGAGCCCGGAACAGGGCCCACCCGCTGTCCCACCTGCGGGGGCCTGGGGGAGGTGCGGCGGGTCAGCCAGTCTTTCCTAGGCTCCTTCGTTCAAGTCACCACCTGTCCGACGTGCCAGGGGACCGGCGAGGTGATCGCGACCCCATGCCGGGAGTGCGGGGGAGAGGGGCGGGTGCTCACCCGCCGGCGGATTGCGGTGCGCATCCCGGCCGGGGTGGATGATGGAACCCAGATCCGTCTCCCCGGGGAGGGGGAGCCGGGGGAGAACGGTGGACCCCCTGGCAATCTCTACGTCCAGGTCAAGGTCCAACCCCATCCGTACTTCCGCCGTCGGGGCGATGATCTGATCGTCCAGGTCACGGTCAACGTGGCCCAGGCCGCCCTAGGGGATCGGATCCTAGTGCCCACGTTAGAGGGCGAGGAAACGGTGGAGATCCCGCCAGGGACCCAACCGGGCCACGTGATCCGGCTGCGGGGCCGGGGCATCCCTCACCTGCGCCGCACCGGACGAGGAGACCTATTGGTGGTGATCCAGGTGGAGATCCCCACCCGCCTGACGGCGGAGCAGCGGAGGCTCTTCCAGGAGCTGGCGCGCACGTTGCCGGGGGGTGGGGTGCAGAAGCCGGAGAAAGGATTCCTGGAGCGGCTGAAGGAGCTCCTGGGAGGATGATGGCGAGAAACCTGCAGGACCTGAAGATTAGCTGAAGTTAAACAGACTGCTGAAGGACATGAACGGAATACGGTGGCTGGAGATCGCCGTCACAGCGCCGGCGGAGGCCGCCGAGGCGATCGCGGAGGTGCTTTCCCGTTATGTCCCTCATGGCGTGGCCTTCGATTACGGCCCGGTTCCGGCCGATGAGGCAGATTGGGAGCGTCCTCCCCTTCCGCGCGATACCTTTACCGTCCTCGCCTATCTGCCGATGACCCCAGGTTGGGAGGATGCCCGACAGCGCATCGAGGAAGGGCTCTGGCATCTCCGCCAGATCCTTCCATTCCCCCCACCTCGCTTCCGGGTGCTCGAAGAGGAGGAATGGTCAGAAGCCTGGAAGGCCCATTATGATGTACTCCGGGTGGGCCCCTTTGTGATCCAGCCGACATGGCGCCGGGCGGAGTTGCGACCTGGAGAGCTGCTGATCGAGCTGGATCCAGGGATGGCCTTCGGAACGGGCACCCATCCCACCACCCGGCTTTGCCTGCAGGCTTTGGCCGAATGGCTCCGACCGGGGGAACGGGTTCTCGACTTGGGGACCGGGTCTGGGATCCTAGCGATCGCCGCTGTCCGCCGGGGGGCGGGGTGGGTGTGGGCATTGGATATCGATGCGGTCGCGGTTCGGGTGGCGGAGGAGAATGTGCGGCGGAACGGGGTGTCGGACCGCGTGGAGGTCACCCAGGGTTCCCTCTCGGAGGCCCTCGCCCGTGGGGAGCGTTTCGATGGGATCCTGGCCAACATCCTGGCCCCGGTGATCCGACAGTTCTGCGAACAGGGATGGGGCGCCCTGCTACGGCCAGGCGGTTGGGTCATCGTCTCCGGGTTCCTATGCGGGGAGCAGGAGGAGTCCGTTCGGGAGGCGCTGGCCAATGCCGGCCTCACGGTTTGTGGACGTTGGGTGGAAGCGGATTGGGTCGCCCTGGGAGCGCGTCGGGAATAACCGACTCGCCAGGTGAAAGGGATGAACAGGGGAAGGGTCTCGGGCCTGCTCCAGGTTTTCTTCCACTGGCTTTATCATCAAGGCGCCTGGGCGTACGATGGGGTCGCGGCTCTGGTTTCTGCAGGGCGATGGGTGCATTGGGTGACCCGGGCACTGGACCACATCCATGGGGAACAAGTGCTGGAGATCGGGTTCGGCCCGGGGCATCTCCTAACCGCGATGGCGCGCCGCGGCCTTCGTCCGGTGGGGATCGACCGCTCCCCCGCGATGGTGCGCCGGGCCCATCGGAGGGTGGGCCGCTCGGTTCCGCTGGTGCGGGGTCAGGCCCAGGCGCTCCCGTTCCGCAGCCGATCCTTCGACACCGTGGTGATCACGTTTCCGGCCCCCTTCATCCTGGAGCCGGCGACTTGGCGGGAGGCCGCTCGGGTGCTGCGCCCCGGAGGCCGCTTCGTCGTCTTATGGGGGGCCTGGCCGTCCGGGCGTGCTCCCTGGATCTGGGCGCTTCGGATCCTCTTCCGCTGGGCCGTGCGTCCGGATGCAGCCCAGCCTGGAGAGCATCTCCGCACCCTGGCGCAAGAGGCAGGGCTGCGCCTTCAGGAGTGGTCGGTCTGGGATGACTGGTGGCAGCTATGGGGTGTCCTCGCTGTCCGGGACAGTGGGTATTCTGAAGACGCAGCAGGGGACTCCAACCCGACCATGAACCCAGCGATCAGGGCGTGAACCGTCGCGCTGAGCCAGAGGTTGCCGGTGAGCCCGAAGAGCGCGGTAGCGGCCAGCGTGCTCCCCCAGAGCGCCGGCGTTGGCCGGCCTCCCCAACGCGCCCGGATCCCCCATTCGGCGCCCCACCAGAGCCCGAAGGCCCCCCAGGCCGCCGGAAGCGGATCCTGGGGAAAGGCTGCTGCGGCAAGGATCCCCCGCCACAGTGCAAGCAGCCCCTCCCGGGCCAGCGCCTGGAAGCCATGCTCCATTCCCGCGATCCATCGGAGGGACTGTGGCTTCCAGAGACGCAAGCCCCAAAGGGCCAGCAAGGTGATTCCTCCATACAGCCCAGCCAATCCGAGGCCGCGAACCCAATCGGCGGCTGACCATCCCAGGAGCGTCCCAGGGATCAGACGGAGCGGACCGATCAGCCCGACTTCCCGCAAGCTCAGCCATCCCCGCTCCAGCGCGACCCAGAGCGGGAGAAAGCCATAAAGAAAGGGCCCACTTCCCTCGATAAGAAATCTTCCCTTTGGGGGAACGCGACGCTGAAGCCACGGGAGGCCGATCTCCACGGCGAGCGTGAGGAGGCCGAGCAGGAAGGCGGGCGCCCAGCGGCTCATTGTGCTTCTCCCTGAGCGGAAGGCTTTATGTCCAGCGCGGCGCTAGGGAGCGGCACCCGAAGCCGGACGCGCGTGCCCTGACCCGGGGCGGATTCGATATGGAACTCCCCTTGCAGCAGCTTGGCCCGCTCCATCATATGAAGCATCCCCATACTGCCCCGGCGGCTGTAATCTGCCCACACCGCCTGGGGATCGAAACCATGCCCATCGTCTTCCACGCTCACGATGAGTTGATCCCCTTCGATTTGTGCGCGGATCCATACATTCTGCGGCTCAGCGTGTTTGCGCGCGTTATTCAGAGCCTCCTCGATGATCGAGAACACCAGCCCCTTCGCGTTAGGATCCAACGCTTGATCGACCGCTGGGTCAACCTCCGCATGGATTGCGAAGGGCTCGGTTTCCTGAATCCGCTCCGCCAGATGGGTAAGCGCGGCCACCAGGCCCTGGGATTCCAGGATCAGCGGTCGTAAGCGGAAGAGGAACTGGCGCAGCTCCTGGACGGCCTGCCGGGCCATCTGTTCGGTTTTCTCCAGCTCGATTGGGAGCTGATCCGGACGGTGTTGGAACAGCTTTTGGAGGAAATTCAGCCGTATCGCCAGGGCGGCCACGCTCTGGGTTGGGCCGTCATGGAGCTCCCGAGCCAGCCGCCGTCGGGCTTCCTCTTCCACTTCGACCAGGCGCTCTTTCTCCCGCTGCAAGGTGTGATATAGTAGTGCGTTCTGCAGGGCAATGGAAGCCTGGACGGCGATGATCCGGAGGAGCTCCCGCCGTTCGCTGGTAAACGCCTGGGGATCCGGGCTTCCGATCACCATGACTCCATAACGCTCGGGCCCGATCCCCAGGGGAAGGACGATCGCGGCCTGAGCGATCCGGGTGATGACCAGCCGTCCCAGCTCGGGATCCTGCGCGGGTTGGGAACATACCGTTGCCTCCCCGCTTTCCAGAGCCTCCCGGATCGCCCCTGCCAGGCCAGGCAGGCGGGTTCGCTCATCCCGGGGCGGCAAGCGACGAGCGGCGGCCACGCGCAATCCCTCCGGATCCAGAAGCGCGATGAACATGGGCGGGGCAGGGTGCCCGGAGCCCCGGAACAGGTTTTCGCTGACCTCTAAGGCGGCGTGGAGGATCTCCTCGACCCGCCGCATTTGTCCCATCGCGGTGGCCAGCTCGAAGATCCCTTGAAGCTGCTGGAGGGCTTGGGTGAGCAACCGCCGTTGAGCCGCTTCCCGTGTGTGAAGCTCCTGTAGGATCTGCCGCTTCAAACGATCGCCGATCATGCCAGCGAGCAGCGCGCCTAACGCGAGCACGCTCCCCTGGGTCAAAGCCGAGGTAAAAGCGATGCCCTCTTTTCTCTGGATTCCTTCCCATAGGATCAAGCCGCCGATCAGGCCGAACGTCACCAGCTCCCCCGCCCACCAATTGATGCGCAGCGCGGCCGTGAGGATGGGAAGGAAAGCGAAGAAGAGCAACGGGCTGTTCAGGCCACCAGTAATGGCAATGAAGGAAAGGGTGATCAACGTGTCGCCGGCCAGGGTGATCGCCGGGAGCGGAAGTGGGGAGCGCACGAAGACCAGGGCGAGGAGGACCAGGAAATTATAGAAGCCGGTGAGGAGCAGAAGGGCGATGAAGGCGATCTCGGACGCCTCCCACGCACCGGGGTTGAGGGCTGCCGCCAAGGCCATTGCGACGATGAGCAGCCAACGCAGGTTGCCCAGGATCCACTCCACCTGGGCGGTATCGGTTGGCGATGACGGCGCAGAGTGCATCCCCATCGGCGCCTCGCTCACGGCCCTCGCGTTGGGTTCGGCCTGTTGTTGTCCTGAACTAATCGTAATCGAAAGTGGGGGAATCGGCCATTGGTTTCCAATAGGGGCCCCCTTATGGGTGCCCCATATCTCCTTCTGCCATCGCGCTCAGACCTTATCTGCCACCAAGATGATTCGGCGCTTGCGGATGATCAGGTCCCCCTGAGCGGTCGTGAGGACCACGTCGGTCAGCTCCGGCCCTGCCGCCCGAGCCAGGGCGAAGGCCCGAGCGGCGGCGGGGGTATCCACGGGGACAGGGTAGAGCCATTGGGACCAGGGATACTGTTCCTCCATCACCTCCCAGACGCGGACCTGGAGCCCGCTGGCCTCCACCAGGGCCAGCCACTCGCTGGCCGACAAGGCCCGTTGGTGAGAGGCGTCTCGCGCGCGCTCCAGTTGATTGAAGAACTGGGCGCTGGCCGGGTCCTCGGGTGCCACCATGTCCACCAAGCCCAGCCGGCCCCCGGCGCTCAGAACCCGGGCCATCTCGGCCAAGGCCCGGGCTGGGTTGGGGAAATGGTGGGCCGCCCGCCGGCACGTGACCAACTCAAAGCGGGCCTCCGGGAACGGCATGGCCTCTACATCTCCGACCACAAAGCGGGCGTGTGGGAAGCCCCGCTCCTGTGCCAGGCCGGCGAATTCCTTCCCCATGGCCAGGGTGAGATCCAACCCGATCACCTCCCGTACTTGGGGCGCCAGCGCCAGGGCGGTGTGGCCGGTGCCCGTGGCCACGTCCAGCAGCCGCTCCACGCCCGTGGGCGCCAGCAACGCCACCAGCTGCTCCAGGTCCCGGCCCGCCCGGTGCGAGGGGCTGATGGTATAGCTGTGGGCGTGCTGGGAAAAGAAATCCCGCACTTGATCCTTGGGATCCATGGTCATCCATCCCTCCCCTTTCCTCCCCGTGGCCTTTGGGCCATAGGTGAAGGGGGGAAAATTGAGGTGGGGAATGGGGAAGCCACCTGCAGCAGCCTCCTCCCTCCAGGAAGAGAAGCTTGAGACACGCCCATTGTAATGGCCATAATCGCGTTCCGGCAACGATATGGGAAGGGTGCGGTCCATAGCTCTTGAACTCTCTTCCCCCAAATTCGTGGCTTCGATAGAATCAACATAACTCCTAAAGCTTGGCGAGATTTCACTGGAAGGGTCCGACGTATGATGGTGAGCGATCAGCCGCTCCGACGGGACATTCACCTTTTAGGGGATCTGCTCGGCGAGGTCATTCAGGAGCAGGCCGGGCTGGAGGGTTTTGAGCTCGAGGAGCAGGTTCGGCAGCTCGCCCGTGCCCGCCGGACGGGTGATGAGGGAGCGGAAGGTACCCTGCGGGCGCTGTTGGAGGGATTGGAGCTTCCCGCTCTGCGGATGATCGCCCGCGCCTTCACGATCTTCTTCGATTTAGCGAATTTGGCGGAGGACCGCCATCGGGTGCGGGTGTTGCGGGCGCGGGAGCAGGCCGCCCATCCCCAGCCCCGCCCGGAATCCATCGCGGAGGCATTCCAGCGGCTTCGGGCGGCGGGGATCCCCTCCCAGGTGGTGCGCGAGCTCCTGGAGGGGCTTTCCATTGAGCCGGTGTTCACCGCCCACCCCACGGAGGCCAAGCGGAGGACGGTCCGAGGGATCTTGGGCCGGGTCCGCGCCATCCTGGCCGCTTTGGATGAGCCGGATCGGCTCCCTCGGGAGCGGGAGGAGTTGCTCCGCCGATTGCGGGCGGAGCTTACCACCCTCTGGCAGACCGATCTCACCCGGGTGCAGCGTCCCTCCGTGATGGACGAGGTGGAGAACGGCCTTTCCTTCTTTGTTCGCACGCTGTGGGGGCTGACCCCCCGACTGTATCGGGATGTCCAGGAGGCATTGCGGGCGGCTTATCCAGAGCTCGGGGATGCGCTTCCGATTTTCCTACGTTTCGGGTCCTGGATCGGTGGGGATCGGGATGGCAACCCCCGAGTGACGGCGGAGGTGACCGCGCAAACGCTGCGCCGCCATCGCCAAACCGCCCTCGCCCTCCACCTCCAACAGGCCCGAGATCTCTTCATCGCCCTGGGGGTGTCCACCCGCCAGGCCCCGATCTCCCCGGACCTGGCCCAAGCCCTGGCGGAGGCGGAATCCCGATGGCCTGCCCTGCGGGAGCGCCTCTCCCGCCTCTCCCCCTATGAGGCCTATCGGCGGTGGATCGGCGTGATCGCCTGGCGTTTGGAGCAGACCATGGCATGGGATCCCTTGGCGGGCCCGCCCCCCGATGGGGCTTACCGCTGCGCCGGGGAGCTGGTAGCGGATCTGGAGCGCATGCGGGGGAGCCTGGCGCATAGGCGCGGCGCTCGCATTGCAGAGGGTCTCCTGTGGGATTGGTGGATCCAGGCCCAGGTGTTCGGATTCCACATCGCTCGACTGGATGTGCGCCAGGAGGCGCGGCGCCATGCAGAAGCCATTGCGGAGCTGCTTCGAGGGGCCGGGATCGAGAACTATCTGGAGCTTTCCGAGGAGGAGCGGATCGCCCGATTGACCGAGACCTTCCCTCGGGCGGCGGCGCTTGTCGCCCAAGCGGTCCCCTCGCCGGAGACGGCGGAGACCCTGGCGGTGTTCCGCTTGCTCTATCGGGCCGCGGAGGCCTATGGCCCTGAGGCGCTGGGGCCGTATATCATCAGCATGACGCGCAGCCCAGCGGACCCGCTGGCCGTCCTCTGGCTGATGGCGGGTGCGAACAGCCTTTCGTCCCCTCCGCCATCCTTTCAGGTGGCCCCGCTGTTCGAGACCATCGCCACTCTACGGGAAGCGCCCCAGATCCTGGAGCAGATGTTCCAGCTTCCTCTATATCGGGAGCACCTCGGTCGCCAGGGGAACCACCAGATGGTGATGATCGGCTACTCCGACACCACCAAGGATGGGGGGTATCTAGCGGCCGTGTGGGCCCTCTATCGGGCACAGGCGGAGATGGTGCGGGTGGCCCGCGCTCAAGGGATCGCCCTGACCTTCTTCCACGGCCGTGGCGGAGCGCTGGGACGGGGCGGCGGCCCCGCAGCCCGAAGCATCCTTGGGCTCCCCCCGGACGCCGTGAGGGGACGCCTACGGATGACCGAGCAGGGGGAAGTTCTGGCGGAGCGGTACGATGATCCCCATATCGCCTATCGTCACCTGGAACAGATCTTGTGGGCGACGTTGCTGGTCTCGATGCTCCCTTCCCCGGAGCCGGAGGCGGCTTGGGTGGAGGCGATGGACCGGATGAGCGAGGTGGCCTATCGGGCCTACCGCGAGCTGTTAGAGGCCCCGGGCTTCCTCACCTACTTCCAGCACGCGACGCCCATCGACGGGATTGAGGAATTCCCCATCGCCTCCCGGCCGGCCCGCCGGCGGCTGGAGCAACGGCTGGAGGACCTTCGGGCGATCCCCTGGGTGTTCGCCTGGACCCAGAGCCGCCACCTGCTCCCGGGCTGGTTCGGGCTTGGGGCCGGCGTGGAGGCCTTTGTGCAGATGGAAGGGGCAGCTGCATGGCAACGCCTGGAGGAAATGCACCGCCGTTGGCCGTTCTTCCGGGTGGTGCTGGCGGACGCCGCCTTGGCCCTGGCGAAAACGGATCTCGGGATCGCTCGAGCCTATGCGGAGCTCGTTCCCGATCCGCAAGCTCGCCAGGCCGTCTGGTCCCGTATCGAGCAGGAATACTACCGCACCCGGCGGGCTATCTTGCGCATCACTGGCTTGCCGGATCTCTTGGAGGACATTCCATGGCTGAAGCGCTCGATCCAGGTGCGAAACCCCTATGTGGATCCGCTGAACTTCATTCAGATCCTGCTGCTCCGCCGTTGGCGCGAGCAGCCCGAGGCGGACGACTTGCGCGAAGCCTTGTGGCTGACGATCCAGGGGGTCGCTGCCGGCCTGCGGACGACAGGGTGAGACAATGGCAGGAGGCCCCACACGCTCGGCTGAAGGCAAGACCTCCTGCCGGCCCTCAAGGGCCTCGATCATTCCTTCACAAACAGCGGGATCAGCTCAAACCGGTTGACATCCACCAGGCCCAGGTCCGTGATCTTCAGCTCCGGGATCACCTCGAGGGCCAGAAAGCTCAGGGTCATCGGGGGGTTGGGGAGCTCGCTCCCTAAGGCCCGCGTTGCCTGCAGTACCTCATCCATTTGCTTCCGCACCGTCTCGATGGGTTGATCCGACATGAGCCCGGCGATGGGCAATGGGACCCGGGCCAGTACCTGTTCGCCGTCCGCCACGGCGATGCCGCCTCCAGCCTCCGCCACCGCCCGAACGGCAGTCATCATCGAGCGATCGTCGGCCCCGACCACCACGACATTATGGTGATCGTGGGCGACCGAGGAGGCCAACGCCCCGCGTCGCAATCCGATTCCCTTCACAAATCCCAGCCCGATCTGCCCGGTGGCGCGGTGGCGCTCGATGACCGCGATCTTCAGCAGGTCCCGCGCCGGGTCGGCCACCGCTTCGCCATCGAGGATCCGCGCCTCCTCAATCCGGTGAGGAGTGATCAGCTGGTCCGGGATCACCCCGATCACATGGATCCGTCGGCCTTGAGCGGGGATCCGGAACTGGACCGCGTTCCAGGCGATGTTCATGGTGCTGCGCAGGGCTACCTTGCGATCGACCGGCTCCCATAGCGGGCGCCCGTTTTCCGCCACCAGAGCCCCATACCGGAAAACCAGCTCCGGGCGGAGGTCGTAGAGGTCGGAGAACACCACCAAATCGGCCACGCGGCCCGGGGCAATAGCACCTCGATCGTGAAGTCGGAAGTGCTCCGCCGGGTTCAACGTGGCCATCTGGATGGCGATGACAGGATCCAGGCCCAGGCGCACCGCTTTTCGGATCAGGAAGTCGATGTGACCTTCATCCAGCAGATCAGCCGGGTGACGATCATCGGTGCAGAAACAGAAGCGCCGGCTGTTCGCCGGGGTGATCGCGGGGAGGAGATCCGCGAGGTTGCGGGCCACCGAGGATTCCCGGACGAAGACATACATCCCCAGCCGGGCTTTCTCCCGTGCCTCTTCCGCAGTGGTGCACTCATGGTCCGAGGTGATCCCCGCTGCCACATAGGCCACCAGATCTCGGCCGGTCAGCTGGGGCGCGTGGCCGTCCCGGACCACATGGGCGAAGGCCCGGAGTTTGTCCAGCACAGCGGGATCGCCGTTGATCACGCCCGGGTAATTCATCATCTCCGCCAGCCCCAGCACCCAGGGGCTGGAGAGGAGCGGCTGCAGATCATACCAGTAAAGCGCGGCCCCGGCGGTCTCCATCGGGGAAGCCGGGACGCATGAGGGAAGCATCACGAAAATGCTCAAGGGATTGTATTTGGCGGCGTTCAGCATGTAGCGGATGCCATCTAAGCCCAAGACGTTGGCGATTTCGTGGGGATCGATGATCACCGTGGTGGTGCCGTGGGGGACAACTACGCGGGCGAATTCAGGTGGGGGGACCATACTGCTTTCGATGTGGACGTGGGCGTCGATGAACCCAGGGGCCACAAAGCGCCCTTTGAGATCGATGACCTCCCGGGCCGTGTAGCCCTCCCCGATGCCCACAATGAACGAGCCGTGAATGGCGATGTCGGCCTCATAAATATCCCCGGTAAACACGTTGATCAGGCGTCCTCCCTTGAGGAGCAAATCGGCCGGCTCCTGACCGCGCGCCAGGCGGATCCGGTGGGCCAGCTCCATTGGGTATCCTCCTTCCTCCATCCGAGGTGGAAGATTTGGGTTTCTTATGAGGGATGCACTTATTTTAAGGAATTATAGCTTAAGTCCGAGGAAGGACAAATTCTTTTTTGTTCAGCGAAGGTCGGAATCACCCCTTTCAATGGCGGTGAGCTCCCAGGGTCCAGTATTCAAAGGCCGCACGGTGTGGGGAAGCGCCCCACCCCAAAAGCCCCCGGATTCCTGAGCACAGGCGCGCAAACCGAACCAGAAAATCCAAAAATTGTTAACAAAACTTGACATGTGATTTAAGATTAATGTAGAATCTGCCCCGCTACCTGGGCACGAGGATTTGGGAGGTCCGGAGAGGTGGAGGGATCCGTCCCGTTTGGGGTAGGCTTTCATCGGCGGGAGGGTTTGGAGGGCCTGGCGGCATGGCTGGGGCTTCCGCCGGAGGGAGTGCGGGAGCGGGTGCTGACCTTTCGGGCCCTGGGGATGAGCGAAATTGTGGTGCTGAGCACCTGTGAGCGGTTGGAGGTCTATGGGGTGGGTCCCCTGAGGGAAGCCGTGGCCTTCCTGCGCCGATCCATCGCCGATCGATCCCCGGCCATATGGATCCATCGGGCTGCCGCTGTGCACCTCTTCCGGGTCGCGGCCGGTCTGGACTCCACCGCTGTAGGAGAAGCGGAGATCCTCGGTCAGGTCCGTGATGCCCTGGCGATCGCGCGGGAGGTGGGAACGGTCGGGCCGACCCTGGGCCCGCTGTTCGAACGCGCCCTGGCCTTGGGCCGGGCCGTTCGCGCCCAGACCGATCTCGGCCGTCATCCCTTATCGTTGGCTGTCCTGGCGGTTCAGGAGGCACATCATCAGGTCCCATTGCAGGGAAGAAAGATCCTGATCGCTGGGGCAGGCATGGTGGGCACCCAGATCGCGCATGCGCTCCTCCGATACCAGCCGGTCCAAATCCGGGTGCTCAGCCGGACGCTGGAGCGAGCCCGCGCCCTGGCCGATCAGGTCGGTGGAGAGGCGGGGACGCTAACGGATCTGGTATCCAGCCTGGTTCAGGTCGATGTAGCCTTTATGGCCCTATCGTCCCCCCAGCCTGTTCTCTCCGTCTCGGATTTGCACACCATTGCGGCGATCCGTGCCGGTGCTCCTCTTTGGCTGGTGGACCTAGGAGCACCGCCCAACGTGGAGCCCGATGAGGCCCTACCCCCGGGGATCCATCAGATCCGCTTGGAGGATCTGAAGGCTTTGAGCGCTCAATATCAAAAGCGGATCGCCGCGGCCATCGCTCGAGCGGAGCGGATGGTGGAAGAGGCGGTGCAGGAATGGGAGCAATGGTGGTGGGGGCACCAGGTTGGACGGTTGATTGCCCAACTGCAGCGGCGGGTGGATGCGCTCCGGGAACAGGAATTGGAGTGGCTCTGGCCGAAACTGGGGGAGCTGACCCCCGCCCAGCAGGCGCGGATTGAACAGTTCGCCCACCGTCTGATCCAGAAACTACTCCATTCGCCCATCGTCGGCTTGAAGCAGATGGCCAGCGATCCCCAGGCGGTCCAATGGTTTCGGATGTTGTGGGGGTTGGAGGAGGGGACGGAAGACCTCGGCAATGGCAGGAGCACAGCATGAAGCGCCCTCTGCGGATTGGGACCCGTGGCAGCGCCTTGGCCCTGGCCCAGGCGGATCAGGTGATCCGCCGGTTGCAGGCCCGGGATCCAACGCTTCCCACGGAGGTCGTGATCATTCGCACCAGCGGTGATCGCGGGCAGCGGGAGGTACGCGGGGCTTTCGTAAAGGAGCTCCAGCACGCTCTCTTAAAAGGGGAAATCGACCTGGCGGTTCACAGTTTGAAGGACCTCCCGACGGATCCGGCCCCGGGCCTGCTGCTGGCCGCGGTCCTGGAGCGGGAGGATCCCCGCGACGTGTTGATCGCCCGGAACGGATGGACCTGGGCGACCTTGCCTCCCGGCGCTCGAGTGGGAACCGGAAGCCCCCGTCGGACGGCGCAGCTGCGGGCGTTGCGATCGGATCTGGTTTACCTCCCCCTGGTGGGCAATGTGGACACCCGGTTGCGACGGCTGCGGGAAGGGCGTTATGAGGCCATCGTGTTGGCGGCGGGGGGGCTGATCCGCTTGGGACGGATGGCTGAAGCAACGGAGGTTTTCTCGCTGGAGCAGATCCTTCCCGCCCCTGGGCAGGGGGCCATCGCGGTGGAGATCCGGGAGGAAGATGAGGCGACGCGCGCGCTGGCGGAACGGCTGAACCATCCCCCGACCTGGTGGGCGGTGAAGGCGGAGCGGGCTTTCCTGCGGGCGCTGGGAGGCGGCTGCCGGGTTCCGATTGCTGCTTACGGGTCGCTGGAGGAAGGGCGCCTTGTGCTGGAAGGACGGATCGCAGCGTTGGATGGCACGTGGATGATCCGGGACCGGATCGAGGGTCCCCCGGAGATGGCGGAGGCCCTGGGCGAGACCCTGGCGGAGCGGATGAGGGCGGCAGGACCCTTCAAGGAGGACGGGGAATGAGCGGCCTGCTCCTGGAGGGTTGTCGCGTCCTGATCACCCGCCCGCGTCGAGCGGCGGAGGAGCTGGCGGATCGACTTCGATCCCTGGGGGCGATCCCGCTCCTGTTGCCGGTGATTGAGATCCAACCGCCACCGGATCCCCAACCATTGGAGGAGGCGGTTCGCCAAGCTTCCACCTTCGACTGGATCCTCTTCACCAGCGCGAACGGGGTGCACGCCTTCATGGCCTGCTTGCAGGCGGCGGGCGGTTCCCCTCCGAATCTGGCCCGGGTCCGCATCGGGGCGATCGGCCCGGCGACGGCCCGGGCCCTTCACGGATATGGACTGTGGGTCGATTTCCTTCCTACGGTCTACCTCTCGGAAGCGATCGCCGAGGAGCTGGGGGATGTGGCGGGCCGTCGCATCCTGCTCCCCCGGGCGGATATCGCCCGCCGGGCCCTGGCGGAGCGCCTGCGGGCCCGCGGGGCGGAGGTCGTGGAGGTAACGGCTTACCAGGTGCGGATGGGGGGAGATCCGGAGGCCCTGCGGGCGGCGCTGCAGCCCCGGCCGCATCGGGTCGCCCTGACCAGCCCCTCGACCGCCCGCGCCCTGGCCGGGCTCCTCGAGCAACTTGGGGAAGCGGTTCAGCCGGCCGACCTCCCCGCGGTGTGCATCGGGCCGGTGACCGCATCGGAAGCCATGGCCCTCGGCTTCCCGGTTGTGGCGGTCGCCCGAGAACACAACCAGGAGGGCCTCATCCAAGCGCTGATCGAGAGCTGGAAAAGGGAATAGGGCTTGGGGCGGCGGTTCCGTGGCCCACCGAGGGGAGGGCCGTGATGGAATAAGCCCCTCGGGGCTTGAGCCGCGATGATCTTCCTCAGGGTTGTGGTCCCTTGGGGTTTTCGAGGGAGGACCATTGTGGACGTCCTCTGACTCAAAGGATCCTGATGGCGGGAAGTTTCCAAGATCCCCCTGGGAGGTGAGAGATGGCAGAAGTTCTCACGCGGACCGTTGTGGAGCCAACGGATCGCTTGCGGCGCTTGCGTCGCACGGAGGGGCTGCGGGCGCTGGTTCGGGAAACCCGCCTGGCCCCGGAGGATCTCATCTACCCGCTGTTTGTGCGGCCCGGTCAGAACTTTCAGGAGCCTATCCCTTCCATGCCAGGCCAGTTTCGGTTCACCGTCGACCGCCTAGACGCAGAGATTGAGGAGGTCGTCCGCCTGGGAATCCGGGCGGTCTTGCTCTTCGGGCTGGCCGCGCGGAAGGATCCGGAGGCCCGCGAGGCCTACGAGGAGGCCGGCGTCGTTCCCCAGGCGATCCGACGGATCAAGGCCATCGCGCCAGAGCTAGTGGTGATCACGGATGTGTGCGTGTGCGCCTACACCGATCACGGGCATTGCGGCATCGTGCGGGATGGGGAGGTGGACAACGACGCTACCTTGCCCGTCCTGTCCCGAATGGCATTGGCCCATGCGGCGGCCGGCGCGGACTTGGTCGCCCCCAGCGCCATGATGGACGGCCAGGTGCGGGCGATCCGGGAAGCCCTCGATGGAGCGGGTTTCTCCCACGTCGGGATCATGGCCTACTCGGCCAAGTTCGCCTCCGCCTTCTACGGGCCGTTCCGGGAGGCGGCGGATTCCGCCCCGCGCTTCGGCGACCGCCGCAGTTATCAGATGGATCCCCCGAACGCTCGGGAGGCCTTGCGGGAGATCGAGCGGGACATCGCCCAGGGGGCGGACATCGTGATGGTCAAGCCCGCCTTAGCCTATTTGGATGTGATCCGCCGGGCCCGGGAGCGGTTTGACCATCCGATCGCGGCCTACAATGTGAGCGGGGAATACAGCATGGTGAAGGCGGCGGCGCAGTTGGGATGGCTGGACGAGGCGCGGGCGGTGATGGAGATCCTCACGGCGATCAAGCGGGCGGGGGCGGATCTCATCATCACTTACTTCGCGAAGGAGGTCGCGCGCTGGCTGCGGGGTTGAGTCCTCCGCCTCTCCCTTTCCAACTAGAGGTTGATCCCTTGGGCTTGCGATCCATTCAGCGCGCCTGAGGCTTCCTTCCATACTTCTAAAACCCATGGAGGTAAGCGCGGCGATGGGACAAACGGTTTTGGGGCATTTCGCCTTCTTCCGCTTGAGCGAGGCCTTTTGGGCGCTGTCGGCGGCTCAGCGGCGGGACCAGGTGGCGGCCTGGTGGGAGCGGCTGGGGAGCGTCGCGGCGCGGGTTCATCTCTATCAGGTTTTCCCCAGCCATGTCGATGCGGATCTGCTGATCTGGAGCGCGGAGCCAGTGGAGGAGGCGGGCATCCCTGCCCGCTTCTTCGAGCGGTTCGCCCGGGCCGTCAACGATTGCCGGACGTTGTTTCTGCCCGTCCTCGCCCTCTGGGGCTTCACCCGCCCCTCCATCTATGCCTCCGGGCGTTCCCCTCAAGAGGTCGATCCCTTCGAGGGAGACCGTAAGCCGTATCTGATCCTTTACCCCTTCGTGAAAACCACAGACTGGTTCCTGATGAGCAAAGAGGCCCGCCAGGGGATGATGAACGAGCACATCCGGGTTGGAAAACAGTATCCGTCGATCCGGCAATGGCTGCTTTATTCCTTCGGCCTGCAGGATCAGGAGTGGGTGGTGGTGTATGAGACCGAGGACCTGGTTCTGTTCTCCGATTTAGTTCAGGCCCTGCGCAGCACGGAGGTGCGTCGATATACCTTGCGGGACACGCCGATCTTCACGGCGATCCATCGGACGCCGGAGGAGATGTTGGCGCTCCTGGGTTGAGTAGGACGCCCGCTGGGCGGAAAGTTTGATCGTTTAGGGAGGCGGAGATGCGCTACGATGAGCGGCCGCTGTTGATTTACTGGGAGCTGACGCGGGCGTGCGATCTCGCCTGCCGGCACTGTCGCGCGGAGGCGATCCCCTGGCGCGACCCGCGGGAGCTCTCGACCGCGGAGGGCTTCGCGCTCTTGGAACGCTTGACCGCCTTTGGGGATCCCATGCCCCATCTGGTCCTCACCGGCGGCGATCCGCTGAAACGTCCCGATTTGTTCGACCTCATCGCTCACGCCCGGAGTCTGGGGTTCACCGTGGCCCTCACCCCCAGCGGCACCTATGCGCTGACGGAGGCGGTGATCGCTCGGTTGAAGGAAGCAGGGATCTGGATGCTGGCCCTGAGCCTCGACGGCTCCGATGCGGCGCGCCACGACGGGCTGCGCGGTGTCCCCGGGAGTTTCGATCAGACGGTGCGGGCGGCCCGATGGGCGGCCGCGGTTGGCCTTCCCCTTCAGATCAACACGCTGGTTTGTGCTGAGACCCTGTCGGATCTGCCGGCGATCGCCGAGCGGGTGGCCGCCCTGGGGGCGCGCCGGTGGAGCCTTTTCTTCCTGATCCCCACCGGCCGCGGGCGGCTCCTGCGGGAGATCTCGCCGGAGGAGAGCGAGCAGCTGATGCACTGGTTGATCGATTTAGCTCCCCAGGTTCCCTTTGAGATCAAAACGACGGAGGCTCATCACTACCGGCGGGTGGTTCTGCAGCGGGAGGGCCGGCGCGCGCCTCCATCGGCGCGACGAGGGTTCGGGGTACGGGATGGCAACGGGATTATGTTCATCTCTCATATCGGGGAGATCTATCCCGCCGGCTTTCTGCCCCTCGCGTTAGGGAATGTGCGGTATGAGGATCCCGTGACGATCTACCGGAACCATCCGGTGTTTCAGGCCCTGCGGGATCCGAACGCCCTGAAGGGCAAGTGCGGGCGCTGTCCGTTCCGCGCGGTGTGCGGCGGTTCCCGCGCCCGGGCCTACGCCTACACCCAGGACCCGCTGGAGAGCGATCCGCTGTGCCCGTATCAGCCGGAACCGGCGACCGCCGACGTTTATGCGGGATAAAAAAGCCATCCATGCCTCAGCCATCCGACTTGGGAGGAGCGATCCCGTGCGGACAGAACGATCCGAACAGCTTTATGCCATGGCCCAGGAACTCATGCCGGGAGGCGTCTCCAGCCCGGTGCGTGCCTTCCGCGCGGTCGGAGGGACGCCTCGGTTCATCGCCCGAGGCCGCGGGGCGATCCTGGAGGATGTCGATGGCAACCGCTACATTGACTACGTGGGCTCGTGGGGCGCTTTGATCTTGGGCCACGCCCACCCGGCGGTCGTCCGCGCCCTCCGCGAGGCGATCCGTCGGGGCACCAGCTACGGCGCCCCCATCGAAGCGGAGATCGACCTGGCCCGGCGCATCCGTGAGGCCTTCCCTTCCATCGAAAAAATTCGATTTGTGAACTCGGGGACGGAAGCGACGATGAGCGCGCTGCGGGTGGCCCGGGCGGCCACGGGGCGCGCCCGGATCGTTAAGTTCGAGGGCGGCTACCACGGCCACGCGGATTTCCTCCTCGCCCGGGCGGGATCCGGGGTGGCGACGTTCGGGCTTCCGGACAGCGCCGGGGTGCCCGAGGCGTGGGTCCAGCACACCTTGGTGGCGCCCTACAACAACTTGGAGGCCGTCGCCGCCCTTTTTGAGCAGTTCCCCCAGCAGATCGCCGCGGTGATCGTGGAGCCAGTGGCAGGGAATATGGGGGTGGTGCCGCCGGCGCCGGGCTTCCTGGAAGGGCTGCGGGCCCTCACCCGCCAGCACGGGGCGTTGCTGATCTTCGATGAGGTGATCACCGGCTTCCGGGTCGCCCCGGGCGGCGCGCAGGCCCTCTATGGCGTAGAGCCGGATTTGACCTGCCTGGGGAAGATCATCGGGGGCGGGCTCCCTATCGGGGCCTATGGGGGCCGACGGGAGCTGATGGACCTGGTGGCGCCCTTAGGGCCGGTGTATCAGGCCGGGACCCTGTCGGGCAACCCGCTCTCCATGATCGCCGGGCGGGCGACCCTCGAGCAGCTCACCCCCGCCCTCTATCAACAGCTGGAGGAACGGTCCGCCCACCTCGCCGAGGGCCTGCAGGACGCGGCGGAGCGGGCGGGCGTTCCAGTTCGGATCCACCGGGTGGGCTCCATGCTCAGCGTGTTCTTCACCGAGCGGGAGGTGGTCGACTATGCCACCGCCGCATCCACCGATCGCGCCCGCTACGCCCGGTTCTTCCATGCCATGCTCCGGCGCGGGATCTATCTCCCTCCCTCCCCGCTGGAGGCGTGGTTCGTCTCCGCCGCCCATACGGAGGCCCATATCGAACGGACGATCCGGGCGGCTCGGGCGGCGTTCCGGGAGGTGGACCGTGGCGGCGTTTAACGACCGGTTCCTGCGGGCCTGCCGTCGAGAGCCGGTGGATGCCACCCCCGTCTGGTTCATGCGCCAGGCAGGCCGATACCTTCCGGAATATCGAGCGCTGCGGGAGCGCTATGCCTTCTTAGAGCTCTGCCGACAGCCTCAGCTGGCAGTGGAGATCACCCGGATGCCGCTCCGCCGCTTCGAGGTGGACGCGGCCATCTTGTTCTCCGATCTCAGCCTTCCCCTCCTAGGGATGGGAGTGTCCCTCGCGTTGGAGGAAGGGGCCGGACCGGTGGTTGAATCCCCTGTCCGACGGACTGCGGATGTCCGCCGCCTGCGACCTTTGGAGCCAGAGACGGACCTTCCCTTCGTGCTGGAGGCCATCCGCATCTTGCGGGCGGAGCTCCGCGTGCCGCTGATCGGGTTCGTGGGGGGGCCGTTCACGATGGCCTGCTATCTGGTGGAAGGGCGGGCCTCCCGGGACTTCGCTCGGGTCCGCGCCCTGATGTTCAGCGAGCCGGGGACCTGGCATGCCCTAATGGAGGTCCTGACGGAGAGCCTGAGCCGCTATGCCCGGGCTCAGGTCGCCGCAGGGGTGCATGCCCTGCAGATCTTCGAAAGCTGGATTGGGGTGCTGAACCCCTTGGATTACCGGACGTTTGTGCGGCCCTATCTGCGGCGCCTCACGGAAACCCTGCAGCCGCTGGGGATCCCTGTGATCCTGTTCGGGGTGGGGACGGCGGCCCTGCTGGAGGAATTGGCCGAGGCGGGGGGGACGGTGATCGGAGTGGATTGGCGGGTACCTCTGGACACGGCGTGGTCCCGCTTAGGGGATTCGGTGGCCATCCAGGGGAATCTGGATCCGGCGGTGCTGCTGGCCCCTTTCGAAGTCGTGGTCGAGCACGCTGCCCGAGTCCTCCGTCAGGCCGGGGGCCGGCCCGGCCATATTTTCAACACCGGCCACGGCCTCCTCCCGGAGACCCCACCCGACGCGGTAGCCCGTCTGGTGGATTGGGTCCACGCATGGTCCCTCGCGCACCCGGAGTAAGCGATCCCTTTGTAAAGAGAGCGTACTGCTTCGTTCACTTTTAGGGATTAGGAGTTACGCAGTTCGGGGCCCGCGAGGGGAGGCGACCCACCCCCTTTATCCCCTCCCCACGGCCCAAAGGGCCCTGGGGAAGGGGGATAAGGGATAAAAACATTTTTAGGGCGGAGCCGGGCGCCGCAGGCG
>NZ_JBHOQJ010000118.1:0-3976 GCF_042408365.1 Thermoflexus sp.
TGCCGGCGCATCCGCTCGATGTTGGCGTAGGTCCAGGTCTTGGGATGGGTGTTATGTTTGATGGCCGCGTTCTCCGCCGGCAGCCCGAAGGCGTCGAAACCGATAGGGAAGAGGACATTGTGGCCCTTCATGCGCAGGTAGTGGCCACGGCGTCGCTGGGGGCCATGGCGAACCAGTGCCCCATGTGCAGGTCGCCCGATGGGTAAGGGAACATCGTCAAGAAGTAGAACTTGGGCCGGCTCGGGTCCCGGACCGCTCGATAAATCCCTGTTTCCTCCCAGCGCTGCTGCCATTTCGGCTCGATCACCTGTGGATCATAACGCTCCATTTCCGCCTCCCGATAATCCCCTGATCAATGAATCCATCATTCGCAGAGTTACGCAGTTGGTTTCTCCGGGGGGCTTTGGGGGCAGAGCCGCCCCACCTCTTCTCGTGGGCTCCGAACTGCGCAACTCCTAATTCGATTCATAGCGACGATCTTGCGATTTGTGGAATTTCCGTGAACAGCGTGCCGCATGGACGGCTCGCTCCCACGCTCGCCTGAGGGCGCCTCACTGGACCGGTGTCAACCACCCGTAAACGTCCGGCGCCTGGCCGGTCACGATGGCGAAGAAACGCTCCTGAAGCCGGCGGGTGATCGGGCCGGGCTGCCCGCATCCGACCGGGATGCGATCCACGGAGCGCACCGGGGTGATCTCCGCTGCCGTCCCGGTCATGAAGATCTCATCCGCCGCGTAGAGCCATTCCCGCGGGATCGGCTGTTCCCGCACCTCGATCCCTTGCTCCCGGGCCAGGGCCAGCACCGCGTCCCGGGTCACCCCAAGCAGGATGGAGTTGTGCAAGGGCGGTGTATACAGCACGCCGTCCTTGACCAGGAACAGGTTCTCCCCACTTCCCTCCGCCACATACCCGTAAGCATCCAGCATAATCGCTTCCGCGTACCCCAGGTCGTGGGCCTCCATCGCCGCGAACTGGGAGTTGACATATTGCCCCCCGATCTTCCCCAGGGCTGGGAAGGTATCCGGGGCCATCCGGCGCCACGACGAGACGATGACGTCCACCCCCTTCTCCAAGGCCTCCTGCCCCAGATACCGTCCCCATTCGAAGGTGATGATCACCACTTCCACCGGACAGGAGCGGCCGTCGACGGCCAGGCCGCCGACCCCCCGGAAGATCAACGGGCGGATGTAGCAGGAGGCGTGCCCGTTCGCCCGCACCGTTTCCACCACCGCCTGCGCCAGTTGGTCCTCTGTATAGGGAACATTGAAGCGCAGGAGCCGGGCGGAGAAGAGGAGGCGGGCCAAGTGCGGGCGCAGGCGGAAGACCGCCGCCCCCTGGGGGGTCTCATAGGCCCGGATCCCCTCGAACACACTGGTCCCGTAGTGGAGCGCATGGGCCGTTACATGGACCGTCGCCTGATCCCAGGGCACCAGCCGCCCGTTCCACCAGATCCAGTCGCTTCTCGGCGCCATGGAGACCTATCCCTCCCAGAGAGAATTTCAATGAGCGAACCCTACCCAATGACCTCCCAGCCAATGATCACCAGAGCGGCGGTGAGGAGGAAGAGCTCGATCGCCAGGAGCATGGGCTGTCGGTAATACCGTCGGTAGAACGCGATCCCCCGAGCGCCGGTTCGATGGAGGTCCCGAGGCAACAGGACGTATTGACGGCGCCGCCAGGGCCAAAGCCACATGATCCCATCATCGGTTCCCACGCTGTCTAACGCCAGGTGCAACAGCGCCAGCCCAACCACCAGCCCCACCGGCAGATGGAACCCCCACGCCAGCAGAGCACCCCAGATCGCCCAGAACAGTGGCGTATGGGTCCAGAGGGTGTGATGGGGGTTGTGGCCCGCGCGATGAGCCCGCCGCTGGTGCCACCAGCCCCATAGCAGATCGATATCCGGCAACCCGCTGAGCAGGGCGGCCAAGCCAGCGACCCCCAGATGGAACGGCTGATGGGTGGCGCGTTGGATCACATAAGCGGCCACCACACCTGCAGCGGCGTGGGCCATCACCGTCATTGGATCCTCCGACCTGAAAGGGGTAGACTTTCCGCACAAACCCGCGACCAAGCACATTCGTCCAAAAACAAGGAACCCCCCTCCGTCAGGGACGAAGGGGGGTTCCTCCGCGGTCCCACCCTGCTTCACTGGAAGCGGGATTCCGCCTTCCAGTGCGCTTTGGGCGCGATAACGGGCGCAACCCGTCCGGAGCTACGGCGATGCTCGCGGTCACCCCGGCGGCTCCGGGGCGAGTTCGGCCTTTGGGGAGCCTCTGGGCTTCCCGGGCCCTCCCTGGAGGCCATGCGGCCTTGCACCGACCGGCCGCTCACTGAGGGATGGCCTACTACTCCCCTTCCCCGCCTTTGCGGACCTTCAGCTGCGATAAAAGAATAGGGGCTCCCACGCCCCGTTCGAACTTGAGAGAAGTGGACCCGACGGGATTCGAACCCGTGACCTCCTCAATGCCATTGAGGCGCGCTCCCAGCTGCGCTACGGGCCCACGCGATGGTGCAGTGGAGCCGACCGGATTCGAACCGGCGACCTCTCCCGTGCGAGAGGAGCGCTCTCCCAGCTGAGCTACGGCCCCACTGTCGCGATTTATTTTACCTTGAAGGCATGAGGGCTGTCAAGGCACACGCCGCCATTCGAAGGCTCCGCAGGTCACGGCGCGGGGGGCTGCCCGTGGATCGGATTTCCCCTTCGGCGGAGAGGCGAATCGATACGGGCGTTGGCGGCGTTGGCAGACGACTGAATCGTCGGGGAGCACAGCGGCCTTCACCCGGGGAGCCTCCATCGAGCCGAGGTCCTCATCCCCCGCAGGACCCGCATCCTCCCTCCGCAACCGCCAAGCGCTTCCTTTAATCTACGTGGCTCAATCATGCTCCGTGAACCTCCCTACGAATTTCCGGCAACCGGGGGTCCACGGGCGTATTCAACAAGATCCCGAGAAAACGATCCGTTTCTCCTCCTTCTGGGCATCATTTTATTTCTCATCGGGGACTTCGTCCCCATTTCATTGGTTTATTTCACGTCTTTTTGAAAGTGTCTCCGTGGACCTACCCTCATCCCATCAACCTCAACGCCTCAAAACTCCTTGACAAATCGAGCGATCAGCAATATATTTATTTCCAGAATTGCCTTCGATGCTGATACTCTACACCTTCCCCTGCCTCCATTTATGAAATCGTAGGGCCTCAATCGAACCAGCGTGGGATTGAAACATCGATAAAGCTTGACATACTCCAAGAACAACTCGCGCCTCAATCGAACCAGCGTGGGATTGAAACTCCCATCAGGAGGCATGCGATGCTCAGGATGATCCGGCCTCAATCGAACCAGCGTGGGATTGAAACAAGGTGGCCCACGGCATTGACCGCCGGACGCCGGGCCTCAATCGAACCAGCGTGGGATTGAAACACAACGGCCACGTCATGGCCCTGGGTCGGGACCGCAAGCCTCAATCGAACCAGCGTGGGATTGAAACCCCAAGCGTCGATGTCCGGCTTGAGGGCGGCGATCAGGCCTCAATCGAACCAGCGTGGGATTGAAACTGAAGACAGCCTTCATGAATCCGCCAGCTCCTCCAGGCCTCAATCGAACCAGCGTGGGATTGAAACTGTCGGAGCCACCCAAAAGCTGATCTTCCCCTCCGCGCCTCAATCGAACCAGCGTGGGATTGAAACTAGAAACAGGCCAGACCCATCCGCTCTTCCACCTTTGCCTCAATCGAACCAGCGTGGGATTGAAACGATCGGATTTTTTCCGGGCCCGACCGGGGGCCTAAGCCTCAATCGAACCAGCGTGGGATTGAAACGATGGTGGGTTGTGGTTATGTAGTGTGGAGGAGCATGCCTCAATCGAACCAGCGTGGGATTGAAACTCTTTTCTTCCATATTCGCAATTTCGGGGTTTCAATCCCACGCTGGTTCGATTGAGGCTGAAAGACCCCGAAATTGCGAATATGGAAGAAAA
>NZ_JBHOQJ010000120.1:0-3146 GCF_042408365.1 Thermoflexus sp.
ATCACCGCCCTATCGGTGATGCGCCTTCTGCCCCCTAACGCCCGGATCACCGCCGGCAGGGTGATTTTGGATGGCGAGGATCTGCTCAGGCTGCCGGAAATGCGAATGAACCGCCTGCGCGGCAAGCGCATCGCGATGATCTTTCAGGATCCGATGACCTCCCTCAACCCAGTCAGAACCATCGGTGATCAGATCGAAGAAGTTCTGACCCTGCACTTGGGCCTTGGGCGTCAAGCGATCCGCCAGCGTTGTCTGGAGCTCCTGCGCCAAGTTGGCATTCCCGATCCCGAGCAAAGGATCGAAAGCTTCCCGCATCAGCTGTCAGGAGGTCAGCGCCAGCGGGTGATGATCGCCATCGCCCTGGCGGGAGAACCGGAACTCCTCATCGCCGACGAACCTACCACTGCGCTAGATGTCACCATCCAGGCCCAGATTCTAGACCTCCTTAGCAAACTCCAGCGCCAGCGCACCATGTCCTTATGGTTGATCACCCACGATCTGGGGCTGGTGGCCGATCTGGCTGATTCGGCAGCGGTGATGCAGGGCGGTAAGATCGTCGAAATGTTCCACAAGCGCGATGCGCCTTTGTTCGCTCGCCCCACCCACCCGTATACGCGGCAACTGCTCGAGGCCCGACCAAGGCTGGATAGCTGCCTTGCCCGGCCTACGCCCAATAAGTTCCTGTCTAAACCGACGCCCCCCTTGCTTCAGGTAAGGAATTTCAAGGTCTGGTACCCCATCCGCCGGGGTTTGTTGAAGCGGGTCAAGGATTACGTGAAGGCAGTAGACGACGTCTCTTTTACCCTCCTCCAAGGCCAAACCCTGGCCGTCGTGGGCGAATCCGGCTGCGGCAAGACCACCTTGGGCAAAGCATTGTTAAAATTGATTCCGCCCACCTCAGGGCGGGTTTACTTCGACGGCCGGGAGCTGGATGACTTGCCGACCAAGAGCCGCTGCCGCGCGCTTCAGATCGTGTTTCAGGATCCGTTCTCGGCGATGAATCCCAGAATGTTAGTGGGCGACATCCTGGCCGAAGGACTTAAGTCCTTACGCCCAGACATTCCCCCCAAGAAACGCATCGAGCGTATCGAACGCCTGCTGGAGGAGGTAGGTCTACCCGCTGCAAGCCGCCTGCGTTATCCGCATGAATTCTCCGGCGGCCAGCGCCAGCGCATTGTGATCGCGCGTGCTCTCGCCCTGCGACCGAAGTTCATCGTGTGCGATGAACCGATCTCCGCGCTTGACGTCTCCATCCAGGCGCAGATCATCAACCTGTTGAAAGAGCTCCAGGAAGAGTTCAAGCTGACTTATCTGTTCATCGCCCACAACCTCAGCGTGATCGAGCATGTGAGCGATCGCGTGGCGGTGATGTATCTGGGCAAGATCGTGGAGCTGACTTCCCGAGAGGAACTTTACCGCAATCCGCTTCACCCTTACACTCAGGCATTGCTTTCCGCCGTCCCAATACCGGATCCCACCCTCAAGCGGGAGCGTATCTTGCTCAAGGGCGATGTCCCAAGCCCTCTGAACCCGCCTGCTGGCTGTCGCTTCCATCCGCGTTGTCCCGTTGCCACCAGCCATTGCGCCCGGGAGGAGCCCCCATTCATCAACGTAGGCCCATCGCAGCAGGCGCATTGGGTGGCCTGTTGGCGGGTGATCTAAAACAAACCCGGGGCTGGGGTGAAGCCTAAGCCCCGGGTTTTGTGAATCGAATAACGGTCTTTTAGCGCCCATCGGATCCGCCGGGAACTCGAAATTCAAGCACCAATTTGCCCTGAGGATCCTCCAAGGTGCCTCGCTCGCCGGGCCGCCATACGGCCTCGGCACGGCCCCAGTAAAGATCCATGGCGGTGTTTGCCCCATCCCGGGTGTGCACCGTCACAACGCCATGGGTCCACAGGGTCAGCGCCGGGAATGTGAATATATTTCCCTCCTCATCCCGGATCCGCCACCCCGCCAGGCTGATCGTCGCCCCCTCGTTGGCCAACACGAGGGCCTCTGAGGCCAGATCCCCTGGGGCCTTCACTTCGAGGATCCGAAGGCGGATCTCCCCTGAAGCCGGAGCATGGAAAGGCGTGGGGGCAGCGGTGGGTGTTGGCAGGGGGAGCGGGGGGAGATCGCTTACGGGAATCCATAGCACCTGCCCGGGATAAATAAGGGCCTCGGCGCTTAAGCCGTTCGCCTGAAGGAGCTCGTTGAGAGAGACCTCAAAGCGGGTGGCGATCGCCAGAAGCGTATCTCCAGGCTGCACGGTGTAGGTGAAAGGCTGACGCGGAGTCGGCGTGGGCGCTGGAGTGAATGTGGGACGTGGGGTGGGCAGGGGAGGCAAGGGCTGAATTCGATTAACCACCCACATCGCCGCGATCAACGCACCGCAGGCGGCTAAGGCGTTCAACCCAATGCCCCAGAGCCAACGTCTCGACATTTTCGCGGAAAGCGCGCCCTCTTTGCGCATATGGCATCCGATCCTATTGGCTGGTTTTCATCAAACAGGAGTTAGGCGGTTGATTTCCGCATAGGGGCTTAGGGGTAGGGTCCTTCCGCCTCCTCTCACGGGCTCCGAACGGCATAATCCCTTTGGCCGCCCGACGCTGTGGTTTTCGCCTTCACGGTAAAGCGTTGAAAAGCCAAAGATGACCATCACCACGATGAGAGGGCCGTCCCCATGCCGCTCTCGCAACGCGAAGCGTGGAAGAAAGGAGATCAGGAAACCGCCATGAATGGTTAGCGGCTCACCATCATACATTGGTGATCGCTCTATTCGGTAGCGGTAATTTCTTCTTCGTGGGGCGCGGGCCGCCGAAGGTGCCCGCACCCCACGAAGAAACTTATTCCTTCTCTCCCCGTGCGGCAAAGCCGCACGGGGAGAGAAAAGGAGGGTGGGGCCGTTCCCCGCACTGCGTAGCCCCTTTGAATTTTTGATATTTGGAGCTCACCACTGCGGGAAGGGGTGACTACTGCTTCATCCATTTTGAGAATAGCAGAATGATGAGGGCCAACGCCCCCAAATCCCCAAGGGCCCAAAACCAAAAATGTGGAAGAAGCACTACTGCGTCCATTTTTAAATTTGGGGCTGGGCCGGAGGCCTTCGGCCCCTGACCCAGCCCCCCCAAAAATTTTCTCCCCCTCCCCGCGGCCCTTTGGGC
>NZ_JBHOQJ010000134.1:0-6730 GCF_042408365.1 Thermoflexus sp.
GATCTCATCCGCCCGCTCCACCGCGGCAACATGCTCGATCTGTGCGGCGGAAGGGGTGGATGTCATCTTCATCGGGCCCAATGACCTGGCGGCCTCAATGGGGCTCCTGGGGACGAACTTCCGGGAAAACCCGGCTTGGGAGGAAGCGATCCAAACGGTCCTGAGGGCGGCCCAGCGGGCCCGCCCCCCCCCGGGGAGGGAGGAAATTTGGTTTCTTCACCATGAAAAAATTACCATACGGAGTGGCCACACTTGGGTTCGGGACCCGCTTAATTGAAAAGAGATGAAGCCAGCGGCTCCTGGACTTAAGTCAGGAATGCCATCGGCGGAGGATCTCGCGGGCCGTTTGCTGGAGATATCGCGCATCAGAAGCCACTGCCAGGAATCGAAATCCTTGGTCCCGCCGCCACAAGGCTTCCTCCACCGAAAGGCACATCATCCCAGCGGGGCGACCGGCCCGTTGGGCCGCCCTCAAGACCGTCTGGATTGCTTCCTCCCAGGCCGGGTTTTCCCGGAAGTTCGTCCCCAGAAGCCCCATCGAGGCCGCCAGGTCATTGGGCCCGATGAAGATGACATCCACCCCTTCCGCCGCACAGATCTCATCCGCCCGCTCCACCGCAGCGATATGCTCGATTTGGACCACCACCATCACCTGGCCGTTGATGGCTGTGAGGTAATCCTCACCATGCAGGCTGGGTCCTAACCAGGCCCCGACCGAGCGGACGCCTTGGGGAGGAAAGCGAGCGGCCTCCGCAGCCCGTCGGGCTTCCTCCCCATTCATCACCATGGGGACCACGATCCCAAGAGCGCCTGTGTCCAAAGCCAACTTGATCCAGACCGGATCGTTCCACGGCACGCGCACCAACGGGGTGGTGCTTGTGGAGAGAATGGCCATCACGCTCTGGGCCATCGCATCGTAGCCGAAGGGGCTGTGCTCCGTATCCACGACCAGCCAGTCGAAGCCGAGGCGGGCCATCAACGCCGCCGCATAAGGGCTTCCCAGGCCCAGCCAGGCTCCAATCGTCGCCTCCCCATTGCGCAATCGGATCGAGGTGTGATTGGGAATCATGAGCGGATCCCTCCATATGGGTTGGATCAGCCTAGATGCCTGTCAAAAGGTGAGGCCATCTTCAGCGGTCTCCACACCCAAAACGCTATCCTAATATAGGAGGGCTTTCACGAGGCTGGCAAGCTCCTCTACAATCCAGACCAAAGGTCGAGGATGCCCCTCAGCGCCGAGGACTTTCAGGACTTGCTGGAACAGTTGAAAGCGCATTCGGAGTGGCAGGGGGCGCTGCGCCGTCTCCTGTGGACGGAATCCTTAGCGGAATTGACGAACCTCCTGCGTCTGTTCGTTGAATCCCTTCAGCGAGTGCGTGAAGTTGCCCACAGGTTTGTCGAGGCGCAACAGCAAACAGACGCCCTTCTCGCCCTCCGACGGATGCCATGATCCGCCTCGCGGAAGCCCATGCGCGAGGCGAGGAACGCCTCGCCCGCCTGGAGGAACGGGTGGATCGCCTTGAGGGGGCCGTCGCCCGCCTCATCGAAGCCCAGGCTCGTCTGGAGGAGCAGGTCGCCCGCCTGGTTCGAACTCAGGGGCAGATCCTTCGACGCATGGAACATCGGGAGGGAATCAAGAAGGCGCTCGAGTCCTCCACGGCCATCTTCGGGGCGACCCTTGAAGAAGCCGGGGCCATGGTGCGCTGGGTCCTGGAACAGAAGGGCTATCGTCCTATCGGCCAGGGATACCCGCTCACCCTCTGAGGAGAACCCCACTGTCTCCTAACGGCATGTTGTGGAAAAGCGGGGAGGTCATCTTCGATGGCCTCCCCCTATGCTTTCCCTTTAGCCCCGCGCCCTTCGTTGCCCGTTTCGGGAGGGAGCGCTTCGCCGAAGGACGCGGCGCAGGAACTGGCCGGTATACGAAGCATCGACCTGAGCCACCTGCTCGGGGGTCCCCTCCGCCACAATATAGCCTCCCCGCTCCCCCCCCTCCGGACCCAAATCGATGATCCAATCGGCGACTTTGATTACATCCAAGTTGTGCTCGATGACGATCACGGTATGCCCCTGATCCACGAAACGCTGCAACACGTCGATCAGCTTCTGGACATCCGCAGCATGCAAGCCCACTGTGGGTTCGTCGAGGATGTAAAGGGTGTGCCCGGTCGGCCGGCGGGAGAGCTCCTTGGCCAGTTTGACCCGCTGGGCCTCGCCGCCTGAGAGGGTCGGCGCCGGCTGGCCCAAACGGATGTAGCCCAGCCCGACATCCCGTAGGGTCTCGAGCTTGCGCCGGATCGCTGGAATCGCCTCAAAGAACTCGTACGCCTCATCCACGGTCATGTTCAGCACATCGGCGATGTTCTTCCCCCGATAGCGGATCTGGAGGGTCTCCCGGTTGAATCGAGCCCCACGGCAGACCTCACAGGTCACGAACACATCGGGCAGGAACTGCATCTCGATCTGGATCTGGCCCTGGCCCTCACAGGCCTCGCACCGCCCGCCCTTCACGTTGAAGGAGAACCGGCCCGGCCCGTAGCCCCGCAGCTTGCTCTCCGGGAGGCTGGCGAAGAGATCCCGGATATCGGTGAACACCCCCGTATAAGTGGCCGGGTTCGAACGAGGCGTCCGCCCGATGGGGGATTGATCGATATTAATCACCTTATCAATGAACTCGACGCCCTCGATCGCATCGTGAGCGCCAGCCGGGTCGCGGGCTCCATAGAGGATCTGCGCCAGGCGCTTGTAGAGGATCTCCACCACCAAGGTGCTTTTGCCGGACCCCGAAACCCCCGTCACGCAGATGAAGCAACCCAGGGGGAAGCGCACGTCGATGTTCTTCAGATTGTGCTCCCGGGCCCCTCGGATGATGAGGGACCGCCCGTTGCCCGGGCGCCGGCGAGCCGGGATCGGAATCGTCAGCCGGCCGGCCAGATAGGCCCCGGTGAGGGATTTGCGGTTGCGCATGATCGCCTCCACCGGCCCCTGGGCCACCACGTAACCGCCATGCTCCCCCGCTCCCGGGCCCAGGTCGATCACCCAGTCGGCCGCCCGGATCATCGCTTCGTCGTGCTCCACCACCAACACCGTGTTCCCCAGATCCCGCAGCCGCTTCAGCGTTCGGATGAGCCGCTCGTTGTCCCGTGGATGAAGGCCGATGCTGGGCTCATCCAAGACGTAGAGCACACCGGTCAGCTGGCTGCCGATCTGGGTGGCCAGGCGGATGCGCTGGGCCTCGCCCCCTGACAGCGTGGCCGTCGGCCGGTCGAGGGTGAGGTAATCCAGGCCCACGTCCACCATGAAGCGCAGGCGGTTGTGAAGCTCCTGCAGGACCTGGCTGACGATCAGGCGCTGGCGTTCGGGGAGCAACGGCTCCTGGCCTCCATCGCCCCGCAACGCCTCGATCCAACGCATGGCCTCAACAACCGACATGCGGGTGACTTCATAGATGTTCTTCCCGGCCACGGTCACCGCCAGGGCCTCCGGACGCAGCCGCGCCCCCCCACAGGCGGGGCACGGCCGCTCGCTCATCCACCCCTCCACCCGGGCCCGGAAGTAATCCGAAGTGCTCTCCTCGTATCGGCGTCGCAGGTTGGGGATCACTCCCTCAAAGGGGGCCTCGTAGACCCGCCAGGTCCCATCCCTCGCTTGATAACGGACCGGGATCCGGATCTCTGCGCCCGCTCCATAGAGCAAAAGGTGCAATTGTTCGGGGGAAAGGGCGCGCACGGGGACGTCGGTGGGGATCCCGAAGGCCCGACAGGCAGCCTCCAATAACTGCCAGTAATAGCCGCCGTCCTCCTCCCCACCCCACGCCACGATCGCCCCCTGCGCGAGGGAGAGGTCCTTGTTCGGGATGAGCAGGTCCGGATCCAACTCCAGCTGCACTCCGAGCCCCTCGCACGTGGGACACGCGCCCTTGGGGCTGTTGAAGGAGAAAAGGCGCGGCTCTAATTCCGGCAGGCTGATGTTGCAATAGGGGCACGCGAAGTGCTCGCTGAAGAGCAGATCCTCCGGCGGGTCGGCCGAGGCGTGATGCACGATCACCAGCCCGTCCCCTAGCCGCAGCGCTGTCTCCACCGAATCCTGGAGCCGAGCGCGATCGGAGCCATCCCGGCGCACCACCAGGCGGTCCACCACCGCCTCGATGTGATGGATCTTGTAGCGATCCAGCTCAATGGGCTCGTCCAGATCCCGGAGCACACCGTCCACCCGGACGCGGACGAAGCCCATGCGGCGCAGCTCCTCGAAGACCGGACCGTGGTGCCCCTTCCGGCCGCGGACCACCGGGCCCAGGATCATGATGCGCGCCCCCTCCGGGAGGGCCAGGAGGGCCTCCACGATCTGCTCCGGGCTCTGCTTCTGGACCTCCCGTCCGCAGCGGGGGCAGTGGGGGATCCCGGCGCGGGCGAACAGCAGCCGGAGGTAGTCGTAGACCTCCGTCACCGTTCCCACCGTGGACCGGGGGTTGTGGGAGGCCCCCCGCTGATCGATGGAGATGGCCGGGGAGAGCCCCTCGATTTGGTCTACATCCGGCTTCTCCATCAGCCCCAGGAACTGCCGGGCATAGGCCGAGAGGGATTCCACATAGCGCCGCTGGCCCTCGGCGTAGAGGGTGTCGAAGGCCAAGCTGGACTTCCCGGAGCCGGAGAGGCCGGTGATGACCACCAGCCGGTCGCGCGGGATCTCCACCGTGATGTTCTTGAGGTTGTGCTCCCGGGCACCACGGACAATGATCTTCCCCTTTGCCATAAGCGACCGCTGCCTTCCTTCGAATGGGCCAGTTTTTCAGCATAGCACGGCTGGGGCTTTCCTTCAAAGCGGAAAAGGACGTGGCGGCCTTTTGCGGAAAGCTCAACTCCCCTCGCCGCGCGGTGAGCTCGCGCGGCGAGGGGAAAGGCGTGGAGCCAGTCCGCTCCCGCCGGGCCGTGGCGGGATCCTCCCATCCCGGGGGGACCGCCGAAAAGGCGCTCGCCGAGGCGGATGTCCTATGAACGCTCCGGCTGGCCCATCAAGGCGCGGACCGCCTCCAGGGCTGCATCGTAGTTCGGATGCTGGGCGATCTCGGGGACGTATTCCACATACCGGATGATGCCATCCTGATCCAGCACAAAGACCGCCCGCTGCTCCAACCGCAGCTCCTTCACATAGGTGCCGTAAGCGCGGCCGAAGGCCATCTCCCGGTGATCCGAGGCCAGGATCACGTGCTGGGCGTTGGCTTCGGCGGCCCAGCGTCGCTGGGCGAAGGGCAGGTCGGCGCTCACGGTGATCAGCACCACCTCATCTCCCAAGCGGGCCGCCTCCTGGTCGAACCGCCGGGTTTGAGCATCACACACCCCGGTATCGAGGGAGGGGACGACGCTGAGGATGCGGACCTTGCCGTCGGTGCTGCGAATGCGGAACGGGGTCAAATCGGGGGCCACCAGCTCCACATCTGGCGCTGGGTCGCCAACTCGCAAGGGTTCCCCGATCACCGTCAACGGCTTCCCGCGAAACGTGACGGCTCCGAAACGCTCGACGGTCATAAGTCACCTCCAGCACGGTTTGTCCGGGCGATCCCAAGCCTTCATCGGACATCGCCCGAATTTATGATGATATAAATCATTCTAAATTGGAGGGTTCGGTTCTTGCCACTTTCATAAACCTCATTTGTGAAAAGATCCACCATGCGTGCCCCTCTTGGATCCTACCGCGGCGTCGGGCGAGGTGTCTCCGGCGGAACCAACAAAAAGCGGGGCGGCCGGTGCCGCCCCGCGCGCAGGCTTCCCGCGGACTGTATCCGATCGGATCACTCCTCGAGCGTCGAGAGGTCCCCCTCCGGGAGGCCGAGGGCGCGGGCCCGGAGCACCCGACGCATGATCTTCCCCGACCGGGTCTTGGGCAGCTTGTCGACGAAATGGATGGCCTCCGGCCGGGCGATGGGGCCGATCAGCTTGGCCACGTGCTGGCGCAGCTCCTCCGCCAGCTCCTCGCTGGGGGCGTAGCCGGCCTTGAGGATCACGTAGCAGTGGATCCCTTCGCCCTTCACCTCGTGGGGCAGGCCGATGGCCGCCGCCTCGGCCACCGCTGGGTGGGCCACCAACGCCGACTCGATCTCCGCCGTCCCCAATCGGTAGCCGCTCACCTTCAGCACGTCGTCCACCCGCCCGATGATATAGAAGTAACCATCCTCATCGCGGCGGGCGGAATCCCCGGTGAAGAACCAGCCGGGATACTTGGACCAGTACGTCTTGATATAGCGCTCAGGGTCCCCATACAGGGTGCGGGTCATCCCAGGCCATGGCGTCTGGATCACCAGGTAGCCTTCCACGCCCGGGGGACAAGAGTTGCCGCTTTCGTCCACCACGTCCGCAGCGATGCCGGGGAACGGCAGGGTCGCCGAGCCGGGCTTCAGCGGGACGCAGGGCATCGGGGTGATCATGAAGCCGCCGGTCTCCGTCATCCACCAGGTGTCCATGATCGGGCAACGCTCCTTTCCGATCACCCGGTAATACCAGCGCCACGCCTCCGGGTTAATGGGCTCCCCCACGGTGCCCAGCAAGCGCAGGGAGGAGAGGTTACGCCGGTTGGGCCACTCATCCCCGAACCGCATTAGCCCTCGGATGGCGGTGGGGGTGGTGTAGAGCACCGTCACCCCATATTTCTCCACGATGCTCCACCAGCGGTCGGGGTATGGATAGGTCGGCGCCCCCTCATACATCACGCTGGTGGCCCCCAGCATCAGCGGCGC
>NZ_JBHOQJ010000141.1:0-5123 GCF_042408365.1 Thermoflexus sp.
CGCCAAAGGCGCCCGGTCGCCCCCAACATATTTTTTCATCCCCCTCCCCACGGCCCCTCGAGCCGTGGGGAGGGATCAAGGGGGGTGGGGCCATCCGCTTCCCTCACCGCACATCCCCAAAACAAAAAATGTGGAGGAGGCACCACACACATTGGAGGCCGCTCGAACTGTGCAACTCTCAAAATGTTACAGGGCCTCCGGGATTTCGTCCCGGCGCCGGGCGTCGGGAGGAGCTTCCATCCATCGTCGCAGGCTCTCCAAGCCTTCCTCGAAGAACAATGTTACCAGCCCAATGAGCACGCCTGCGATGCCTCCTATGGCGACGTTCAGTCGGGTTTGAGGGCGAAATCGAACATAGGTGGGCTCATCCACCAGCAGGGCGTCGATTCGATCTTCCCGCCGCAGCCGCTCGTTCTCTCTCTGCCGCCATTCTGCGAACTGCTGCGCCCATCGCTTGGCGATGCGCTTGGCAAGCTCCCCATCGGTCGCGCGCACCTCGAGGCGGATGACCATACTGCGCTCGTCCAGCGAAAGCGACAGGTTCCGACGCAATTGCTCCGGCGCCATCGCTAGGCCCAGCTCCTGGATCACCCGGCGCGCGGAGGGCTGGCTCGGATCGTCGCCCCCATAGACGCTGGAGAGGATCTGAAGGTAGCTGTTTAAGAGGGTTTTGGCGGCCTGGCTCTGGCCGAAATCCGGCCGCGCCGGCTGCACTGCGATCGTCGCCACCGCCCGATAAACCGGCGTCTGCAACCGGCTGTACACAAAGGCGAGGCCGGCAGCGACCACCGGGAACACGACCAGCGCCCAGCCCCGCCGCCGGAGGAGATAGATATAGTGCTGGATCAACAGCCATTGTTCGGTGGCCCGCCTGGCACCCAACTCCAACCATCCGATCCCCAGCGCCAGGGCGCCGCCCAACACCAGCCCCAGCACCAGGCCCGCCACGACGTTGAACGTGGTTTGAGGGCGAAACCAGCTGGCGACCGGCTGATCGACCAGCAGAGCATCGATTTGATCCTCCTGGCGCAACTTCTGGTTCTCCGTCCGACGCCATTCGATAAACAACTCCGCCCACGTCCGCGCGATCTGTTGGGCAACCTGGGGATCGGAGGATCGGATCTCCAGCTTAATCAGGAGGCTGCGCTCATCCGCCGAGAAAATCGCGTTCCGCCGTAATTGTTCCGGCGTCATGTCCAGCTGCAATGCTTGGATCACCCGGCTGGCCGATGGTTGATGGAGATCCCCTCCTCCATATGCGCTGGACATGATCTGCACGTAGCTGCTCAAGAGGGTTTTGGCGGCCTGGCTCTGGCCGAAATCCGGCCGCGCCGGCTGCACCGCGATCGTCGCCACCGCCCGATAAACCGGCGTCTGCAACCGGCTGTACACAAAGGCGCTCAGAGCCGTTGCGACGGCCAGGATCGGGATCAACCATCCCCATCGCCGTAGAATCTGCGTAAGATCCCAGAAGCTCATGGAGCCCTTTGTCCTCTTCAAGTGCTTCGTCCACAGCCCTCAGAAATTACTTACCTCGCGGGATCTCCCCCAGCACACGGAAGCCCAGGCGCTCCACATCTTTTCGATCCCAAATTCGAGGATCCATGAAGTAGGCGATAAAGGTCAGGGTGACGCCAACCAGGAGCCCCAGGATCGCCCGGAAGGGTCCCTCCAGCCGGGACCGAAGGGGAGGCGCTACAGGGGATGCCACGGGCACATCCAACGGCGTCAGGGCCGCCAAGCCCTCCCCCGCCTGTGGCCAGACTTGGCCGACCTCCCGACGTACCACCTCGGCTGCCGCCCGGGCGATCGCCTCCGCTGTCTCAGGATCCGAAGCGGTGATATAAAGCACCAGGAGAGAACGTTGGTAATCGGAGGCCAGCGCCCCCTGGATCATAGGGGCGGGGAGATTGAGGCCACCGGCCTGAAGCTCCGCCGCAACCCGTTCCGCGAAGTCCCGGCTGCGTATCCACGCGGAGACGGCCGCGGCCAGGTATTCGCTGGACAACCAGCGATAATACCCCTCATAGTCGTAATCCCTATAAGACCCGGATCGAATCCCCACCGCAAAGCGGATGGAGGCCTGATAGACAGGCACCGAAGGACGGGCCGTCCCGGCCGCCAGGATCCCCAGGGCCGTCGGGATCAGCGCCAGCCATCCCCACCGTTTCAAAATCCGCAACAACTCCTCAAAGGTCATTTCACAACGCCTCGCATTGCCTTTCCGGATCTATGAAAGCGCAACCGCCCAACGCTCCAGAAGCACCCGCTCCACATCTTGATGCTGGCGAACGGCCTCCCACGCTTGCTCGGCCATCCTCTCTATTTTTTCCTGGAATATCCGCTTGTCAAACTGTTCCGCGTGGCGCCGGATCACGGATGGGTCAAAGCGTATGTCTTCAAAACGACGCACCGCCTCCGCTAAACTCTCCGGCACAGGCTCCCGGAAGAACACCCCTGTGATCCCTTCGATTACGGTATCCAAGGCCCCGCCAGCGGCGAAGGCGATCACCGGACGCCCGGCCGCCATCGCCTCCACCGGCGCGATCCCGAAATCCTCCGCCCCTGGGAAAACAAAAGCCCGGCATCGAGCATATAGATCGGGAAGCTGCTCCGCCGGGATCCGTCCGAGGAATCGGATCGTCGGCCCGGCCATCCGCTCCAGGCGTTTTCGATCGCGGCCATCCCCCACGATGACCAGAGGCAGCTTCAACCGGTTGAATGCTTCAATAGCCAGATCGATTCGCTTATAGGGGATCAACCGGGAAACGATCAGGAAATAATCCTCCGTCCGGGAGGCGGGTTGAAAGCGCTCCACATCCACCGGTGGGTGGAGGATGATAGATGGGCGTCGATAGAATTTTCGGATGCGATAAGCAACTTCCCTGGAGATGGCAATGAAGGCGTCCACCCGATCCGCCGCTATTCGGTCCCAGATCCGCAGGACAGCGATCAACGGCCGGAGCAGACGGCGGGCCGGGCCGGGCAATTCCTCCCGAGCGATGTATTCCTCATACGCCCAAACGTAACGAGTCGGCGTAAGACAATAACAGAGATGCGCTGTGGACGTCCCGGTGATCACCCCGTGGCAGAACCCGCTTTTGTTGGAAATGACCACATCATATCCAGAAAGGTTGAGGCCATCGAAAGCCAGGGGATACAAGGGAAGATAAAGCTGGTGATATCGATGGATGAAAGGCATGGTATCCAGCCAGGTGGTATGGATCTTCCAATTCCGATAGTGAGCAGGCATTCGATCCCGGGCATAGATGCTGGTGTAAACAGGAGCGCCTGGGAACGTTTCCACCAGCGTCTCCAGCACCGCCTCCGCGCCACCGATCTGATTGAGCCAGTCATGGACCAAGGCGACTCGCATAGCTCCTTGCGCTTGCCAAAGCGAATGCATCCGAGGGGATAGCGACCGACCCGCAGTCATGAAGAGCGAACTGGGGCGAAGGATCGACGATGGATCGGACAGGGGCCATGCGCCCGGAGAGCCTGGCGATGGGCGGGCGTGCCGTAGCCTTTATGTCCCGCGAAGCCGTATCCCGGATAGAGACGATCCATCTCCACCATCCATCGGTCCCGCGTGACTTTGGCCACAATGGATGCCGCTGCAACGGAGAGACATCGGGCATCAGCCCGGACGATGACCCGCTGGGGAAGGGGGACCGCTAAGGTCAGGGCATCGATGATCAACGCGTCGGGGGTCACCGCAAGGGCCTTCAAGGCCCGCTCCATCGCCAAGCGAGTCGCCGGGACGATCCCGATCGCGTCGATCTCCTCCGGGCCCGCCATCCCCACCCCAACGGCCACCGCGACCCGCAGGATCTCCGGGAAAAGCGCCTCCCGCTCCGCAGGGCTCATGGTTTTGGAATCGCGCACCCCCGCCAAGTGCTGACGCAACCATCCCGGATCCGGCGGGAGGATCACTGCTGCCGCCACCACCGGGCCCGCCCACGCCCCCCGCCCCGCTTCATCGAGGCCAGCCACGCTCCGATACCCCCGCCGCCAGAGGGCTGCTTCCTCAACGAGCGTCGGCCGAGGAAGGCGAGACAGATTGCGCCTCCCCATAGTATCCCTTCCACGCGTTCCAGCGGATCATCAAGAGCTCACGGAACATGTTCAAGCTATCCCGGAACAGGCGGACGCGGCTTTCCGGGTTGAAATACCAGGTCACTGGAACCTCCACAATTCGATAGCGGCGCATCCGGGCGATGAAAAGCACCTCCACATCGAAGCTCATGCCATCCAAGCGTTGGACTCGAAAGAGGTCCTCAGCGACCTCCGCGCGAAACATCTTGAAGCCACATTGGGTATCCTGGAACCCGGGGACCGCCAGGGCGCGGACGATCGCGTTGAAGAGACGGCCGATCACATGGCGATAAAGGGGTTCCCCAATCCGCCGCGCCCCCGCCACCTCACGGCTCCCGATGGCCACGTCGAAACCCTCCAGTTGAGGTGGGAGGAACTTCACCACTTCCTCAATGGGCGTGGAGAGATCCGCATCACAAATGTAGCGGTAACGGCCACGAGCGGCCAGCATCCCCAGGCGGACTGCAAGACCCTTCCCCCGACGGGGGGTCTGGATCAGCCGGACATACGGATGGTCCCGCGCGAATGCCTCCACGATATCGGCCGTTCGATCCGTGCTGCCGTTCTCGACAACAATCACCTCAGCAGGCTGACGCCACCCCTGCAGGAAGCGATCGATCTGCCCTAACGTCTGGGGGAGCCGACGTTCCTCGTTATGGGCTGGGATGATGATGGAGAGAAAGGGATCGTCCATCCATTCCTCATGGCAAAGGAATTTCGCTGTGAACCACGGACAGTCAGCATACCATAGGAGAATCCCGGAGACAAGAGGGACCCCGGGGGATCCAGGCTGTTCAAAGTTCTAACAAAGACAGCATAACAGTGAAGAAAGGGATGGTCCCTCCCCTCCCTTCTCCCCGCGGCCCTTCGGGCCGCGGGGAGAAGGGAGAAAAATTTTGGCTCATGTCGGCTTTAAGGTGAAATGGGTACCGGCGATGCCCTCCAGGAGCCAGCGGTCCCCTACGGTCAAAGATCCACTTCGCAACCCGAAACTTCTTATTAGGAGCGCTCAAAAATGGCAGAGAAAG
>NZ_JBHOQJ010000145.1:0-20142 GCF_042408365.1 Thermoflexus sp.
TTAAAAAAAATTTTTGGGGGGTTGGGCACCGCCTATGGTGCCCCCAAACCCCCTAAAGCCCCCTGCCCTACCCCTCGCGCAGGCCGGTGAGGGCGATGCCGCGGGTGAAGTAGCCCTGGAACAGGAAGAAGAGCAGCAAGATGGGGACGCTGTTGAACATGGAGCCGGCCAGGACCACCGAGTAAACCGTGTAGTATTCCCCCTTGAACCAGCTCAGGCCCAGCGGAAGGGTGAACTTCTCCGGGGAGTTCAGCACGATCAACGGCCACATGAAGGCGTTCCATTCCCCCTGGAAGGTGAAGAGCGCCAGAGTGAGCAGGGCCGGCCGGCTGAGGGGCAGGACGATGCGGAAGAAGATGGTGAACCATCCCGCCCCATCGATCATGGCCGCCTCCTCCAGCTCCCGGGGGAGGTTCTTGTAGAACTGGGCCATCATGAAGACCCCGAAGGCCCCCGCGATCCCCGGCACGATCAGCGCGGCCAGGCTGTCCAACAGCCGCATCTGGCGGATGATCAGGAAGTTCGGGATCAAGGTGACCTGGCCGGGGATCATCATCGTGATCAGCATCGCCCAGAAGAGCAGATCCCGCCCTGGGAAGCGCAGGCGGGCGAAGGCGTAGCCCCCCATGGCGCAGAAGAGGGTGCGGACCACCGCGAGCAGCCCGGCGACGAGGGCGCTGTTCACCATCCAGCGGGGGAACAGGTGCCGAAACTCGGTGACCACCTTCAGGTAGTTCTCTAAGGTGAAGGGGAGCGGCAGGAAGAAAGGCGGTTCGTAAAGGTGGGTAAGGGGCTTCAGGGAGAAGATCACGGTCAGGAAAAAGGGGGCAACGGCGATGACCGACCACCCGATCAGCACCCCATAGAAGAGCGGCTTCTTGATCCGATCCCACCAGGCGAATTCGTCCCGGTACCGAACCGCGGGTTTGGCGGGGGCGACAGCTTCCACGGCCATCTCACACCTCCGTCGGGCGCTCGATCAGGCGGCGCTGGATCACGGTGACGATCAAGATCATCCCGGCCAGCACGAAGGCGACGGCGGAGGCCCGCCCCATAAAGGGCGTGGTGCTTTGGAACGCCCACTTGTAGATCAGGTAAGCGATGGTGGTGGTGGAGTCCAGCGGCCCTCCCGCCGTCATCACGTAGATCTGGTCGAACACCTGGAAGCAGCCGATGACCCCCATCGTGACGACGAAGAAGATCACCGGCCGCAGCAACGGGATGGTGATGTGGCGGAGCATCTGCCAGCGGTTGGCCCCGTCGATCATTGCCGCCTCGTAGTAAGTGACGGGGATGTCCTGGAGGCCGGCCAGGAAGATCACCATCATGGTCCCGGTGGTCGCCCAGATGTTGACGATCATAATCGTGGGTAGGGCGAACGTGGGGCTGGTCAGCCAGTCGATCGAGAGCCCCAGGAGCTGGTTGATCACCCCCGTTTTCTTGAACAGCCAGAGGAAGATCAAGCTGATCACCACGGAGGACGTCACGGAGGGCACATAGAACAGGGTGCGGAAGAAGCGGCGGAACTTGATCTCCTGATCCAGGGCAAAGGCCAGGAGCAGGCTGATGACGGTCTGGATCGGGACCACGACCGCCACATATTTGAGGGTGTTGGGAACGGCTTTGGTGAGGAACAGGGTGTCCCGGAGCAGGTACAGATAGTTCCCTAGCCCGACCCACCGCGGGGGGCTGAACAGATCGAAATAGGTGAATGAAAGATAAAGGGCGTAGGCGATGGAGAAGACGTTGAAGACCAGGAAAACGAACAGGTAGGGCGAAAGCAGGATGTAGGCGGCGATCCACTCCTCCAGCTGACGGCGCCGGATCCCCATCATCGCCACTGGCCTCCCTCAGCCTCAAGGGCGATAAGAAAAAGTGTGGGGGATAGGCGATGGACCGCCTATCCCCCACACCGTGCGCGCTACTGCTGCTCCTTCAGGGCCTTGCGGACCTCCTCGGCGGCCTGCTTGAAACTGGCCTCCACATCCTGGCCCTCGAGATAGATCCGCTCCAGGGCCTTGCCCATCTGCTCGTTCACCACATCGCCCCGCAGGCCCCACATGAAGGGCGTGCCGAACTCCGCACCCTTGAAGATGACCAGGGATTCGGGGTGGGTCTTGAAGTATTCATGCTCGGTGAGCTTGGCGCGGGAGGGCAACGCGAAGCCGGTGGAGAGCACGACCGTCTGGCTCTCCTCGCTGGTCAGGCAGTCGATGGTCTTCCAAGCGGCCTCCGGGTTCTTGCTGTTCTTGGAGATCACGTAGGCCACGGTGAAGATCAGGTTCCCCCGCCCCTTGGGACCCTTCGGCGGGAAGGTGGCCCCCCACTTCAGGGTCGGGAACTGCTCCCGCAGGTAGGGGATCAGCCAGCCGCCCTCGAAGACCATCGCCAGCTTCCCCTGGCCGAAGCCCGTCCCTTGCCAATCCACCCCCACATCGGCCGGGATAGCCCCGATCTTCTCCGCCCGGAAGGAGGTGTAGAACTTCGCCGCCTCGATCACCTCCGGGCTATCCAGGGTGGTGTCCTTGAAGTCGGGCGTCATGATGCGGCCGCCGTTCTGGAAGACGAAGATCGGGAAGCGGCCCGGATCCGGCGGAACGCCCAGGCCGTAGATGCCCTTGGCGGGATCCGAAAGCCGGCGGGCGGCGTTCTTCAGATCATCCCATGTCCAGTTCTCGTTCGGCTCTGGGATCCCTGCCTGGGCGAAGAGGTCCTTGTTGTAGAACAGGGCCAGGGTGTTGAAGTCCTTGGGGATGCCGTAGACCTTGCCGTCGGGCCCGGTGAAGGCATCGATCAGGGTCTTGATGAAATCCTCCTTCTTCACCCCGGATTTCGCCATGTAGTCATCCAGGGGGACCAGGACGCCCTTGGAGACGAAGAAGGGGAACTGGAAGATGTCCATATAGTAGATGTCTGGCTCCTCACCGGAGGCGACCAGCGTCTTGATCTTGGCCCAATAGTCCCCGGTGATCGGTTCGTACTTAACAGTGATGTCCGGGTTCTTCAACGAGCACCGGTACAGCAGGGACTCCAGCAGGGCCGTCTCCTGCGGGTTGGCCGCCCAACCGGAGAGCCGCACGGTGACCTTCGGCTTCTCCACCTCCTTCACAACTTCCTTGGTGACCTCGACCACCTCCCGCGTCACAACGGGAGTGGGAGTGGCCGCCGGGGCGCAAGCGGAAAGCCCCAGAGCCAGCACGGCGAGCAGGAGCAAGAACCGCTTCATGGCAGCCTCCTTTCAGGATATGGTGAGTTGGATCCGTTGCACCTCACCTGGCGCAACGGAAAGCTCCCTTTCCGTCAAGCCGATCTGTAAACGCACCGGGATGATCTCCGCCGTCGGATTGCGCAGGATCACCTCCAGGTGGTTCCGCCGACGGTCCCATTCGCCGGAGAGCAACAGGCCGTGGGCGCGCCAGTTCTCCCAGGCGCCGCGCTCCCAGGAGGCCGGCAAACTCACCCCAATCCGGATCCGGTCCTCTCGGGTCTGGACCACCAAATGGTGTAAGGCGGTGCAGAGGGCGCCGTGGGCGGTTCCGAAATACTGCATGTTCCATCGCCCTTCATCGTCGACTGTCTCCGCGATCCCGCCGTGGGCGGAGAAAGCCGGCCGGATCTCCCGCAACGTCTGCCAGGCGCCCTCCCCATCGCCCTGCCACGCCTGAAGGGTGGCCAGGAGGGCGGCGGCCCACGGGAAGCCCCACTCGCTGTTCCCGTGGCCCACCATGCGGCCGGCGTAGCGCTTTCGATACGCCCGCACGGTCTGGATCGCCCGCGGGTCCTCCGGCGGGATCACCTCCATCGGATAGATCGGGGCCAAGCTGCTGATGTTGAGATGGTCCTCCTCCTCGGAGGCCTGGAAGTAGCGGCCGTTATAGAGACGGTCCAGGGTGTGGCGCAAACCGGCAACAGCCCGGGCGCTTTGCTGGACCAGGCCGTTCTCCCGGCCCAGCCGCGAGGCCGCCTGAACGTAGCGCTCCAGCAGCCGGATGGTCCCGGCGAGGGTGATCCCCTCATTGCGCACCCGCACCGGCCGCTCGTCCACCCCGACCACCGGGCGGATCTCGAAGCCGCGGGGCGTCTCCTCCACCACCGCGTGTAGGAAAAAGCGCGCCAGACCTTCCAGGAGCGGGAAGATTTGTTCCAGAACCCGGCGGTCGCGGGTGAAGGCATATTGCTGGAACAGCATGTTGGCGTAGGCCGCGTTGTTGTGCACTTGCTCCTTCTGATGGACCCAGATCCCATAGGCGGGCTCGCCGCGATGGGTCAGCTCCCAATCCCATTTCAAACCCGGCGCATCGAAGTCCTCCCGGGCGTGGCGTTCCGCGGCCTCCCGGGTGCGCAGGAAGAAGCCGATCGCCGCCTCGCCCTCCGCCACATGGTTGGCCTCGAGGAGCGCCCGGTGAATGAAATAAGCGTCCCAGAACAGGTGAGAGGACCAAGTCAATCGCAGGTTGCCCACCGGGAGCCCCCCCGAAACGGGGTTCTGGGTGGCCTTGAACAGGTAACGGCTGGTCCGATAAACTCGATCGAACACCGGATCCGGGATCTCGAAGCGGGAGGCAGCGAAGTAAGCCTGCCAGAACGCCCGTGTGCGCGCGTGCAGGACCTCCGGCCCCTCAGCCATCGCCCGAGGGATCACCTCCAAGTCCAGGGGGCCTGCGTAGTCATCAGCGATCGCAAAGTAATGCGTGAAGATGGTCCCCTCCCCTTCCAGCCACCAAACCTTCCCGTCCCGACCCCATCGCTGGGCCTCCGCCAACGCCACTTCGATAAAGCCCCGGTAGGGGCCCAGCTGGTAAAAGGCCGCCGGTCGTTCCTCCAGAAAGGTGAGCGCATCGAAGGGATCGGTCTCATGGTCCTCCTCGCGCCAGACCCCAGGGGCCGCGCGGACCCGCAGGCGGACCGGGCGGTTGAAGCGGTAGCGGATCACCAAGAGCGGGCGGTCTGGACACAGAAAGGTCGTCACCTCCGCGCGGGCCACCCCCCAATCCACCGTCGTAAAGACCGTTCCCTCTTCGGGAACAAACACTTGGGAGAATCCCTGAACATGCCCGATTTGGCCCTCCACCTCCACCTCGTAGGCGGTGTAGCCCAACGGGGCCAGCTCCGCCCATGGCTTCCCAGGCTTCGGCAGCGCCTCCCCGAAGGGCGGGTAGCGCAGCGGAACCACGCCCATCAACCGGTCCTCTGGGTAGTAGCGATCGGATTTGTACCATTGACAGCGGTCGAGATAAGGATGCCAGCCGTTGGGCGGACGGTCCGGGACCATCGCCCCGGTGTAGCCGATGAGCACTGCATCATGACCGTTTCCCAGGAACACGTGATAGTAATCCCGCGGCAGCTGCATGGATGGCTCCGATTTTGAATCGTTTCAGCCCTTTTGCGAACAATATTGGAATGAAGATGGCTTTTCCTCTGCCTCCGGTCTCCGCTCCCGTGTCAGGCGGATTCCCGCTGAATCAGGATCGGTCGGATCAGGGTCGGTGGGGGTGTTTCACCATTCACAGCGGCCAGCCAGGTGCGGATCAGGGCTTCGCCGATCTGATCCATGGGCTGGCGGAGCGTGGTGAGGGGCGGATGGGCCTGAGCGGCCATTGGGATGTCGTCGAAGCCGACCACCGCCACATCCCGGCCGGGGGTCCGTCCGGCCTCATGGAGGGCGCGCATCGCCCCGAGGGCCATCAGGTCGGTGGCGGCGATGAGGGCGGTGAAGGGGATCCCTTCGGCCAGCAGCGCCCGGGCCGCCTCGTATCCAGCCTCCATCGTCGGGCGGGTGGTCCGGACCAGCGTGTCGTCGAAGGGGAGACCTGCATCGGCCAAGCCGGCGCGGTAGCCCTGGAACCGATGATGGGCGAAGGTCAACGAGAGCGGGGGGCTCAGGTAGGCGATCCGGCGGTGTCCCTTCCCCACCAGGTAAGCCACAGCCTCCCGAATGCCGGCGGTCCCATCGACGTCCACCCAGGGGAACGTGCCGTCCTCTTCAATGCGTCCGAAGGCGACGAAGGGGATCCCCGCGGCCTGCAGGTGAGGGATGCGGGGGTCCTGGCGTTGGAGATCGATCAGGAGGAAGCCATCCACCCGCCGTCCCTTGTACAGACGGTCGATCAGGCGCAGATCAGCGACAGGGTTCCGACAGGTGGCGATGAGGAGGTCCAGGTGATGGACCGCGCAGGCGTCCCCCAGGGCGTGGATCAATTCGAGGAAGAAGGGGTCGCTGAGGCGGCGTTCGCCCGTGGGGAGGATCAGGCCGACGGTGTCCGTGCGACGGCGTTTCAACTGGCGGGCCCCGGCGTGGGGATGATACCCTAGTTCCGCGATGGCCCGCAGCACCCGTTCCCGGGTCTCTGGGCGCACCAGCCCGGGGTTATTCAGGACATAGGATACCGTGGCCGGGGAAACCCCCGCCCGCCGCGCGACGTCCCGGATCGTGGTCATCCCGCCCTCCGGGTGCTTCCTGCCCAGCCTGACCCAAGAATTGAATCGTTTCAATCCCAGAATAATAAGAATTGGGGAAGTTGTCAAGAGGGACAGTTACCAAGAGGTCGCTGTTACTCCCAGGGCATGACCATCCAAACGGCTCAGGGGTCATACCCAGGGCGGTTCGCGGTTCCGAGCGGCCGCCCGGGCCGCCTTCAGAATGTTCCGGTAGCTCCCGCAGCGGCAAAGGTTCCCAGACAGGTATTCCCACAAGGATTCTTCATCTTGCCCCGACGTTTGCTCCAGCCAGGCGACAACGGTCAGGATGAAGCCCGGGGTGCAATAGGCGCATTGGAAGGCGAAGTGCTCCACAAAGGCCCGTTGTACCGGATGCAGAGCGCCGTTTCCCCCCAAACCCTCCACGGTCACAATCGGCTGGCCGTGGACCTGGGAGACCAGCAACAGGCAGCTGCTGACCGGCCGCCCGCCCATGAGCACGGTGCACGCCCCGCACACCCCAATTCCGCATCCCTCCCGCACGCTTGTCAGCCCCAGGTCCGCGCGCAGCACATCGAGAAGCCGGCGCGCGGGTTCCGCTTCCACCACGTGGATTTGGCCGTTAACTTGCAGCGCGAACCGTTCCCTATTCGCCATGAAGCCCCCTCCAGATCTTCTCCGGCGTGATGGGGAGATCGCGAATGCGGACCCCAACGGCGTCGAAGATGGCGTTGGCGATCGCGGGGGCCACGGGCGGCAGTGTCATCTCGCCGAGCCCGTGGATGCTTCCCTCTGGTGACTCCAAAAGCATGCTCTCCAAGACCTCTGGCAGATCCCGGAGCGAGGGGATCTGGTAATCGGACATGTTGGCGTTCACCGGCTGGCCTTGATCGAAAAGGATCTGCTCCATCAGGGCTTGGCCCAGTCCGAAGACCACATTGCCCTCGTTCTGGAGGGTGGCCAGCGCCGGGTTGATCACGCGCCCCGCATAAGCCGCTGCGCAGTAGCGCAAGATCCGCACCTTCCCTGTTTCGATGTCCACTTCGACCTCACAAGCCCCAGCGCCCTGATGCCAGTGTGGGGAGGCAATCCCCTGACCGGTCTCAGGATCCAGGCCACCTTGCGTCTCGAACACGCCATGGGCCTCCAGGGCTTCGAGGCCATGCCGGCGCAAGACCTCCTCCCAGGCGATCCAGGCCCCCGGCCGTCCCTGCAGCGTCACCCCCGCTCCCTGGAGGATCAACTCCTCCGGGTCTGCCTCCAGGAGAGGAGCAGCCCTTCGGCGCATTTCCTCTTTCAATCGGGCCGCCGCCTCCCGGATGGCCGCGCCCATCATGCTGGTCGATCGGCTGGCGCTGGTGGTGGCGTCGTAGGGAACCCGGTCGGTGTCCGGCTCGATCACCTGAACCCGTTCCAGTGGGATCCCGGTCTCCGCCGCGGCGATCTGGGCCAGGGCGGTATGGGCCCCCTGCCCCATCTCCACCGTCCCGGTATGGAGCTCCAGCACGCCGTCCGCCCGCAAGACCAGCCGGCACTCGGAGCGGGAGCGTGGAAGGGTGCTCTTCATCATCACCGCCAGCCCGCGCCCCCGTCGCCGAACCCCCTCCCCTTTTTCGTACGGCTGATCCCATCCCAGGTGATGCGCGGCGGCCTCGAGGCATTCCGAGAAGAAGGCCTCCTCGATCACCTCCCCGGTGCAAAACCGATCGCCCGGACGCAGGAGGCTCCGCCGGCGCAGCTCCAGCGGATCCATCCCCAGCTCGTGGGCGATGGTGTCCATATGCGATTCATAAGCCCATGCCCCCTCGAAGCTCATCGTCCCGCGGAAGGGCCCAGCGGGGGGCAGGTTCGTATAAACCCCATAGGCGTCCACATGAACGGCCGGGATCCGATAAGGGCCGACCACCCGCACGAGGCCGGCGCCGCGAAGGAGCCGCGGGGTGATGTCCGAGTAGGCCCCCGCCCCCCAATACGCTTCCACCTGGCGCGCGGTGAGGGTGCCATCGCGCCGGACCCCCGTCCGAATGCGGATGCAAGCGGCATGCCGGGTGAGGGTAACGAATTCCTCGGAGCGTTCCAAGATCAGCCGCACCGGACGGCCGCCCACTTTCCAGGCCAAGGCGGCGGCCAGGGGCTCCAGGCGCACGTACCCTTTGCCGCCGTATCCCCCGCCCAGAGGCGGGACGATGACACGCACGGCCTCCCGCGGCAGCCCAAAGAGCTCCGCCAGCGTCTCCTGGACCGCGAAAGGCGCCTGGGTGGCGCTCCATACGGTGAGACGGCCATCGGCCCATTGCGCGATAACCCCGTGGGGCTCCAGGGCGGCGTGACACGCGGGTGGGGTGGTGTAGGTCTCCTCCACAATGAGGTCCGCCGCTGCGAACCCCGCCTCTAGATCGCCGTGGCGTAAGCGGGTGTGAAGGAAGACATTGCCCGGACAATCCTCATGCACCTGCGGGGCCTCAGGTTTCGTCGCTGCGAGCGGGTCGAACACGGCGGGGAGCTCCTCGTACTCCACCTCGATGGCCTGCGCTGCTTCCTCCGCTGCCTCCGGTGTCTGGGCGGCAATGGCAGCCACTGGCTCCCCCACGTAGCGAACGCGATCGCGGGCAACGACCGGTTGATCCTTTCGATCGACCCCGTAGAAGAGGCGCGGAGCCCCCGGTCGGTTGAAATCCTCCGCGGTGAGGATAGCCACCACGCCGGGGATCCGCAAAGCGGGCCGCGGATCCAGGCGTCGGATCCGGGCGTGGGGGAAGGGGCTGCGCACCACCTTCGCCATTAGCATCCCTGGCAACCGCAGGTCGGCGAGGTAGGCAACCGTTCCCTGTACCCGTGCCTCAGCATCCCGCATCGGCACCGAACGACCGATGGCCATCCCGTACCTCCTCAAGGGCCCTTCGCACGTGGACCTCAATCATGCGCTTGCGGTAGGCAGCGGTCCCCCGCAGGTCGTTTAACGTTTCGATCTGATCCGCGTAGCCCTGGGCGATGGCCCGGATCACCGCCTCGGTGAGGGGTCGCCCAACGGCCAGTCGCTCGACCCCCGGCCGGCGCTGGGGCGTCTCGCAAGCGGCCCCCACGGCGATCCGCAGCTCCCGACAGATCCTATCCTCAAAGGCCACCAAGGCCGCCACGCCGAGACACGGGCGATCCTCAGCGGACCGGGTACGGAACTTGAGATAAGTCATCCGGGATCCCGGCGGCGGGAACGGGATCCGGACGGCGGTGATCAGCTCTCCTGGCTCCAGAGCGGTGGTGTAAGGGCCGCGGAAGAACTCCGCGATGGGGATCTCCCGCGGGCCGTTGGGCCCGTGCACTTCGAGGATCGCCTCCAGGGCCATTAAGGCGATGGGTGGATCCGAAGCGTAATCCGCCTCCGCCAGGTTGCCCCCCAGCGTGGCCTGGTTGCGGATCCGGATGTTCCCCACCTCCCTGCAGGCCAAGGCCAGCACCGGTAAGCGTTCGCGGATGTGGGGAGAACGGGCCAGCTCTTGAAGGCGGACCATAGCCCCAATCCGGACCTCTCTCTCCTCGAACCGGAGGCCGTACAGCTCCGGCACCTCTTCCAGACAAACCAGGACCCGGGGGGCGATCAGGCGGTGGTGGAGCAGCAGCACCAGGGCTGTGCCCCCAGCCAGGGGACGGGCTTCCTCTCCGTAGGTGGCCAACGCGGCCAGGGCATCGGACAGGGTGACAGGGTGCAGAACCTCAGGGCGCATGGGGCGACTCCAAAGCCTCTTGCAGGCGTTGAGCGAACGCGTGGATCATCCGGCGGGCGGTCGCTTCCAGGACGGCGCTCCCGAATTGGGCGAGCCGCCCCCGCAGGGTGAGATCGATCTCGCAGGCAAGGCGCGTTCCCTCCGCGGCCGGCTCGAGGGTGCCCAGGAAGGCGGCTTTCACCCAGGACGCCGATGCCCCATCCTGTCCTTCCATCTCCGCCTCCAAGCGCGCCGGGGGCTCCCGCTGGATGATGCGAACCACCCCCTCGAACCGCGCGCTGATCGGCCCGATCCGCACCGCCAGCCGGCCCCGGTAACGATCCGGGCCGGTTTCCTCCACCGCCTCCACCCCAGGCACATACGTGGCCAAGCGTGGCACGTCTTCCAGGAAAGCCCAGACCCGCTCCACCGGCGCGCGCACGGTGAACGCCTCACGGATCACCACCGCCACCTCCACATGTTCTCAGGATATCTTTGAACGTCATAGCTTATCCAAACATGCTCCCGAGCGCGTGAAGCTCCCCTGCCTGGCCGGCCGAGGGTCATCCGATCGGCCATCTTAACTCTCCCTCCCTTCCCAGACGGCCCCGTACAGAATCTCCAGCCCCTCCTCGCCCGCCTGAACCCGATAGCGATCGCCCGGCTCCAGCCAGACGACCGTCTCGGGGGCCAGCGGCCACGCGCGGCCGTTGACCCATAACGTCCCCTCGCCGCCCGCGACGTAGAGGAAGCCCTCGGCCTCCCCATGGCCCTGCTCCGGGCTCCATGCGCCTGGCTCCAGCGCCCATCGGCACAGACGGACGTTCCCAACGCCGGCTTCGGTGAGGTCAACCAGGATCGTTTCCTCGCAACCCTCGATCGCTCGCTTCGGCATCGTCTCCACCTCGATCCGCGTTGACATGGGAGGGAACCTCCTGAGAGGGAATCAGAAGCAGGTGAACGTTTCAGATCCGCACGATCAACGGCTCGAAGGGAACTTGGTGCAGGGAAACGGCGCCCTCTTCGCGGATCAACGTGAGCGCTCCCAGCTGGAGCCCCATCCGTTCATCCGGCGTGATCGGGTTGGGTTGGATGACAATGACCATGTTCCGCTCAAAACGCTGCCCTTCCGGGGCCGGATGGGTTTCGTCCCAAGGCCAGTATTGCGCGCAGGAGCGATCGATCAAGGGCGGCGTGATGTCGATCCCGAAGCCGTGGAGCAGGTCATCGTAGATCGTGTAGCCAGCCTCCCCGATGACGGAAGCCGCCCGAACCGCGTCCCTTTCGCAGGCGCCGGGACGGAGCGCCGTCGCGATCCGACGATAGGCGTCCAGGGCCACCTCGAACAGCCGCTGCCACGCCGGGGAGGGATCAGCGCCGACGAACAGTGGACGATGGATCTGCCCGGAATATCCTCCATAGGAGGCGCTGATCTCCGTGAGCACTACATCGCCGCACTCGATAATCCGCCCGATTGGGTTCTGGGCCGGCGCGCACCCGTTCGCCTGATCCATTGGCATGGCCCGGATGTAGGTCACGTGGGGTGTGCCCCCCTGCCCTCGGAAGGCGCTCTCGGCGATCTCCACCAGGGCGTAATCCGGGATCCCCGGCCGGATCTTCTCCCACAGCACATAGATCGCCTGGTCGGTGAGCGCCGCCGCCCGACGCAATCGGGCGATCTCTTCTTCGGATTTCACCTCCCGTAGCCGAATGAACTCCGCCGTCACATCCACGAGCTCCAGATGCGGCAACGACTCCTGGAGATGCAGATAGTGCGTGTAAGGCATGCTGATCCCGAATTTCGCATTGACTCCCACCAGCCCTAGGCGCCCTCGGGTGAGGCCGAAGCGCTGCAAATGCTCGACGATCCGTGCAGAGGGGTGATAGCCTCCCCATTCCACCCGGCGCACGAAGCTCACCTCCCGGGCGCTCGCCACATGGTTGGCCAGGCCCACCCAGAGGACGGGCTCGATCTCCTCATCGAGAGGAGCGAAGAGATAACAGTGATGCCAGTCCATGTAGTCGGTGAGCCAGAACACGTTTGCCTGGTTATGGCGGTGGACGCCGGAGTTGCCGTGGATCAGCAGGCCGATCAACTCGTGGCGCCGCATGAGGTCGCGGGCCAGCCGCCAGCGACGGTTCATCTCGGCTTCGGAGAACGGTTCCACCATCGCGCCATCCCTCCACAAAAGCTCGGATGGCATTTCGGGACATGCGGATTTCGCCAGCGAGGTCAACTGTTTTAATGCGCCCTTCACAGCTCCCCGTGGGCCGCGAGCGCACAACCCCCAATTGGGGGTTCGGAGCGGAGCCTCTATCCATCCCTTGGATCGGTGAGGCGCTCCTTGATCCAATCGGCTGCCAGCGGCCGGTATTTATAGGGGATGTTGTTGCAAACGTGGTTCCCCTCCGGATACATCACCAGGGTCCCGTTGGGCAGCTCAGCGACCGTCTGCTCCGCCTGCGTCCAGGGGATCAAGCGATCCTGCTGGCCGAAGATCACCAAGGCGGGCTGGCGCACTTGGTGAAGGATGCCGCGCACGGTGAGCGTCGCCGCCCGGCGCTGGCCCTCCGCCTCATCGCGCGCGCCGGCGTGATGGATAAACGTCTCCTTCGTTAGGGCGGGTAGCCCGGGCCAGCAGGCGCCGAAGTCGTAGGGGCCGCCGATGGCGACGACCGCCCGGATACGCGGCTCGAAGGCGGCGCTCCGCAGGGCGTAGTAACCACCCAGGCTGATCCCCACAACCCCTACCCGCTCCAGGTCCAAGTCGGAACGGTTAGCCAGGGTGTCCAGGGCCGCCCGGACGGCGACCTCGTAATCCGGGCGGATCCGGGTGGTCTCCCGCGCCTCGCCCTGGCCGGGCCCGTCCAGGGAGAAAGTGGCCATGCCCCGAACCAGAAACACCTCCTCCCAGTGGAAGAACTCCTCCTTAGCTGAGTCCAGGCCGGGGAGCAGCAGCACCAGGGGAGGGCGCTCACCATTGCGGGGCCGGCGCAGGTTTCCGACCAGCCGCGTCCCCTCAAAGGGGATCTCCACCCGCTCAGCGGTGGGATCCAGATGGCGATGGGCCGCGTAGAGAGCCTCGATCGCGCGCTGGTGGGCTGCGCGTCGCCTCTCGAGATCGACCAGCCAGAGAAACTGGGCGAAATGGTAGCAGAGGGCCGCCCGCACATAGGCCTCCCCAGCCGTTCGGCTCCGGCCTCGGGCCTCGGCCTCCCGGGCGAGGGCCTCGTGCATGTGGGCGGTTTCACACCAAGCCTCCAGCCACTGCCCCCACCGCTCGATGCGGGCGGTGGTGCGGAGGAAATCGTTCACATCCACCCCTTGGGCCACGAAACGGGGCATCCAGTGTTCAATGGCTGCCTGAACCCGCGGATCCGGCATGCGCTTCCTCCTCGACACGGATGGCCTGCTGGCCGGGCTACCGGGACGGCGGAGTTTTTAAGATGGCCTCCGCGGGCATCCCCAGGTCGTCCAGGAGCACCCAGGCCGCGTTCCGGCCGGGGCCGGCGGTGACGGAGCCGCCGGGATGGGTGGTCGCTCCGGTCTGATAGAGGCCGGGGATCGGCATGCGATGGGAGGCCCAGCCGGGGACCGGACGCATTTCGTCCGATTGGGCGGGCGAGAGATCCCCCCCGTGGCAGGTCCCATGCCAGTTGTGAGGGTTGCGCCGCTCCAGATCCAGCGGGCTCTCGACGTAGCGGCCGATGATGAGCTCCTCCCGCAGGTTAGGAGCGAAGCGACAGAGGTAATCGAACAGCTGCTGGGCCACTTCCTCCTTGATCGTATCCCATCGAGAGGGCCCTCCATCTGCGAGTTCATAGGGAAGGAACGAGACGACCTTCAGGGTGTGGCCGCCCTCCGGCGCCCGGCTCCGGTCGACCACGGAGGGAGTGAGAACGAGCAGAACGGGCGTGTCCAAGTGCAGTTGCCCTCGCTGGAAGTCGCTCATCAGGCGGAGGAGGTTATCCACAGATCCCGCGATCCCTGCCGTGGCCACAGGGACCCGCTCGCCGTTCAGGGGGTAGAGAGGAGGTTCCCGTAGGGCGTAGTGGGCGACGAACATCGTGAAGCCTGCCTGCCACTGGGCGACGCCCCGGCGGAACTCCTCCCCCCACGCCGATGCAGGAGCCATCTCCACCAGGTGCTTGATGTGGATGGAAGAGACCACCGCATGGCGGGCCCGATAGGTATGGCCGGCCGCTGTCCGCACCCCGACGCAGCGCCCCCCTTCGATCAAGAGCTCCGTCACCCACTCGCCAGTCCGGATCTCCCCCCCATGCTCCCGGATGAAGGTAGCCAGGGCGGCCGGCAACGTGCCCGCCCCGCCCGCGGGCAGGGTCCAGGAATTGGCTTGGCGGCCGTGGGGCAACGCATACGCCAGGCGCCCGGTGTACGGCCGATCCACTGGCTGCAGGGTCATGAAGGCCAGCCAGAGCATGAACGCCCGCACGTGATCATCCTCGAAGTACTCCTGGATCACCTCCAGGGCACTCTGTCGATAGCGGCGCTTCCAGTAGCCCCCATTCGGCCGCTCCGCCAGCCGCTCCTCTAAGGATGGGCCGTAGCCGATGGGGGTGTAGCGGTGGTTGTTGAAAATCTCCTTCACCTGATCGTATTCGGCGAGCAGCTCCAGGTAGGCCTCGGCGTCCCGGCGGGAGAACCGGGCGATCTCGGCGGCGGTGCGCTGTCGATCCCGCCACATGGTCAGGCTGGTCCCATCATCGAACGGCATGGTGACGACGGGATCCGGGTGCAGAAAGCGAAGGCGCCGCCGCAGGTCCAGCTCATCATTGCGGATCGTGGGGCTGCTCTGGAAGAGCTCGAAGGCGGTGGCGCACGGGTCATGCCGGAATCCGGGCACCGTCAGCTCCTCGGTGGTGGTGTCGCCGCCGAGGACCTCGCGCCCCTCCACGACCAGCACCCGCAGCCCCGCCTTGGCGAGGTAGGCCGCACAGGCGAGCCCGTTGTGCCCGCCCCCGGCCACCACCACGTCGAACGCCACGACCTCGCCCATCGCGCCCCCCTTATCGGAGAAGGTCTCACCCGGATCGGGAATGTGCCTCCCTCTCTGTCTCCCCGAATGCGCCCCAACGCGGCCTGAACCTCAGGCCGTGCACGCCCACGTTCACTGGTCATCGGTGATCCAGACGGTTTCCTTAGGAGGCGGCACCCACAGCTCCACGAAGGCGAAATCCGCATCCGTGTCGTTCTCGAACCAGTGGACTTCCCCAGGACCGACGATCGCGACCTCCCCCCGGGAGAGCCGGACGGTCTCCGTCCCGGTGTGGAGGAGCCCGCAGCCATCCAACACCCAGAACAAATGAAGGCAATCGGTGTGGTAGTGCTTCGCGGACGTGTCGCCGGGATGATAGCGAATACGGTCGGCCCGCAGGCGTTTCGCGCCTACCGGCCCATGCTCGGTGATCAGATCCAGACGGTCCCGGGTGTCCCGGGTGGACGTCCAGTGCGTCAACTGTTCCTTTGGAAGCACTTTGGCCATGTCATCCCTCCAGGCGGAACAGGCGTGCTGCGTTCCTCCCCAGGATGGCTTCCTCCTGCTCCCGGGACAGGCCCAGACTTCGGATGAAGGCCACCGGCTCCTCTAGGCCCATGTCGAAGGGGGAATCGGATCCCAACAGAACGCGGTCCGCTCCAGCGAAGGCGATCAGTGCCCGCAGCACATCTGGGTCATGGGTGAGAGCATCGAAGTAGAACCGGCGGAGCGAGACTTCGGGGGCCTCCTGAAGCCTCTGGCGGGCCTCGGGCCGCTGTTGCCACGCCCGGTGGAGCCGGCCCTTCAAGCTGAGCAAAGCGCCCCCACCATGAGCGAGCACGATCTTCAAACGGGGATGGCGCTCCAACACCCCAGCCATCACCAGATGGGCGGCGGCGATGGCGGTCTCCAGCGGATTGCCCACCGCGTTCCAGAGGTAGTAATCCTGGAGCGCCGGGGACGAAAGGTCCCGCGTGGTCGGATGAATGAAAACCACGGCCCCCAGCGCCTCGGCGGCGGCCCAGAACGGCTCCCAGCGGTCATGGCCTAAGGGCTCCCCCCGCACCTGAGCGGGGAGTTCCACGCCGACCATCCCGGGCTCCCGCAGCAGGGCCTCCAGCTCCTGGGCCGCGCGCTCCGGATTGTGGAGCGGAACAAACCCCAGCGCCCGCAGGCGGTCCGGAGATCGTTGGACCTCCCGGGCCAGCGCCTCGTTGACGATACGTGCGACCCGCAGCGCCTCCTCCGGTCCGCCCTCATCCCGCAGCAGGGCGATCCAGGGCGAAAGCACGGTGATCTGAATACCCGCCGCTGCCTGAGCCTCCAGGATGGCCTCGAGGTCGACGAAAGGGCGGACGATAGAGGTGAGCAGCCGTCCGCCGACCTCGACTCGCTCTCGCCCCCCATCCCGGACCACCCGGGGGCGCCAGGTTTCATGGGGGGCCGCCTCCTGCGTGAGCTCGCGGACGAGGATATGGGCGTGGACATCGATGACCTTCATATGGCTCGCCACCCTAATCTGATCAAACAGTCAGCAGGAGCGCGTTGGTCCAGATAAGTGGAAATCATCGCAAAGAGCGGGCGTCGCGGTTCACGTTCTGGGAAATGACAAATCCCATCGTGGGAAGCATCGCCCCTGGGATCCCTATCGCAACTCTTACTAATCCCAATCCAGCAAGCGGGGGAGGCGCCCTCGTTCCCGCAACGCGCCGATGATGCCTCCAGGGAAGAAGAGCACGATCAGGATCATCAGGAGGCCAGTTGCCGTGATGTTCAACTCTGTTGAGCCGAGCTGGTTCACGACCAACTCGTCCAAGCCGATTCGCAAAGCAGCCCCTAGAACCGGACCGGCCACAGTCCCGCGGCCACCGACCAAGTTGATGAGCACCAAATCCGCTGCAGCCCCAATGGTCAGGAAGATCGTCGGCCGGAGGTAGGTCTGGTGGTAGCCCCACAGCGCGCCGCAAACCCCAGCGAAGAAGGCGCTGATCGCGAAGGCGATGATCTTACACATACTGGTGTGGACCCCTGCGACCTCAGCCTTGACCTCATCCATCGCGATCGCCCGCAGGAAGAGCCCGAGCTTGGAATGCCGGATTCGGTAGGAGGTCCACACGGCGGCCAAGGCGGTGGCCAACATTCCGTAGTAGAAAGGGATCTTGTAGAACCGATAAGGCCAGCCGATCATCGGCAGGCTGAGCCCGTTCGACCCCCCAACCCATTCCCAGTTGTCCAGGACCAGGCGGGCGAGGAGGAGGAGGGCGATGGTGGAGATCACAAAGGCCGGGCCGCGGGTCCGCAGCGTGATCAGCCCGATGACCAGCCCGAAAAGGGTTGCCATCAGCCCCGCCAAAGGGGCGGTCCAGAAGGGGGACCAGCCGCGGTAAACCAGGAGGACTCCTGAGAAATAGGCCCCGAGCGCGAAGAAGACCGGATGACCTAGGGAGGTATAGCCCGCGTAGCCGCCGATGATGTTCCACCCCGAGGCCAGTGCGATATACATAAAAATGACAGTAAGCACATGTAGAACATAATTGTAGCCGTCGGTGATCACCTGCACGATCGGGAGGAGGAGAAGCCCCACCGTCAGGCCTGCAAGGATAAGGGATCGGGCCTCGACCTGGGATGAGGTTGTGGCTCGGGTCTGATCCAGCAATGCCATCTCATCCCTCCTTCCGCCCGAGGAGCCCCTGGGGCCGCAGCAACAGCACCAGGAAGAGCGCTGCGTAGAAAGTGGCTGGTGACCACGTGGGGCCCAGGGCTGAGCTCACGTACACGGAGGCCACTGCCAGCACCATGGCGCCGACCACTGTCCCAATCAGGCTCCCCATCCCCCCCAGCACCACCAAGGAGAGCAGGCTGGCGATCCACTGCCAGTGCTTGCCCGGGAAGAAGGGAGAGAGGAAGCTGAGTAGGGACCCCGAGATCCCCGCCGAGGCCATCCCCAGCCCGAAGGCGAGGGCGGAGATCCCCTCCACGTCGACCCCAACAATCTGGGCCGCGGTCCGGTTCTGCATCGTCGCCCGGATCGCCCGCCCGACCCGGGTGCGCTGCAGGAAGAGCCATAAGGTCAGCAGCATCCCAAGGCTTACCCCCGTGGCATACATCTGGCCCTCCGGAATGTAGAACGAACCCAGGCTGAGGGACCGGGTCGCGTATGCGGGATTGGCCGCCCGATAGATCCCGGTCCACCAGGCTCCCATCAGGCCCTCCACCCCCAGGGCCAAGCCAAAGGAGAGCAGAAGCGTGGCCTCGGTGTAGCGGGGGCGGCCCGCCAGAGGAACGAACAGCGTCCGGTAAAGGAGGATCCCGATGGCGAAAAACAGCGGCCCGTTGATGAAAATGGACAACAAGGGATCGAGGTGGAGGATCCGGAAAGCCCAGTAAGCCACATAGGCCCCTAAGACCATGAAGGCCGCGTGGGCTAGGTTGAGGATCCGCATCACCCCGTAGGTCAAGGAGACACCGATGGCCATCAGGGCGTACACGCCCCCCAGAGCCAGTCCCAGGATCAAGACCTGAAGCCCTTGGCTCATGCACGCACCTCCGGGTTCGCCAAGGCCAACCGGCCGAGATACAGCTCTTGCAATCGGGGATCCCGGATCACCTCCGGAGCCGGTCCTTCGAAGGAGAGACGTCCCATGTCCAGCACGTAGCCCCAATCGGCGTAGGCGAGGCCTTTACGCACATTCTGTTCGACAATGATGATGGTGATCCCGCGTTCCTTAAGATGGCGGATGGCCTCGAAGATCCGATCGACAACCAGAGGGGCCAGGCCCAGGCTGGGCTCGTCCAGCATCATCACCCGGGGCTGGATCATCAAGCCCCGCGCGATGGCCACCATCTGCTGCTCGCCGCCTGACAAGGCGCCAGCCCGTTGATCGAGCTTCCGCTGGATCTCTGGGAAGAGGGCGAGGACTTCCTCCATCCGCCGGGATATCTGGCGTCGATCCCGCTCGATGTAGGCCCCCATCAGCAGGTTCTCTCGCACCGTCATATCGGGGAAGAGGCAGCGGTCTTGGGGGATCAGGCAGGCGCCGAGCGCCAGGATTTGATCCGGCCGCATCCCGGAGATCACTTTCCCATCCAGGAGCACCCGTCCCGAGCGGAGGCGGAGCAGCCCAGCGATAACCCGGAGCAGAGTGGATTTGCCGGCGCCGTTCGGGCCGATCAAGCAGTGGATTAAGCCGGCCTCGAAACGAACGGAGATCCCGTTCAGGATGTCCGGCCCCATGCCGTAGCCGGCGGTGATTTTCTCCAGTTCCAGGATCACCATCATGCGGCTCCTAGATAAGCGTCGAGCACCCGAGGATCCCGCTGGATCGCCTCGGGGGGGCCTTGACGAAGCACTTCCCCATGGGCCATCACCACGACCTGCTGGCTGAGGTTCATCACCACGTCCATGTTGTGCTCGATAATGAGGAATGTCATGCCAGCCTGGTTCAGCCGCTGGATGCGCTCCAGGATCTCCTCCAGCAATGCGGGGTTCACGCCAGCCGCGGGCTCGTCCAACATGACCAGCTGGGGATCCGCCATCAGCGCCCCCGCGAGCTCGAGAAGCTTCTTCTGACCGTAAGACAGCTTCCCGGCCTTCTCGCGGGCCATGGCGGCCAGGCCGACGAACTCCAGGAGCGCCATGGCCCGCTCCGCCTCGTGTCGGAGGATGCTTTCCCGGACGAGCCCCGCGAGTCCGTCCCGCGCGGCGTGCACCACCACATTTTCCAGGACGGTTAGCTCGGCCAGCTCCCGGCTGATCTGGAACGTCCGCGCGATGCCCAGCCGGGTGATCCGGTGGGGCGGCAGGCCCGTGATGTCCCGGCCCTGGAAGTAGATCCGTCCGGAGGTAGGCCGGAGCAGTCCAGTGATCAGGTTGAAGACGGTAGTCTTCCCCGCCCCATTGGGCCCGATCAACGCGGTGATGCTCCCCGGCTCGACGGTGAAGGAGCAGCGGTTCACCGCCCGCAGGCCTCCGAAATCCTTAGTTAGATCGCGGACCTCCAGCAACGCCATCGCCTCCCTCCGAATCC
>NZ_JBHOQJ010000150.1:0-4688 GCF_042408365.1 Thermoflexus sp.
CGGCCCGCACCCCATGAAGAAAATTTCGGTGGGCAAACCGGACGAGGGTGTCCGGAAGACGAACCACGTAACTCTGAATTAGAGGGAGGCCCCCATGCCGGAACGTGTCGCGCTCTATCTCCAGGATGCCCATGACCTCCGGGAAGCCATGGGATACGTGCAGTATGCTGAGCAACGCGGCTTTGAGGCGGTCTGGCAGGCGGAATCCCGTCTGGTCCGTGATGCCATCGTGCCGATGGCCGCCTACGCCGCGGTCACCGAACGGATCAAAGTGGCCTCCGGTGTAATCAACAACTGGACCCGCAACCCTGCTCTGATCGCCGCGACGTTCCTCACCCTGGATGACCTCGCCCCAAACCGCGTGATCCTCGGCATCGGGGCCTGGTGGGATCCTCTGGCCTCCAAGGTTGGGATCAAACGCGAGAAGCCTTTAAAGGCGATGCGGGAAGTCGTGACCGTGGTGCGGGACCTACTCGCCATGAAACGCGTGACGTTCCACGGCGAGTTCGTTCACCTGACCGACGTGGAGCTGGATGTGGTGTATGGACGCCGGGAGCCCCGCAATGTGCCGATTTATATCGGGGCGACCGGCATGCAGATGATGGAGCTGGCGGGCGAGATCGCGGATGGCGTGCTGTTGAACTATCTGGTCTCCCCGAAATACAACGAGATGGCGCTCCATCACCTAGAGCTTGGAGCGAAGCGGGCGGGCCGGCGCCTGGAGGACATCGATCGGCCCCAGCTGGTGGTCTGCTCGGTGGACCATAATCGCAAGAAGGCGTTGGACAGCGCGCGGAAGCTGGTGACCCAGTATCTGGGCCAACAGCCCCACATCATGAAGGCCAGCGGGGTGCCCCAGGAGCTCCTGGATGAGATCGGCCGCGTCCTCACCTGGCCCGCGACCCCCGAGCAGATCGAGCGGGCGATGGAGCTGGTGCCCGATGATATCGTCCAGCTCATCACCGCCAGCGGATCTCCGGAGGAGGTGCGTCGCAAAGTGGATGAATACCGCGCCGCCGGGTGCACCTGCCCGGTCCTCTACCCGTTGGGCGATGTCCGGCTGATGATCGATATCTTCGCCCAAGCTTAGCGCTCCTTCCATCTTGGCTTTTGGGGTGTGCAATCGGGAAGGTGGATCGCCCCTTCCCGCAGCCCACTGGCCGTGGGAAGGGGGGCCGGGCGTCGAAAGGTGCCCGGCCCCCCCAACCCTTAGGGAACCCAAACCCACAAACTGATTGCCGGAGGTCCTTCACGATGCTGCTCAACCTTCGAGAATATCATCGCCCGAAAACGTTGGCGGAGGCCCTGGCCCTTTTACGGCGCTCAGACGTTCGGACCGTTCCCATCGGCGGGGGGACGCAGGTCCTAGGAGAGGGATCCAAAGAGGTGGAAGCGGTAGTGGATCTTCAGGATCTGGGGCTGAATTTCATCGGGCTGGAGGGGAACATCCTTCGGATCGGCGCGACGACCCCATTGCAGGCACTGGTGGAGACCCCCCTCACCGCCGCATACGGAAACGGGATCCTCGCCACCGCCGCTCGAGAGACAGCCCCTCTTCCCCTGCGGAACCAGCGCACCGTGGGGGGCGCCGTGGTCGGTGCCTCCGGCGAGCAACCCCTGGCGACCATCTTGATGGCTTTGGAGGCAGAGCTGATCGTGTTCACCGAACCGGAATCCCCGCGCACCCTGCGCCTGGAGGCTTTTTACGATTACCGGGAAGCCCTCCGACGTCAGGGGATGATCCTCACCGAGGTTCGGCTTCCCCTCTCCGCCGCGCCGATCGGCGCCTCCTTCCACAAGGTCGCTCGCACGCCGGCTGACGCCCCGATTGTGGGAGTGGCCGTTCGGCTGTTCCGGGGGGTGGATGGGGCCTGCCACGGAGTGCGAATCGCCGTCGGCGGGGTCGCCGCCCGGCCGGTTCGACTGATGGAAGTGGAATACACCTTGGAAGGACGGCCACCCGATCCAGAGCGGTTCGCCGAAGCCGCCCGCCAGGCCCAGGCACTGGTCCACCCTCTGGGGGATTTCCGGGGCTCCGCGGACTACCGGCGGGAGATGGTCGGGGTGCTGCTCCGGCGGGCCCTGATGGATGCCGCCCAACAAGCGGGGTTCGCCCTCTGAGGGACGTCGCCTTCCCATCCCTCTGCCCGCATTCATCGGGTTTTCCTCTGGCGCCCGGCCCGCCCCCCAATATTTACCCCCCTCGGGGTGAAGCGAACAAAGCACGATCTATCACGAGAGAGCAGAGGGGGTGTATAATCCAAGGAAAGGGGAAAGGCGGTGATGCCATGGTCGGTGTGCAGAACCCGACGAGCCTGGAGTTCCTCCTGGAACAGATCCGAGACCCCCTCAGCCCCCAGGATCGAGAGTTGATCGAGCGGGCCTATCAGGTTGCGGAGCGGGCTCACTGCCACCAGACCCGCGCCTCGGGCGAACCCTATTTGTATCACTGCCTGGCTGTCGCCGGCATCCTGGCGGAGCTCCGAATGGATCCCCCCGTGATCGCTGCCGGCCTGCTGCACGATGTGGTGGAAGATACCGGGGTGTCCCTGGAGGACATCCGGCGGGACTTCGGGGAGGAAGTCGCCCGTCTGGTGGACGGAGTCACCAAGTTGAAATACATCGACCGCCTCCGAACCTCTCCGGAGGATGGCGAAGTTCGCCGTACCAGCCGGGATGAGCAAAGCGCCGAGAACATCCGCAAGATCTTCTTCGCCATGGTGGAGGACCCCCGGGTGGTGCTGATCAAGCTGGCCGACCGGTTGCATAATATGCGCACCTTGGGCGCCCTCCCGCCGGAGAAGCAGAAGCGCATCGCTCGGGAGACCTTAGAGATTTACGCCCCTCTGGCCAACCGCTTGGGCATCTGGCAGCTCAAGTGGGAGCTGGAGGACCTGGCGTTTCGCTACCTGGAGCCGGAAAAATATCGGGAGATCGCCCGGGCCATCGATGAACGACGGGCGGAGCGGGAGCGCCATATTCAGCAAATCATTGAGCGGATCAAGGCCCGCTTGGCCGAAGAAGGCATCCAGGCGGAGGTCACCGGCCGGGCCAAGCACATCTACAGCATCTACCGCAAGATGGTCCGCAAGGGGGTCTCCTTCGACCAGGTCTACGACGTGCGGGCCGTCCGCATCATTGTGAACACGATCCCGGAATGCTACCAGGTCCTGGGCATCATTCACTCGATGTGGCGCCCGATCCCGAAGGAGTTCGATGACTACATCGCCAATCCGAAGGATAACTCTTATCGCAGCCTGCATACGGCGGTGATGTTAGAGGACGGCAAAACGCTGGAGGTGCAGATCCGCACATGGGAGATGCACTGGGAGGCCGAATATGGCATCGCCGCCCACTGGATTTACAAGGAACAGGTCTCGAAACGGGACCTGGCCTTTGAGAAGAAGGTGGCCTGGTTGCGCTCCTTGATGGAGTGGCGCAACGAAGTGACCTCCGCAAAGGAGTTCATCGAATCCCTCAAGACCGATGTGTTTGAGGATCGGATTTATGTGTTCACTCCCAAAGGGGACGTCATCGACCTCCCTCGCGGCAGCACGCCCATCGATTTCGCTTACCATATCCATACCGAGCTGGGGCATCGTTGCCGTGGTGCTCGGGTGAACGGCAAATGGGTTCCCTTGAACTACGTCCTTCAGATGGGCGACCAAGTAGAGATCATCCCGGCCAAGCAGGGCGGCCCGAGCCGGGACTGGCTGGACCCGGCGAAGGGGTATGTGAAGACCTCCCGCGCCCGTCAGAAGATCCGGCAATGGTTCAAGCAACAGGGCCGGGCGGAAAACATCCTCCACGGTCGGGAGCTCCTGGCCCAGGAGATCCGGCGCCTGGGCGTCCCCTTCTCAGTGGACGAGGCGGCGCGCCGGCTATATGGAGAGTTCGGCTACAAAGAGCCGGAGGATCTGCTGGCGGCGATTGGCTGGGGCGATGTCTCCTCGGAGCAACTGGCGCCCCGCCTGATCCGGATGGAAGAGGAACGACGTCGGGAGGAGCAGAAAGCCGCGCCGGAACCCACAATTCTCCCCGAGCGCTACGATGCCTCGCGGCCGGTGCTGGTGGAGGATCACCCTCAGGGCCTGCTGATGCAGCTGGCCCGTTGCTGTAACCCGGTGCCGGGGGATGAAGTGATCGGCTACATCACCCGCAACCGCGGGATCACCATTCATCGCCGGAACTGCCCCAATATCCTGAACGTGCGCACCCCGGAGCGGCTGATTGAGGTGCAGTTCCCGGCCGGCGAGAAAGGCTACCCAGTTGAGGTGGAGATCGTAGCCATCGATCGGGTCGGCCTGCTCCATGAGATCAGCGGGGTCCTGAAAGACGAGCAGGTGAACATCGCACGCATCAACGTGGACACGCGCAATGGCTTCGCGGTCTTCCAGGCCACCCTAGAGGTTCGCTCGGCGGCCCAGCTGCATCGGGCCCTGGCCCGCATCGAACAGATCCCGAACGTCCGCGAGGCTCACCGCCGCCGCTGATCCAAAAACGCTATGGAGCGAACCCACCGCCGAAGAGGGCCCTCCCAACTCTAACCCCCAGGAAAAGAGCGATCGCCCATCACCTTGAAGGCCCTGCGCCCCACGGCTTTGTCCACTTCGGTTTGGGGGTTGCTCTGTTGCGAGCAAAGGTAGTCTGTGGGATTTGTGTGGGGGGTGGGCCGCTGACGCGGCCCA
>NZ_JBHOQJ010000158.1:0-27419 GCF_042408365.1 Thermoflexus sp.
GGCCGCTTTCAGCGGCCCCACCCACCCCAAAATCCTTCAACTCCCCCTTCCCGCACCAGGGGCGGGCCCGGGCGAGAAGTGGGGTTGCCCGTTCGTCCAAAGTCCAAGCCCAAGGCGCGCGGCCCACATTTGTGAGAAGAACCGGCGCTCAAGCGCCTCACTCCAGACCACAAGACAGAAAGCGAGCCTCCGGCTCATTCAGCGCGTGTTATAACGATCCAGGATGGCCCGCACCTGCTGGATGAGCTCGTCAGGGGCGAAGGGTTTGAGGATGTAGGCGTCCGCCCCGGCCTCCATCCCCTGTCGGATCTCGGATTCCTGCCCCTTGGCGGATAAGAAGACCACGGGAATGGTTCGCGTCTCCTCCTGAGATTTCAGGATGCGGCAGGCCTCATAGCCGGTCATCTTCGGCATGCGAACATCCAAGAGGATCAAATCCGGACGGTGCCGGCGGGCCAGTTCCACCGCTTCCTGGCCGTTGGTTGTTGTGATCACCTGGAAGCCGCCGAATTCCAAGGTAAAAGCGATCAGCTCGCGGATGTCCCGTTCGTCCTCAGCGATCAAGATCCTCGCCATCGCTTGGATTCCTCCCTTTTAAGGTAGGAGTTATACGGTTCGGAACCCGCGAGAGGAGGGGGAGGGCTCTGCCCCCAAAGCCTCCACGAGGAAATCAACCGCGTAACTCCTATCAGGCAGAGGATGAAAGAGCCCCCTCTGGGGGTTCGGCGAGCAACCGCCGGATGGCGGCGACGAATTCTTCGAGGGGGAATGGCTTCAGGAAGAAATCCGCCGCCCCCATCGCCAACGCCTGCCGCCGTTTCCCCATCGGATCTGTGGCGCTGGCCGTCATCATCACCACTGGAATGTCCGCCGTTCGCGGGTTGGCCTTCAGGCGAGCCAGGGCGTCCAGCCCGCTCATCCCGGCGGGCTTAAGATCCAGCAACACCAGACCGGGGTGATGTTCCTCGATCCATCGGAGGGCCTCGGCCGCGTTCCCGAAGGTGGTCACCTCAAACCCCTGACCCTGCAGGGTGTCCTGAAGCAGGCTGCGGGTCCCCACGTCGTCATCCACGATGACGATCCGGGCGTGCCGTCGGGTGTATCGACCCACCACCCGCAGCAACTGCTCGGTGTCCACCGGCTTGCCCAGCACATCGACCGCCCCCAGGCGCACGCCCCGCTGGCGATCGGCCATCACCGAGACGATGATCACCGGGATGTCCGCTGTCGTTGGGTCCGCCTTCAAACGCTCTAGGACAGTGAAGCCATCCAAATCCGGAAGGTAGATATCCAGGGTGATCAGCTGCGGCCGCTCCTCCCGCGCCAGGCGCAACGCTTCTTCCCCCCGATGGGCAACCAGGGTCCGGTATCCGGCCCGCTCCAGATACTGAACTAGCAAATCCGCGATATACCGATCATCCTCCACAATCAGAATGGAAGAGGCTCCATCCGGTCGAATGGGGGCCAGCGCTGGAGCCGGCAGGGTCTCTTCAGGGGCGGGTGTTTTCGGGGCGATCGGGATCGTGAAATGGAAGGTCGATCCCTTCCCCACTTCGCTCTCGACCCAGATCCGTCCGCCGTGGAGCTCTACCAGCGCTTTGACAATTGAAAGACCGAGGCCTGTTCCGGGCGTCTCCTGGACCCGTGGGTCGTCTACACGATAGAAGCGCTCGAAGATGTGGGGGAGGGCTTCCGCTGGGATCCCAATCCCGGTGTCGCGGACCTCCACGTGCACCTCTCCACCCTCCGCCCGCGCACGGACATGGATGGATCCCCCCTCCGGTGTGTATTTGTGAGCGTTGCTGACCAGGTTCATTAGGATCTGGATCAGGCGATCCTTGTCCGCCTGGACCGGTGGGAGAAACTCCGGCAGGTCCAGCTCCAAGCGCTGGTTCTTTTCATCGATGCGAGCCTTCAGCGAGGTCACCACGGCTTCCATCGCCGCCTCGAGGGGCATCGGGCGAAGGTCCAGCTGCAGGCGGCCGCTCTCGATGCGGGAGAGGTCGAGCAGGTCATCCACCAGCAGCTTCAACCGATCGGCGTTGGCTTTCACGATCTGCAGGAAGCGGCGTTGCATCTCTGAAAGCGGGCCAGCGGAGCCGATGAGCAGGAGATCCACATAGCCCTTGATGGAGGTCATCGGGGTCCGGAGCTCGTGGGATACGGTGGAGATGAACTCGGTTTTGGCCCGATCGGCCTCCACCTCCGGCGTGATGTCACGGAACACGGAAACCGTTCCCAGGAACTCGGTGCCCATCATCACCGGGGCCGCGTGAACGGTGATGAAGCGGCCTTCGGGCGCGAGCTCATGGCGCATAAACAGGGTCGGGGGCTGGCCCCGAGGAGAGGCAAGCCATCGGCGCAGGGAGGCCATCCATTCCTGCCAGGCCGGCCCGTAGAGACCGGCGAATTGATGGATCGGGCGGCCTAGGACCTCCTCCCGGCGCAAGCCCAGGATCTGTTCGGCGGCGGCATTCATCATGATCGCCTCGCCCCGGGCGTCCGCCACCAGCACCCCCTCCGCGATGGATTCCAGGATGGCTTGGCGCTTCGACGCTTCCTCCTGGACAGCCCGAAGGGTGTTGCCCAGTCGCTCCGCCTGCTGGGTGATCAGGGTGTAAAGGGCCGCGTTGTTGATGGCCTGGGCCATCTGGGCGGCCACGGTCTCTAACAGCTGGACCCGCTCGGGTTCGAACGGGCGGGGCTCCGGATCGGTAAGCACCAGCGCGCCCAGGACATCGAGCCCCAAGGTCAGCGGAACAATCAGAGCGGTGCGGAAGTGCAGCGCCTGCCAGGGGGCTGGGAGGAGATCGGGTGAGACTTCCACCAGGTTCTGGGTGCGCCGCTGGCGGATAGCCCTTCGGATCGCTCCGGGATCTTCATGGAGGAACCAGGAGCACCCGATCAGGGCAGCGCTGCCCGGGCCGATCCCAGCCCGCACCTGAAGGCGCCCCGTCTCCGGATCCAACAGGATCACGGCGGCGGTCTCTCCCTCATCGATGAGGAAGGAAAGCGCCTGCTGGAGGGTCGCCTCCAGCTCCAGGCTGGCCGTCAGGGCCAGGGTCACCCGATACAGCAATTCCAGATGTCGGTGCCGTGTGGACAGGTCCGCCAGGGCTTTCTCTAGGGCCTCCGTCCGCTCGCGGACCAGTCTTTCCAGCTCCTCGCTGAAGCGACGGGTTTGTTCATAGAGCCGGGCGTTCTCCAGGGCCACCGCGGCCTGTTCCGCCAAGGTTTGAAGCAGAATCTGTTCGGTCTCATCGAAGGCCCCGCGTTCCGGATGCGTCACCGCGATCCACCCAACCGTCTCCCCTCCCGCCCGCATGGGAACCAGGAGCAGCGAACGGATCCCCATGCCTTCCACATCCATGGTCTCCTCCAGATCGCGAAAGTAAAGGGTGCGGTTGGGGGAGCTGGTGCGAGCGATCCGGAGGGGGTCCAGGGTGATCTCCAATGCGGCGTGGATCCTCTCAGGTTGAGGTCCGAACTGGGCCACGATGCGGAGAGCTCCCTCCTCTCCGATCTGGACCACGGCCGCCCATGTCGCATGGCTCAGGAGGGCTGCGGCCTGGGCGATCGCTTCCAGGAGGGTGCTCAGTTCCAGCCGTGCGGCGATCTGACGGCTGGCTTCGTTCAGGCGGGTCAGGGCCTCGATGCGCTGCTTCAGGCCCTCGTAGAGACGCGCGTTCTCGATAATGATGCCGGTCTGGCTGGCCAGCAGCTCCAGCATCTCCGCCGTCTCGCGGGTGGGCGCCCGACCATCCCGGGGCTCGTCCACCGAGATGATTCCCAGCAGGCGTCCGCCCGTCCCGTGGATGGGGACGATCAGAAGGTCCTCCGGATGCCAGCGCGTCGGGTCCGGTCGGGGCTCCCGCGTCGGCGTCGCGGTCCAGGTGTCCAGGAGCTCGGTCAGGTCCTCCGGCTGTCGTTCATAGGGGATGTAGTAGCAGGCCCCCAGTCGGAACTCCTCCCGCAGGAAGATCTGCATATTGCGCCACGGTTGGGTGATCTGGCGCATTCGTTCGAATACGGGGAGGGGGAGCCCGGCCTGAGCCACTCGGCGCAGGACGGGCGGCTCCCCTTCCAGCAGGCTGATCAGGACGCGCTCGAAGCCCAGCGATTCCTGGATCGTGTGGGCGACGGCGTCCAGGGCGTTCTCCAATGGGCGCTCCGAGCGGAGCGCCTGGCTCACCTCCAGCATCCCGCGCATCAGCTCAATACGCTGGCGGTAGCGTTCGCTTCGCCGGGCCTCCTCCGCCAGGCGCATGGCGTTGCCGATGGCCACCGCCGCCTGGGCGGCTAGGGCTTCCAGGAAAGCGATCTGTTCCTCGCTGAAGCCGTGGGGCCGTCGGCTCTGGAGATCCAGGACGCCCACAACCAGCGTCCCATACCAGATGGGCACAGCCACCTCGGAGAGCGTGTCCGGTGTTCCTGCGATGTAATAAGGATCTTGGCGGACGTCGGGGACGAGGACCACTCGGCCGGTTTGGAAGGCCTGGCCGATCAGCCCCTCGCCGGGCCGCTGGCGGTCCAGCCCGCGGGCCCGTAGTTGTTCCAGGGAGAGGTTGCGCAGCAGGCGCGGGCGCAGGAGATCGGTTTCCGGCTCGTACAACAGGATCGCTCCATAATCGGCTCCCGTCACCTGGAACGCTGAATCCAGCACCAGGTTCAGGATGTGATCCAGATCGAGGTTCGCGTTCAGTTCCTGGCCGATGCGGTTCAGGGCGGTCAGCTGGTGAACCCGAGCCTCCAGGCGCTCGCGGACCTCTCGATAGAGCCGTGCGTTCTCGACCGCGATGGCGGCCTGGTGCGCGATGGTCTGCAGAAGCTCCAGATCTTCCTCATCGAAAGCGTTTTCATCCTCCTCGTGCTGGATCGCGAGCATACCGATCGCCCGATCACCGATCCGCATCGGGACGCCCATCCAGACCCGGGCCGGCGTTCCCACCGGCTCGATCCCCAGCGCCATCGCCTGGCCCATCACGTCGCCCCGGAGGAGGAGGGGCCGTCCAGTTCGAATCACGTACTCGGTCAGCCCACGGCCACTGCGTCGCTTGGGTCGCTCCGATAGCCGTTCCCCATGGTGAACATAGAACACAAATGAAACCTCGTCGGACTCCCCATCGTAAAGCGCGACGTAAAAATTGCGGGCGTCCAGGATGCGCCCGAGCGCTTCCTGGATCGTTTCAAAGATCTCATCCGGATCCAGCGCGGCGGTGATCCGCTGCCCGATCTCCACCAGGGCCCGCAGGCGGGCCGCCCGGCGCTGGGCTTGTTCGATCAACTGGAGGTTGTGGAGCGTCGTGCCCAGCACTACCCCAATCGCCGTTCCCAGACGCTCGTCGTCCCGGGTGAACCGGCCTTCCTGCCGGTTGATCAGATGGATCTCCCCGATGGGCTTCTCTCGAGGGATCAAAGGGATGGAGAGGACCGAGCGAACGCCGAAACGGGCGATCAGCTCCCGGTAGGGGGGGATCACCCGCCGATCCTCGGAAGCCCGGTTGGAGCGGAATGGGCGTCCGCTTTGGAAGACGCTGGCGGCGAACACCGGATCCTGCACCGGGAGACGGAACGCCATCGCCTCCGGGGGCCAAGGTCCATAAACGCCGGCCGGATGCGGGGCGAGCTCCTGGCGTTTCGGGTCGTAGAGCAGCACCACCACCCGCTCTACCCGGAACCACTCGGCCAGCTCCGCGACGGATCGGCGTAGGAAATCCGGTAAGGAAGGGGAGACGGCGCTCATCGCGGCGATCCGGAAGAGCACCTCCAGACCCTCCGCATAGCGGTGGGTGGCTTCGTAGAGGCGGACGTTGTGGATCGCGATGGCGGCCTGGGCCGCGATGGCCTCCAGGAGGCGGAGGTGCTCGTTGGTAAAAGCGCCGGCACGGTAGGCGATGAGCTCCAGGGTCCCGATGAACTCCTCCCCTGTTTGCAGGGGAACTCCCAGAAAGGCGCGTGCGGGGAAGCGCTCCAGATCCAGGCGGGGGCGTGCCTCCCTAAAGCGTCGCAGATCCTCGATCAGCAGGGGACGACGGTGCATGGCCAGCCATCCGGTGAGGCCTTCCTCGGGCCGGTAAACCCCGCCGGATTCGGCGAGCCGGGCCACCGCCGAAGGATCCCCGCCGCGGGCCCGTGTGCGCAACCGTCGCTCGCCGGGCTCCCATAGATTGATCTCGGCGAGATCGTAGGGGATCACCTGCTGAATCGCGAACAGGATGGCATCCAAGGTGGATTCCAGATCGAGGGAAGCGCTGAGCAGGCGCGCGATCCCGGTGACCAGGGCCAGTTCGCGGGGATAGGCGGATGGCTCCGGAGGAGACGTGGGACCCTCAGGGACAGGGTGAAGAACGATAAGGTAACCCGATCGCCCATCCAGCGTCAAGGGGAGAACGCGAGCCTGCATCCTCCGCTGGCCGATGAGGGCCGGCTCTCTGGAGCCCCGAAGCCAGCGTTCCAGGATCCCGGGGGGCTGCAGGCGGCTTTCCAGATCGCGGCGGGAGGAAGGGGCGGGGTCGCCTAAATACGCGCGCGCAGCGGCGTTCAAGAGCAGCCGTCCGCCGTCGGCCTCCATCCACAGGATGGGCTCCCCCCATCGCTCCAGAAAGGATCCTTCCTCATCCCCTGCTCTCGGATCAGAGGGATAGGGGCTTCTGAAGTCTAAGATCCGTCGCAGGCGTTGAAGCCACGCCATCCGGGGCTTCCCTCCCAGAGAATGCGAAAGAGCAGGTTAGGCGCCTTCGGCTTTCCTGAGACCTTTACAGCAGTATCATTTCCTTCCGACGCGCTTCCGCCGCGATCTCTGTGAGCTCCCGGATATCGTTGAAGATGGAATCCCCTGCTCGGACGATCCCAATCGCCAAGGTCATCAGGGGGACGCGCTTTTCGTTCCCTTCCCGGTCAGTGAGCACCAGGTAACCTCGCTCTCGGTCCGGGAAGGCGTAATGGGTGCCCACCCCCTCGGCGAAGCGCTGGCGGAGCGCCTGGGCGATGGCCGCCGCCCGTTCCACGTGGGTGATGATCACAAAATCGTCTCCTCCGACGTGGCCGATGAAGTCCTGAGGTGTCCCCAGGGCGTCCACCACCTCTCCCATCAGCATCGCCGTCCAGCGCAGCACCTCGTCCCCGGCCACGAAGCCGTAGACCTCCTGGAAAGCATCCAGGCCGTTGATCCCGATGTAGAGGAGCGCCCAGTCGGAGCGACGGAGGAGGGCCCGTAATTGGTCCTCGATCAGGCGCCCGCTGGGCAGGCCGGTGACCGGGTTGGTCAGGCTCTCCCGTTCCGCCCGCCGGATGGTGTTCTGGACCCTCAGGCGCAGCTCCTCGATGTCGAAGGGCTTCGTGATGTAATCATCGGCGCCGAGTTCCAGGCCGGCGATGCGGTCGCTCCGCTCATCGCGCTGGGTGAGGAAGATGATGGGGATGTGGCTGGTGCGCGAATTGGTGCGTAGCCTACGGCAAACCTCATACCCGTCGATGTCCGGGAGGATAATGTCCAGGATGATGAGGTGGGGGAGTTGCTGGCGGGTTCTCTCCAGCGCCTCATGGCCTCGGGCCGCTGTCTGGACCTCGTAGTCCAGGGAGGTGAAGTAGACCTTCAACAGGTTGGCGATGTCCGGATCATCCTCGACCACCAGAATCCGCCCTTTGCTCATGCGGGCCTCCCTGTGTAGGACGAGCGATTAAGCTTCTGCAACTACAGCTGAACACAGCGCTGCGGAGGGAACATCGATCAGACAAAACGCCGCAAAGGAAGAAACGTTAAGAGAAAAGGCCCCGCGCTTGGCCTGTGTGGGCGAATTTTCCGTGAGGTTCAAAATATTAAACCGGCAAGCCGGGGCCTTAGGTTGCCCAGATCTTCGGTAAATTCTAACCGAAGCCTCTAGGCGTCTGGGAAGAGCTATGCTCCAGCCTGTAGGTTAATTTTATTCTAACCCCAATGGGCGAAAGAGGGAAACAGAACCCCACCGCGGTGAGAGCCGTCCAGCCCATCAGCCGCTATGCACCGATTTTGGACAAATCCGCCCATATCCTCCATTGAGGAGATTTTGGGGTCGGCGGGGCCACCTTCGGGAGCTTCGTCTCCAAAAACATCTTGCATCTTTCTTCGCGGCCCTCCGGACCATGGGGGGAGATGCAGGGGAGTGGGGCCCTTCCGCCTCCCCGTGGGAGCTCCGAACCGAATAGGATCAGGCCGAATCGTTACGGAACTTCTATCTAAATCAACCCGAACCCCAGGCCGATGGCGAGGCAGAGGAGGGCCGCGAGCCCGAACCGCCAGGTCACGGTCATCCAAGGGGCATAGCGGGCCCGCTGATTATGAATGACCTCCGCGAGAGGACGCTGTTCCCGGAGGGCCTCCCAGGGCGCGGCCATGTTGCTGCCGATCTCGGCGACCGCCGGGAACGCAGCGATCAGAAAGTAAACCAGGCCGATCCAGAACAGGTTGTCGGAGATCCGATGGAACGTGATCCCTCCCTGGATCCCGCTGAGGAGCACCGCCAATCCCAGCGCGAGCCCTGTCAGCCCGATGATCTCCATTCCTCCTCGGTAGAAGCGGGACATCTGAGCGCTCCTTTCTCGCCTGACTGCGGACGGATCCTCCCGTCTTGGAACACGCGAGGTGAGGCACCCACAAGGGGTGCTCCTACCTCATTGTGCGGCCACATCCAACCGAAATTCCCCGTGGAAAAAATCATCCCCACGTGTCGGGTTAGCTACCGAAGATCCCGCCATGCCGGAATCCCCGCGACGCTTTCCGCAGCCTGGATGGCCCGGACGACCGCCTCGGCCACGGCTTCGGCCGCGAAGGCTCCCACGATGCTCACATCCGCTTCCTTCTCGCCGGTGGCCAGGGTGAAGATTGTGTCGCCGTCCAACATCGTGTGGGCGGGGCGGATGGTACGGGCGAGGCCGTTGTGGGCCATCTGCGCCACCTTGTTGGCTTCTTCCTTGGTCAACGCCGCGTTGGTGGCGACCACGCCGATCACCGTGTTCTCCGGGATCCGTCGACGGAAGCTCAGCGAGACCTGGCCGGCCAGGATCCGCAGGACGGCCATGGTGTCGGCGAACCCCTGACCGTCCGGGCGTCGGGCGCCGGCCAGGATGGCCCCCGTATCGGGGTCCACCACATCGCCCAGGGCGTTCACCGCTACCAGCGCGCCGACGAGGATCCCTTCCCCGATTTCCAAACAGGTCGTGCCGATCCCCCCCTTCATCGCGTATTGCATCCCCAGGATCTTCCCCACCGTCGCCCCGGTTCCGGCGCCCACGTTCCCTTCGGGGACCGGCCCATCGGTCGCGGCCAGGCACGCCGCGTAGCCCATCGCGGCGTCCGGCCGGACCCGGGGATCGCCGATCCCCAGGTCATAGAGGATCGCGGCCGGGACGATCGGAACCCGTCCGCCAGGGGTCTCGAAGCCCACCCCACGCTCCTCCAGATACCGCATCACCCCAGTGGCGGCGTCCAGGCCGAAGGCGCTGCCCCCCGCCAGCACCACCGCGTGGACTTCCTGGACCAGGTGCATGGGGCGCAGCGCATCGGTCTCCCGCGTCCCCGGCGCGCCGCCCCGCTGGTCCATCCCCGCCACCGCGCCTTTCTCGCAAAGCACCACGGTTACTCCGGTCAGCGCCTGAAGATCCTGGGCATGGCCCACCCGAATCCCTGGCACATCGGTGATGGCACGATAACGTAGCGCCATTTCCCCCTCCCGATCGTGGGCATCCTCGAGCCTATGGAACCTTTCCCCGCGGATATTGAAGCGTCCATCCCCATCTTACACCAGGGGATGGATTCCGATTGCGTGAGGGAAGAGGCCTTCGTATCCTTGGTGAGGGAGGTCCGATATGCGGGGAAAGCAGGCCGGTGCAGCGGCGCGATGGGCCCTGGTGCTGTTTGGGGGATGGGTCGCCGTGGCGATGGTGGCATGCGGAGGGTATAGGGGCCCCAGGGAGAACGCCGCGGAGGGGCGTTCCAGCCCCCAGCCAGCGAGGACGTCTCTGACCCTCAAGACGCCCACTCCGGATCCACCCCGCCCGGGAGTCCCCCCGGAGCGGGAGTTGTATCTGGTGCAGGCCGGAGATACGCTGAGCGCCCTGGCCCAGCGGTTCCAGACCACTGTCGGGGCCATCCTCGCTTCGAACCCGGGGATTGATCCCTCCCGCCTCATGGTTGGGCAGCCCCTATGGATGCCTGTGGGGGTTAAGGAGCAAGGGCCAGCCCTCAAGCTGATCCCGGATTCGGAGCTGGTCTACGGCCCGGCTTATCTGGATTTCTCCGTCTCCGAGACGGTTCGTCGGTTTGGAGGCTATTTGAGCCGCTATCAGGAGACCATCGGCGGGCGGACGCGGAGCGGGATCGAGATCCTGGAGGAAGTGGCGCGGAACCACGGCGTAGGCCCGCGGGTGTTGCTGACCCTGCTCGAGATGCAGAGCGGCTGGGTCCGCGGGGAGCCGGCGGATGAGCGGGCCCGGCTGTATCCGATGGGGTGGGCACGGCCGGGGTATGAAGGGCTTTTCCGACAGCTGAACTGGGCTGCCGACCGACTGAACGACGGCTACTACGGCTTCAAAGGACGCTCGATGTGGACGATCCGTTTCGCCGATGGGCGGCGGGTTCGCGTGGCGGATGGGCTGAATGCAGGGACCGTGGCGGTGCAGAGCTTCCTGGCGGCGGTGCGGCCTCCGGAGGACTGGGCTCAGGCCGTGGGACCTCAAGGGTTCCCCGTGATCTATCGCGCGCTCTTCGGCGAGCCCTTCCGCGAGGAGCCTGTGCGGTCGGTTCCGCCGGAGCCGGCATGGCGGTTGCCTTGGGCGGACGGGGAGCGGTGGTATTTCACGGGCGGGCCGCACGGCGGATGGGGGAACGGGGCCGCGTGGGGCGCGTTGGACTTCGCGCCGCCGGATGTCGAGGGATGCGCCCCGTCCCGCTATTGGGTGCGGGCGGCGGCCGACGGCGTGGTGGCGCGGACCGGGGAGGGGGTGGTGGTCCTGGATACCGATGGAGATGGTCGGGAGGAGACCGGCTGGGTAATGGTCTATCTGCACATCGCGGCCGAGGGACGGATCCCGCCCGGCGTCCGGGTCCGGGCTGGGGATCCGTTGGGACATCCCTCCTGCGAAGGTGGGTTTGCGGATGCTGCCCACATCCATCTGGCCCGCCGCCTGAATGGGGAGTGGGTGCCCATCGAGCCGGGGCGCCCCTTCCGTCTCGGCGGCTGGGAAGCGCTCCCCAGCCTCACGCTCTATGAGGGGGTGCTGGTGCGAGGAGAGGAGCGGAAGGTCGCCTGCGCTTGCAAGGATGAGGATCGGAACGGGCTCCAGGCCCCTTGATCGTCTTCAGCCGGACGGATGGACGGCGCTTGCCGATGCCCTCGATGGGATGGGGAGGAGAAATGTTTTCCCGTTGGTTTGCAATATAATGGGCATAGATCGTTGGGCGGCTATAGGGGAGCTCGATGTATGGACGGTTTGCGAAAGCCCGGGGCATTGGTGGCGTTTTTGAGGGATCCGGATCCTCTCCAGATCGCCGAGAACTTGGTTGCTTTCGCAAACACCGACGGCGGCCTCCTGGTGATCGGGGTGGATCTGGAGGGGAGAGCGGTGGGGGTGGAACCGGAGGAGGTCGAAGACGCCCTTCGACAGGCGCTGCTCCGTTGTCGGCCTCCCGTTCAGACCCGATGGGAACAGAACGAGGCGGATGGAAGAACGGTCGTCCTGCTCCACGTTCCCCGCAGCCCGGAGCTTCACACCTTGGACGATGGGCGGGTGCTGATCCGACGGGGCGCGGAGAACCGTCCGTTGGAAGGACGGGAGATCCAGCAGCTGGCCGCCACGAAGTCCGTTGGGGACTACGAGGCGGAAGTGGTCCCGGGGGCAACGCGGGAGGATTTCGACGAGGCCATGATCGAGGAGTACCTTGCCAAGCGGGAGGCTCGCCAGCGCCGACGGATCGGTGGGACGGTGGAGGAGCTCCTGGTCGAGATCGGGGCCATAGCTCCGGACGGGCGGCCGACGGTGGCCGGGCTGCTGTTGTTCGGAAAGCAGCCCCAGCGGTTCCTGCCCCAGAGCGGCGTGGTCTTTGTGAAATACCCGGGGACGACTCCCCATGGCGACGAAGGGTTGCCGGGCTACGCCCGCCGGGAGGAGATCGGCGGCCCGCTGGCGCGGGTGATCGAGCGCACCTGGGAGATCGTGTGGGAGGAGATGCAGCTGGGCGCGGTGGTGCGAGGCTTGGAGCGGGAGGAGCGGCCGGAATACCCGCCCTTCGCGGTGCGGGAGGCGATCGTCAATGCGGTCTGTCATCGGGATTACCGGCTGCGGGGCCGCCGCATTGAGATCCGCAAGTTCGCCGATCGTCTGGAGGTGAGCAGCCCTGGAGGGTTGCCCGGCCACATCACCCTGGACAACATTGTGGACGAGCATTATTCCCGCAACCCGCGGATCGTCTCCGGGCTCTTCTACTGGGGGTATATCGAGGAGCTCGGTCTGGGGATCGATCGGATGATCGAGGAGATGCTCCGCGCCGGCCACCCCCAGCCGAAGTTCATCGCCCAGCCTTACTCGTTCACCGTGATCCTCTATAACCGGCAGGAACGTCCTCCTGTCCCTCGCGGGGAGCCCTCGATGAATGAGCGCCAGCTCAAGGCGCTGCAGTACATCCGTGAACATGGGCGCATCACCAACCGGGAATACCAACAGCTGTGCCCCGGGGTCTCCCCCGAGACCCTTCGCCTGGACCTGGTCGATCTGGTTCGGCGAGGGATCCTCCTGAAGATTGGGGAGAAACGGGGTACTTACTATATCCTTAAGTAGTGCCTCCTCCGCTCTCCCGGCGGCCCAAAAGGCCGCCGGGAGAGCGCAGAAGGGGGAAGGGGCGGCTTCGCTATTTCCCAAGGATTTCCCAAACGGGGTTTGGGATAACAATATGGTTAACTGGATACCGCCGTTTCCGGTTATTGGGGGGATCCCCATCGGGATCCTCTTGGCATTATGCCTGGTGGGAGTGTATGGTGGGCTTCTCCTCGGGGTTGGGAGAGAGCGGCCAGCCGGCCTGATCCAGGAGGTGGGGCCTTATTTAGGCCTAGGGCTTCTCTGGCAAGGTTTGTGGACGATAGCGCTCTGGGAAGGGGTGCTCCCTCTGGTACGGTTCACCGCATGGAACCTCTCCGGTCTTCTCCTCTCGTGCCTCCCTCTGGCCGCCTGGTTGTGGATCTGGACGTTCCTGGGGCGTCCGCTTCCTCGCCATGTCCTGATGTGGATGGGCCTGGCGGGCGGGATAGCGCTCATGGCCGCCACGCTTCCCTACCGGCCGGAAACCGCAGTGGGGATACAGGCCTGGTGGCGGGCCGCTCGCTGGCCTGGCGATCCGGCGCTGGCCTCCTGGGCGATCCGGGAGGGGATTTGGGGGATCGGCACGGCTGTGGGGTTAGCCCACCTCGGGCAAGCGTATCTTCGCACCACACGGCCGCTCCATCGGAACCGGCTCGCCTATGGGCTGCTGGGCGCTTTGCTGGTGACGTTAGGGGAAATCCTGGCATGGACGCCTCGGGGGGATTGGATCCCGTTGGGTTGGATCGTGCGGTCCGCTGGGATAGGCATGATCTGGCTTCTGTTCCGGCTCCCGGAGTTGCCCCCGCTGCAACGCATCGCCCGGGCGCTCCTGATGTTCACGATCAGCTGGATCGCCCAAGGAGGGCTGATCCTGGGCATCCTGTCCGGGTTCCAGCTCGTGCGAGAGGGGCATCTCGAACCGATCCCGACGCTGGTGGAGCTTTCGCTGATCGCCTTAGGGATCGCGCTGGTTCAACGGACGATCGGTTGGCTCCTGCACCAGTGGCTCCAACGTCGCCTGATGCCTTCCGTGGAGGATCCCGCCGCACTGGTCCGCCGCTACAGCCAGGCGATCAGCAACCTGCTGGACGTAACCCAGGTGACGCAGGCAGCGTTCGGGGTGCTGGGGGATGCTTTCAGCCTCCGGCGAGGGCTGTTGTTGCTTCTTGAGGAACAGCCGGATGGTTGGATCAGCGCCCGGGCTGTCGCTGGCCTGGGGGAAGCGCCGGAGGATCCGGGCCGGCTCGCTCTGGATAGCCCCATCCTGAAGGCATGGCAAGAAGGCCGTTCTCTCACCCAATATCAGATCGACTTCTGGACAGCGTTCCAGCAGGCGAACCCGGAGGAGCGGCGCTGGCTGCAGGAGCTGGGCGTGGAGCTCTTCGTCCCGATCCGGGCCCAGGCGGTGCTGCTGGGCTGCCTGGCTCTGGGGGCGCGTGGAGGGATCGCCACGTATAGCCCGGCGGAGCTGGATCTATTGGCCTCGATCGCGGAGCAGACGGCGACCGTGTTGCAGAACATCCGCCTGGTGGAGGACCTGCGGCGTTTGAACGCCCGCCTGGCACAGCTGAACGAGGACCTGGCGCGCACGGCGCAGCGGTTAGAGAAACTGGATCGGACCAAGACCCACTTCATCGAGATCGCCTCTCATGAGCTGCGCACGCCCCTCACGCATATCCGCGGGTATGCGGATCTTCTGGCGGAGGCCTTGGGAGAGCGCCCGGAGGCCGATGGAACCCTGGAGCGGATCCTGCAGGGCCTTCGCCGGTCGGCTATACGGCTGGAGGAGATCGTCAACGCTATGCTGGATATCTCCCAAATCGACGCTGAGGCCTTGTCCATTTATCCGATCTCCATTCAGATCCCCACCCTGATTCGTATGGCGGTGGAGCCGTTGGAGGGGGCGATCACCGAGCGGCGCCAGCGCTTGATTATCGAGCCCTTGGATAATCTCCCCGTGATCCATGGGGATCTCACCCGTCTGGTCCAGGCCCTGCGTCACCTGGTGCAGAACGCCATTAAATTCACGCCGGATGAAGGGACGATCACCATCCACGCTCGGGTTGTCTCCCCGGAGGAAGCAGGGGGTTCCTCCGGCTATGTGGAGATCGCCGTGCAGGATACTGGAATCGGGATCGACCCGGATGAGCAGGCGTTGATTTTTGAGAAGTTCTATCGGGTGGGGCCGATTGAGCTGCATTCCACTGGATCTGTGAAGTTTAAGGGAGCGGGCCCGGGACTGGGGTTGCCCATCGCGCGGGGGATTATCGAGGCTCACGGTGGGCGGATCTGGGTGGAGAGCCCGGGCCACGATGAAGCTCGGTGCCCGGGGAGCACGTTCTACATCTGGCTTCCCATTGGGAAGTCGGGGGAAGCCGATCAATGAGCGTTTGCCTTTGAGGATGGATGAGACGCCTCATGCATCCGCACGTCTTGAGGATCCCTCTCTTCTGGAGAACAGGCGCTAAAGCACCCCCGACCCTGAAGACCCCCAAGGACTGTAAAACTTCAAAACGTCCCTTGACAACTTCCCCGCTTCTGCCTACAATGTCTCAAAAGTTGACTTCAGATTCACATTTGTGAACCCCATGGACGACGAGCGGCTGGCGGAGATTGCGTCCTGGTATTATGAGGAGGGCTTGGATCAGGCGGCGATCGCCCGGCGGCTGGGCTGCTCGCGCTCGATGGTCTCCCGGTACCTCAAAGCGGCGTGGGCCCGCGGGCTGATCGAGATTCGGGTTCGCCATCCCCTGAAAATCAACCTCCATCTGGCGAACGCGTTGCGAAGCGCTTTCCCCCTGAAAGAGGCCCTTGTCCTGGCCCATCCCCCCGCGGACCCTCGCTTGCTCCTGCGCCGTCTGGGGGAGCTGGGCGCTCAGGCCCTGCGCCAGCGGCTACGCCCCGGGATCCGGATTGGGGTGAGCTGGGGGACGGCGGTGTACGAGGTGGTGCGGGCGATGCCAGAGGCTCCGACGCCGGGCGGCCAGGTGATCCAGATCATCGGCGCCCTGGGTGCCGGTGACCCCATGATCGACGGGCCGGAACTCGCCCGTTGGCTGGCCGAGAAGCTGGAGGTCCCTGTCCGCCATCTCCACGCCCCACTGCTGGTAGAGAGCGAGGCGGTGGCGAGGGCGCTGCGGGGGGAGCGGGCGATCGCCGAAACGCTGGCCATGGCCCGCAAGGTCCACGTGGCCCTCATCGGCATCGGCTCGGTGGACCCCCGGCTTTCCAGCCTGCGGCGGGCTGGCTATCTCACGGAGGGGGAGCTGGAGGCGTTACGAGCGGCCGGGGCGGTAGGGGACATCCTGGCTCGGGCGTTGGATGGGGAGGGACAGCTGTTGGATCATCCGCTCAACCGGCGGGTGATCGGGCTGGAGCCGGAGGCGCTGCGCCGGATCCCCACGGTGATCGCCGTGGCGGGGAGTGCGGCGAAGGCGCCGGCCATCCGGGCGGCGTTGCGCGGCGGCTATGTGGACGTGTTGGTGACCGACGCGGAGGCGGCCGCTGCCGTGTTAACTCTGGAAGGAGCGAAGGTTTATGCGTGAGCCATCCATAGTGCCCGCTGCGGAAATGGCCATCGATCTTCCCCGGGAGCGTTTGCTCGACTGGCTCTACCAGATGCATCTCATCCGAGCTTTCGAAGAGACGGTGGAGCAGCTTTACGCGGCGGGGAAGATGCACGGCACGATGCACCTTTCCATCGGCCAGGAGGCGGTAGCGGTAGGGGCGATCGCCGCCCTGCGGCCGGACGATTACATCACCTCGACCCACCGAGGCCACGGCCATGCGATCGCGAAGGGCCAGGATATCCGGGCGATGCTGGCGGAGTTGTTGGGGAAGGAAACGGGGATCTGCCGAGGCCGGGGTGGGTCGATGCACTTGGCGGACCTGGAGCGGAGGAACCTCGGGGCCAATGGGATCGTCGCCGGTGGGATCCCGATCGCTGTGGGGGCCGGCCTGAGCATTCGGCTTCAGGGAGAAGATCGGGTGGTGTTGTGCTTCTTCGGGGACGGGGCGGCCAACCATGGGAACTTCCACGAGGGATTGAACATGGCCGCCATCTGGCGGCTGCCGGTGATCTTCCTCTGCGAAAACAACCAGTACGCCATGTCCATGCCCATCCAAAAGGCGATGGCCGTGCCCCGAGTGGCCGATCGGGCAGCCGCCTATGGGATCCCTGGGGAGACAGTGGACGGCATGGACGTCCGGGCGGTTTACGAGGCGGTGCGAAGGGCGGTCGAACGGGCCCGCCGGGGGGAGGGTCCCACGCTGATTGAGGCGATCACCTACCGCTACAAGGGACATTCCAAGAGCGACCGCCAGGTATACCGCACGAAGGAGGAGGTCCAGGCCTGGATGGCGCGGGACCCCATCGCCCGATTCCGGGCCTGGTTGATGGAGCAGGGCTGGCTCTCTGAAGAAGAAGCGATGGCGTTGGAGGCGCGGGCCCGGCAGGCGATCGAGGAGGCCTTGCGGGCGGCCGAGGCGGATCCGGAACCCTCCGTGGTCCAGCTGACGGAGGGGGTCTACGCGGAGGACCCTTCGATCCCCCCTCGCTGGATCCAACGAGCCTTCGGGCCGGAGGCGGCGGTGGAGCCATCCCCAGGGACCCGGGAGCTCTCCTATGCGGAGGCCTTGCGGGAGGCGATGGCCCAGGCGATGGCCGCCGACGAGCGGGTCTTCTTGCTGGGGGAGGACATCGGCGTCTACGGCGGCGCCTTCGGGGTGACGCAGGGGTTGATCGACCGGTTCGGGCCGGAGCGGGTCCGCGACACGCCGATCTCGGAGAACACCATCGTCGGGGCCGGGTTGGGGGCCGCCCTCACCGGGATGCGGCCCATCGTGGAGATGCAATTCATGGACTTCGTCACCTTGGCGATGGAGCAGACGGTGCTTCAGGCGGCCAAGGTGCGCTACATGTTCGGCGGGAAGGCACGGGTCCCCCTGGTGCTGCGGCTGCCGGGGGGCTCGGGGACGGGTGCGGCGGCCCAGCATTCGGAGAGCCTGGAGGCGTGGTTTGTCCATGTCCCTGGGCTGAAGGTGGTGGCGCCGGCCACGCCCTATGACGCCAAAGGGTTGTTGCTGGCCGCTTTGGCCGATGAGAACCCGGTGATCTTCGTGGAGCATAAGCTCCTCTACCGGACCCGGGGACCGGTGCCGGAGATCCCCTACGTCGTTCCCTTAGGCCGGGCGGTGGTGCGGCAGCCGGGGCGGCATGTGACCATCGTGGCCTATTCGGTGATGGTGCTACGGGCCTTGGAAGCTGCCGAGCGGCTGGCGGCGGAGGGGATTGAGGCGGAGGTGATCGATCTGCGTACGCTGAAGCCTTACGACGCGGAGACGGTCATCGCCTCGGTGAAGAAGACAGGGCGGCTGCTGATTGTACATGAGGCCCCGCTTCTCGGGGGCTTCGGTGGGGAGCTGGCTGCCCATATCGCCCAGAGCGAGGCGTTCGCTTACCTGGAGGCGCCCATCGTCCGGCTGGGCGGGGCGGACGTCCCGATCCCTTACCACCCCCGGCTGGAGCGCGCGGCAGTGCCCCAGGTGGAGGACATCATCGAGGCCGCCCGGCGGCTGGCGCGGCTGGAGATTTAAAGAAGCGAGCACCTTAGCACCCAACGATCAGCAGAGCTCGAGGCGCGCGATGCCGGTCCCAGTGATCATGCCGAAATTCGAGATGGCCCAGGAGAGCGGGAAGGTCCTCCGCTGGCTGAAGCAGGAAGGAGACGCGGTCACAAAGGGTGAGGCCATCCTGGAGGTCGAGACTGACAAAGTGGCCATGGAGGTGGAGGCGCCGGCCAGCGGAACCCTAGTGGGGATCCGCGTGGGTCCGGGGGAGGTGGTGCCCATCGGCCAACCCATCGCCTACATCCTGCTGCCAGGGGAGGCTTGGGCGGAGGCGCCAGCGCCCTCCCAACGTGCCCCACAGGCCACGCCGCTGGCGGAGCGGATGGCCCAGGCCCATGGGGTGGACCTCGCCGCGGTGCCGGGCACCGGCCCGGGGGGTCGGGTAACGAAGGCCGACGTGGAAGCTTATCTGGTCCAACGGGGGTTGGAGGCTACCCCAGGGGGGAAGATCCGGGCGGCGCCCGCGGCCCGGCGGCTGGCTCGGGAGCTGGGGGTGGACCTGCAGGCGGTGGAGGGGACGGGTCCCGGGGGGCGAATCCAGTCGGTGGATGTGCAGCGAGCGGCAGAAGCCATGCTCCGGGGGATAGAGGCGGAGGCCCCTGCGCGGCCGGCCGTTCGCCGACGGATCCCCTTGACGGGGATGCGGCGGGCCATCGCGGAGCGGATGACCCGGAGCGTTCGGGAGGCGCCCCAGTTCACGGTCAGTGTGGACGTGGTGATGGATCGGGCGCTGGCGGTGGTGGAGGAGCTCTCCGCCTGGGCGGAGCGGGAGGAGGGCATCCGGGTGACCCTGACCGCCCTGCTGATCCGGGCCTGCGCCTGGGCCTTACGGCGGCATCCCGCGCTCAACGCGACCCTCGAGGGGGAGGAGCTCTTAGAGTGGGAGGATGTGAACATCGGGGTGGCGGTGGCGGTGCCCGAGGGGCTGGTGGTGCCGGTGGTGCACCGGGCCGATCAGCTGGGCTTGTTGGCCATCGCCCGCGCGCTGGAGGAGAAGGCGGGGCGCGCGCGAGAGGGGCGGCTGCGGCCGGAGGATCTGCAAGGGGGGACCTTCACCCTCTCGAACTTGGGGATGTACGGCGTGGACCATTTCACGGCAATCCTCAACCCACCCCAAGCGGCGATTTTGGCGGTGGGACGGGTGGCGAAGCGGCCGGTAGTCGGGGAGGGAGATCGCGTGGAGGTCCGGCCGATGGCCACCCTGACCCTTACCGCAGACCATCGCATCGTGGACGGCGCCCAAGCGGCGCGGTTCCTGGAGGACCTGCGGACGGCCCTGGAGCGGCCGGGGATTCTGTTGGGGTAAGGCGCTGTGTCGGCAAGACCTACTCGGAGCATGGCCCTTTAGTGCTCGCTTCCATTGGTGAAGAACAGTGAGCGCCCTTTCCCGTGTTGAGACCCGGAGGTGAGAAATGGGCCAGGAGCAGCGGGAGGCTCCCGTCGCGCAGGGGGTGGCGCTGTCGCCGCGCCTGATATCGCTGCGAATGCGGGCCGTCTCGGCTGAGGAGGTCATCCGCCGTCTGGCAGCGCTCCTGGAAGAAGAAGGGTTCGTTCGGCCCTCGTTCGTGGAGGCGGTTCTGGAGCGGGAGCGAACGAACCCAACAGGCCTCCCGCTAGCAGGAGATCTCCACGTAGCGATCCCCCATGCCGACGTTGAGCATGTCATCTCCCCAGCCCTGGCGATTGCCACCTTAGAGCACCCGGTGCTCTTCCGGAACATGGTGAATCCGGAGGAAACGGTCCCAGTCTCGGTGGTCATTGTGATGGCACTTAATGAGCCTCACGGCCAAGTTGAGATGCTGCGGCGTCTGGCGGAGCTGTTTCAAGATCCGGAGCGTGTGCGACAGATCTACGAAGCAGGTTCTCCTGAGGAATTGATCGAACGGCTTAATCTGAATACTTGATCTCAGGAGGTGCTTATGACCCAACCGAAGCGTGTCCTTGTAGCTTGTGGAACGGCGATTGCCACTTCGACGGTTGTTGCCAAAGCCATTGAGGAGGGACTGGCAGCGCGAGGCATTCCGGTGATCACCCGCCAGTGCAAGGCCGCTGAAGTGCCCGCGCTGGCGAAGGAATTCGACTTGGTGGTAACCACCACGCCGGTGCCTCAGGATTTGGGCGTCCCGGTGATCCAGACCCTCGCATTTCTGACAGGGATCGGCAAGGATCAGGTGTTGGATCAGATCGCCGAGATCCTCCGGAGGGGCTAGGAGGATCTCCAGCGTTGTTGGATTGAAGGTGAGGAGACCCTCAGCATCAAGCGCTGAGGAAAGCGGGCCATCCTATTTTTGAAAGGAGGATGCCATGGAGGTCTTTCTGAGCACATTGAAAGCGATCATCGATAATCTGGGCGCAACAGTTGCTTTGCCGATCATCATCTTTCTTTTCGCTGTGGCTCTGGGGGCCCAGCCTGGCCGGGCGTTCCGGGCCGGTGTGACCATTGGCATCGCCTTCATCGGAATCAACTTGGTCATTGGCCTGATGTGGACCAACCTCTCCGAGGTTGCCCAGGCGATGGTGAAGAACACCGGCATCCAGCGGGACGTGGTGGATGTGGGTTGGCCCTCGGCGGCGGCTATCGCTTTCGGCTCCGCGGTTGGCCTCTGGGTGATCCCCCTGACACTTCTTGTGAACATCGCGATGCTGGCCGCTCGTCTCACCAAGACTCTTGATATCGATATCTGGAATTACTGGCATTTCGCTTTCATCGGCTCTCTGGTGGTGGCCGCCACAGGCAGCCTGCCCATGGGTCTCCTGGCCGCGGCGATCGCGGCGGCGCTGGCGCTCTTCTTAGCTGACTGGACGGCCCCAGCGGTCCAGCGTTTCTATAACCTGCCCGGGATCTCTATCCCCCATCTCACAACAGCCCCTGGTGTTCCCATCGCCATTGTAGTGAATTGGATCATCGATCGTATTCCGGGCTTACGGGATGTGCAGGCGGATCCGGAGGCAATCCGCCGGCGGCTAGGGGTCGCTGGAGAGCCAGTGATCCTCGGGTTGATCATCGGTCTCATCTTGGGGGTCTTGGGTTTCTACAACGCCGGTGATGTCCAAACAGTGGTGGTCAAGATCCTTAAGACAGCGATGAACCTGGCAGCAGTGATGCTGCTGCTGCCGCGGATGGTCCAAATTCTGATGGAAGGCTTGATCCCGGTCTCCGAGGCGGCCCGGGACTTTATGCAGCGGCGAGCTGGGGGGCGGGAGATCTACATCGGCTTGGACTCAGCGATCCTCATCGGCCACCCTGCGGCCATCTCCACTGCCCTGGTGCTGGTGCCGGTGGCCATCCTACTGAGCGCAATCCTGCCCGGCAACCGGGTGATCCTCTTCGCGGATCTGGCGGTCATTCCCTTTGTAGTGGCAATGTTTGCTCCCCTGATGCGGGGCAATATCTTCCGAATGATCATCGCGGGTACCCTTACCCTGGCGGTGGGTTTCTACATCGCCACGGGAATGGCGGATCTCTTCACCTCTGCAGCGGTGGCCTCGGGCTTCCAGATGCCGGCGGGCGCGGTACGGATCACCAGCATTGCCGATGGCTTCCTCTGGCCGCCCTTTGTCTTCGTGAGTGCTGTGCAGCTGGTGGGGGTGGTCGGGCTGCTGGTCTTACTTGCCGTGCTGGCGGTTCTTCTCTTCCTCTATCAGCGGAACCCCAAGGTCTGGGAGGTGGCGGCCGGGGCGCCTGCTGAGGCAGAATGACGTTGAGACCGGGTGGCCATGGCATTGCTATGGCCACCCGGTCTTTTCAATCCCCTGTGCGAGAGCCTCTGATCGACCACAGGAGGGGCACTATGAGCGGGATCCTTCAAGGGATCAACGCGTTTATGAACTGGATCATCCAGGTTGCCGGGGTTTCGGTTATGATGCCGATCATCCTGTTCCTGCTAGGGCTCCTCTTTGGGGCTCCGCCGGGCCGGGCTGCCCGGGCCGGGCTGCGGGTAGGGATCGGCTTCACCGGCCTCTTTCTGGTGCTCGGCATGCTCATCAACGGGCTCGCCCCCGCCGTCCAGGCGATGTCCAAGCGCTTCGCTTTACCCTTAGACATCCCAGACATCGGCTGGCCGGTCCTGGCGGCGATCAGCTTCGGGACCCCCTTTGCCTTCACGGTTTTTGTTGTGATCTTCGTTTGGAACATTCTCTTGATCCTAATCGGCTTCACGAAGACCTTGGATGTGGATCTCTGGAATTACTGGTCCATGGCCTATGTGTTCTCCATGATCTGGGCGGTGAGCCAGAACGTGTTGTTGGGGCTGCTTGGGGCGATGATCTACGCGGCTTTTCTGTTCAAGCTGGCGGATTGGACTGCCCCGGTTCTGAGCGGCTATTTCAAAATGCCAGGCATCTCCCTGCCGCACGGGGACACAGTGATCTGGGCGCCCATTGGCTTTGCCCTGGACGCGTTGTGGGAGCGCATCCCACGCCTGCGGGACATTTGGATTGACCCGGAGGCGATCCAGCGGCGGCTGGGGATATTGGGGGAGTCAGCTGTTGTGGGGCTGATCATCGGGCTGTTGATTGGGACCCTGGCTTACCTGAAGCCTGGGATGAGTGCGGAGGAGGGGGCAGCTATCCTCAAGCTGGGGATCACCACAGCGGCCTTTATGGAGCTGATGCCGCGGATGATCGCTCTGCTAATGGAGGGCTTGATCCCAATCTCTGAGAGCGTGCGGGCGCTTATGGTCCGCCGCTTCCCAGGCCGGGAGCTTTACATCGGGCTGGATGCGGCCATTGTGACGGGTTTCCCGGCTATTGTGGCCACAGCGCTGATTTTAACCCCCCTGGCATTTCCCATCGCCGCCCTGCTGCCGGGGAACCGGGTGGTGCCCTTTGCGGACCTCGCAGTCTTCGTCTTCCTGTTGATCTGGGCAGTCGCCCCATCCCGGGGTAACATCTTCCGGGGAATTCTGAACGGGGCGCTGGTGTTCATCCCGTTGATGCTGTTGGTGGCCACGGACACCGCTCCGGTGGTCACTCAGGTGGCTCATCAGGTGGGGGCGCAGGTTCCGGCCGGACAGACGGTGACGGCGATGGCGGCGGGCTTCAAGACGCTCTCCTGGCCGATCCTGGAGATCTTCTGGTTCCTCATCGGCTACCGGTCGGATCTGCCGCGGCTGATTTTAGCGCTTGTTTATCTGGCGGTTTACCTTGGACTGTGGGTACTGGTATGGCACCGACCGCAAGCGTTCCTACGGGAGGAGAGAACACACAGGTAAGTTAAGGAGAGCAGTGACAATGGGGGTAGTGCATCGACGGAAAGCCAAGTTGTGGGATTGGGAGGGCGTGCCGGTGGTTCCCTACACCGGCCCGATGGGCGTATGTGGATCCCGCCGGGTGCTGATCGGACCTCGGGAGCGGGCACCATATTTCGTGCTCCGTTATTTCGAGCTCCCGCCTGGTTGCAAATCCAGCCTGGACGCCCATCCGTATGACCACGGAGTAGTAATCCTGCAAGGACAAGCGCGCGTCCTCTTAGGCAAGGAGACGGTGGAGGTCCAGGCAGGGGATGTCCTCTATATCCCGCCAATGGAGGTTCACCAGTTCGAGAACATTAGCGAGCAACCCTTGGGGTTTCTCTGCGTCATTCCGAACAAGAACCTGGTCCACCTATCAGAGTTAGGAGCAAACCTTGGTGGTGACGCGAACGAGGGCGATCCTCTATCAAAGTCATGACAACCTGCAAGTGACGGAAGTCCCCCTCCGCCCCCTGGCGCCCGGAGAAGTGCTGGTCCGGGTCCGGGTCTGTGGCCTATGTCCTGGGGAGCTTATGGACTGGTATATGGCGAAGAAGGCCCCCTTCACCCCCGGCCATGAGTTGGTGGGTGAGGTGGTGGAAGTCGGCCTTGGGGTAACCGCCTTCCAGGGTGGGGAGCGGGTGGTGGTCCACCACCACGCCCCATGTGGCGCGTGTCGGTTCTGCCGCCGAGGCGATTATGTCCATTGTTCGACCTGGCGGTCGACCCGCTTAATCCCCGGAGGGCTGAGTGCTTACGCCATCGTCCCCCCGCCGGTGGTGGAGCGGGACCTCCTCCCCATTCCCGCTCATGTGAGCGACGAGGCGGCGGCGTTCACCGAGCCCCTAGCGACAGTCATAAAGGCGCTGCGGCGGGCCGGGCTGCGGCCGGGAGATCGCATCGCCGTGATCGGGCTCGGGGTGATGGGGCTCTTGCACGGGCTGGTCGCCCAGCGCTGGGGGGCTGAGCGGGTATGGGGCATCGATCGCGTTCCCGCGCGCCTGGAGGCCGGGGAGCGAATCGGCATGATCCCCACGCTGGCCTCCGAGGCAGCGGATCGGATCCGTGCGGAGAGCGACGGGTTAGGGGCGGACCTGGTGGTGGTCGGCCCAGGGTCCGTGGAGGCCATCGAGCTGGGATGGTCCCTGGCGGCCTCTGGAGGGACGCTGTTGCTGTTCACCCCGACGCCGCCGGAGGCCCGGTGGCCTGTTGACGTCCATACGCTATATTTCCGTGAGATCCGGGTGATCCCCAGCTACTCAGCCGGCCCGCCCGATATGCAGGAGGCGCTGCGCCTGCTCGCGGAAGGCCTTCCGGTGGAAAGCTTGATCACCCACCGCCTGCCGCTCGAGGAAACCCCACAGGGCTACCAGGCGATGCGGACTTACGAGGCCCTCAAAGTGCTGATCTACCCGTAGGCTTCGAACCGGGGTGAGTCGGCAGCCAGGGGATCTGTTGCGGATGGAGCCGGGGAGGCCAGTCGGGAGGATTCCGCTTATTCGGTGCGAGATCGCTTCTCCACCCAGGCGAGCCCCCATAGTCCGATCATGAGCCCAACGAATCCCCAGAGCTGGGAAACCCGAAATCCGGCCCACGTGGCGCTCTCCGCCCGAAATCCCTCGGCGATGAATCGCGTTGCGCTATAAAGAGCGAAAGCCAGCAGGAAGGAACTTCCCGGGATCTGCAGGCGCTTCTGCGTCCGATGCCAGAGCATGAAGGCCAAAACTCCCAGACCGGCCTCGTAGAGCTGAACGGGATGGCGTCCTCCGCCCCCCAGCGCTGCTAGGAGCGGGATCGCAGTGGGTTCCCCATACCGGCGGCCTTCCGCCCAATCCCCTAGAGCCCATGCGATGGCCATCGCGAAAAGCAGGGGCGCTGTTGCATCCAGCCCCACGCCCCAGGGGATCCGATGCCGATGCCATCGCCAAGCGATCACCCCTGCTGTCGCCAGGAGAGCGGGGAGGGGAGCCAGCATCGGGTCAACCGGACGGAGGATTGAAAGCAGATCCCACGGGGAGGAAAGGCCGTAGGGAAGCAGCGCACCGATCCGGCCCGCGATGTAGCCTGCGGCCAGACCCCACAGGGCGTCCATCGCCACGATCACCCCGATCCCCCGCCGGCGCCCTTCCCGTTCCACAAGGGATAACCCCAGCCACAGGCCCAGCAGCAGGAGGAGGGGCCGGGTGGGCAAGGTGAATGGACCCAGGGAGAGCGCGGGCAGCATCAGCGGTTCCCTGCGGGCAGGATCTCGGATAGGCGGGCTTCGATGGCCGCCTCGCTCAGTGGGCCGCCCACCACCACATCGCGGATGATCCCGCGAGCGTCGATGAAGAACGTCGTGGGAAGAGCCGTCACCCGATAGCTCCGGTTCACCTGGCCGGTTTCGTCCAGCAGGATCGGGAACGTCAGCTGGTATTGCTGGCGGAAAGCCAACACCGCGGCCAAGTTGTCCCCGTGCGTGGCGTTCACCCCGATCACCGTCAGCCCCCGATCGGCATAGCGGGCGTAGAGCCGCTGAAAGGCTGGCATCTCCGCCCGGCATGGTGGGCACCAGGTGGCCCAGAAATTCAGCACCACGGTCCGACCCTGTAGATCCGAGAGCGAGAGGGGCTCCCCATCGAGGGTGCGCAGTGAAAAGCCAGGCGCATGGTAACCGGGCTGAGGAGCCTCTGGAACTGCAAGCCCAGCCTCGCGAACCCGGGTCCCGATTAACCAGATACCACCCACCAGTGCGATCAGCGCGATCCCCCGCGCCCATGATTTCGGCATCCGAGCTTCCTCCCGAGTGGGCTTCTGGAAGCAGGCGGATTCAACTGCCTCCAGCTCCCTATAGGAGTAGGAGTTGCACTGTTGGTTTCCTCCTGGAGACTTGAGGATGATGGGGTCCCTCCGTCTTCTCTCGCGGATTCCAAACAGTGCAACTCCTTTATTTTAGATGCACTGGAGAGATCCGCCGTGACACCCTCGGCCCGTTCGATCCCTAACCCCGGTATGATTGGCGTGTCCGGTGGCTTACGGGAGATGGGGAATATGCTTTTCGTAAGATGCGGGCCGCCGAAGGCGGCCCACCTCCTACGAAGCAAAAATCATCAGTGCCGAATGGAGCGCCGCCCAACCCACTTTTCCGGTTCCTGTTAAAATCGAGCGGGACTGAACGATTACCTGCCGATGGGCGATCCCTGGGGTTGCCAACTGCTCCCATTTTTGTTAGCATCTGTTGCGATGTGAGAGACGCCACAGTCATCGCTCGGCCTGCCGGTGAGCCCGGAAGGCCCTGGAGGTTCTGCGATGCGAGTGACCCAAGCCTTTCGCTTGGAGCTCGCCCCCAACGTCGCGCCGCGCATCGCCCTCGCGAAGCACGTGGGGGCGGCCCGCTTCGCCTCCCACGGGGGCCTGGCCCGCTGCCGGGAGGCCTTGGAGCAGGGAAGACGCCTCCCCTCCGCCCGGGCGCTCCACAAAGAATGGAACCGCTGGAAACGCGCGCACGCCCCCTGGTGGGTGGAGGTCTCCCAGTGCGCCCCCCAGGAGGCCTTCCGGGACCTCGAGCGGGCCTTTCGGAACTGGCGGGCGGGGAGGGGGGGAAGACCCTGCTTCAAGCGGAAGAAATCCCTGGATGACCACAAGGCCCGCCTGACTGGTTCCATCCGGGTGGCCCCTCGCCACGTGCCGCTGCCGCGCCTGGGGAGGATCCGCACCCAGGAGCGGACGGAGAAGCTTCTTTCCCTCCTTCAA
>NZ_JBHOQJ010000170.1:0-10020 GCF_042408365.1 Thermoflexus sp.
TTTTCTACTGGCCGGTGGGCTATCCGGACTTGGAGACGTCGATTCGAGTTGTGGCGGCCCTGGCGCAGGCCGGCGCGGATCTCATCGAGTTGGGGGTGCCCTTCTCCGATCCCCTGGCCGATGGCCCGGTGATCCAACGGGCAACCCAACGAGCGTTGGAGAACGGCGTGCGGACGCCCCACGTGCTGGAGGCGGCAGCCCGGTTGCGAGCCATGGGGGTGAGGCAACCGTTATGCTTGATGACATATGTGAACCCGATCCTGGCCTACGGGATCTCGCGCTTCCTGGGCGAAGCCGTTCGGGTCGGGGTCAATGGGCTGATCGTCCCGGACCTCCCCCTGGAGGAGGCGGAGGAGCTGCGGGCCGCCGCCGGCGCGGCGGACTTGGCGTGGGTGCCTCTGGCGGCGCCCACCACATCCGACGAACGGCTGGCCCGGATCGCTGCCTCCGCGACCGGGTTCCTCTACCTGGTTTCCGTAACTGGGATCACGGGGGCGCGGGACCAGCTGCCGATGGATGTGATCGTTCAGCTCCGGCGTGCCCGTCGGATGGCGAACGGGGTGCCAGTGGCCCTGGGCTTCGGGATCTCCCGGCCGGAGCATGTCCGGGCGCTGGCTTCGGAGGCGGACGGCCTGGTGATCGGCAGCGCGCTGATCCAACATGGGGAGGCTTCCGGGTTCCATGAGGGGGCGCTTGTCGCTTTCGTGAGGGCGCTCCAAAGGGCTTGAGAAGAAAAGTTTTCTATGAGGTGCGGGCCATATAAGCAACCCGCACCTCATAGAAACTTCACAAGCAAAACGCCTATCACTGCGGATGGGGGGACCATCCGTTTTGACAATTCGTCGCTTTTCCATTACAGTATGAGATTGCCGGAAGGGGAGTAGCAACCGGACGGCAACGTCCGGAGGTGGGGCCGTCAGCACGGGATCCTGGCGGATCCCCGGTTCCACCAACCGGAATTTCCGGAATTTGCGAGACCTTCGGCCGATGTCCGCTGCGGGCGGCCCGTCGGTTGAAGGTCTTTTATTTTAGGGATCAAGAGGCCTAACCCCTCCGGAAACGACCGGGGGCAGCGCGGGCCGTATGCGGCGGCGATGAACTCATCTTGCCTCCCGGAGGAGGGAAACAATGGAATTTCCGTTGTGGGCCTGGATCCTATTCCACGCCATCGTGGCGGTGATGCTGGCCCTGGACCTCGGGGTGTTCCACCGGGATGCCCATGAGGTGAAGTTCAAAGAGGCATTGATCTGGAGCGTGGTGTGGATCGTGGTGGCCCTCGCCTTTAACGGTCTCATCCTGCTGATGTGGGGCCATGAGCCCGCTCTCCATTTCCTCACTGCCTACCTGGTGGAGAAATCCCTCAGCGCGGATAACATCTTCGTCTTCGCGGTGATCTTCTCTTACTTTGCGGTTCCCCCCGCTTATCAACATCGGGTGCTCTTCTGGGGGATCTTGGGCGCGGTGCTGATGCGGGCGACATTCATCTTCGCCGGCGTCCAGCTCCTGAAGATGTTCCACTGGACGATCTACCTCTTCGGCGCCTTCCTGGTCTACACCGGGATCCGCCTGGCCCGACGCAGCGAGGAGGAGGTACATCCGGAACGCAACCCCGTGCTCCGTTTCGCCCGCCGCTTTTTGCCCATCACCTCGATCTACCACGGCCAGCGGTTCCTGGTGCGCGAGGGCGGACGCTGGATGGCGACACCCCTCTTGCTCACCCTGCTCGTGGTGGAGAGCACCGACGTGATGTTCGCCGTCGACTCGGTACCTGCGGTGCTGGCGATCACACCGGAGCTCTTCATTGCTTACACCTCAAATATCTTCGCCATCCTGGGCCTGCGCGCCCTCTACTTCGTGCTGGCCGGGTTGATCCAGCGGCTCCGCTACCTCCACTTCGGGCTCTCGGTAATCCTGGTTTACATCGGCGTCAAGATGCTGCTCTCGGATCTGGTGAAGATCCCGCCGGCCCTTTCCCTGGGCATTGTGCTGACCGTCCTCCTAATCAGCGGCCTGGCCTCAGGGATGGCGGAACGATGGGGGAAAGCCCATTCGCTCCCCCCTAAAGTAAAGTAAGGGGATAGCCGATCCCAGGACTCAGGCTGCCTCGAGGGAGAGATGGCGCGTCAACTGAGCCTGTTTGATCAAACGAGGAAACCGGCGCTGGCGCCGGAGACTCCGCTCGCCCAGGCCCGTCATGCTTTCGAGAGTTACTTGAGAGAGAGCGATTACTCGAAGCACACGGTTTATTTCTTCACCCACGATCTCCGGCTCCTGGGGCAATGCCTGGGCGAGGAGCGTCCCATCGGGGCCATCGGCCTGAAGGACCTCCACGATTTCGTGGACTGGCTGCGCCGCCGCCGGGGGGTTCCCTGCTCCCCGAAATCCCTCCGGCGGCGCATCACCTCCGTGAAGGCGTTCTTCCGCTGGCTGCATGAGGACCTCCAGGTCCTGCCCCAGAACCCGGCGGAAGCGTTGGTCTATCCGGAGGCCGCTGAACCGCTTCCAGAGGTCCTGACCCCGGAGCAGATCCGTGCGATCCTGGAGGCCGCCACCGCGTTCCGGCGGGAGGGCGACCCCCGCCCCCTGGTGTTGGTCACGCTGCTGCTCCACACCGGCCTGAAGAAAAGCGAGGTGGTCGCCCTGCGTCTCGATCACTTCGATCTGCGCGAGCCCGCCGTGTGGATCCGCTACGCCCATCCCCGCTACCGTCATAAGGAGCGCAAGCTGTCCCTCCCCCCGGAATGGCCGGAGCTGTTCCGGGAATACCTCCGCCAGTATCGGATCGAGAGCCGGGTTTTCCCCTGGACGCCCCGCAATTTAGAATATGTCCTGGAAGATGTGGCCCGTCGGGCGGGCGTGGATCATCTCTCCTTTGAGATCCTCCGATGGACATGCGCACTGCAGGATTTCCTTCAGGGGATGGACCCGGAGGCGCTGCGCCGGAAGCTGGGGCTCTCCGAGATCCAGTGGCGAGACATCTCCCGGCGTCTGCAGGCCCTGGCCGAGCGTTTCGGAAAGCCTTGAGGGCTTTCCTCGTCCTCCTCCCCATCCTCAGTCTCCTTGGCGCTCGCCTCCCCGCCGCGGCTTTGGAAGTCCCTTCTCCAAGAACCCCTTTCCCTCCAACGCTCCACCCTTCCCTCGCCAAACGCCTCATCCGGGCTCGCCCCGAGGAACGGATCCCGATCTTGATCGAGGTGGAAGGAGCCTCGCCCCGCGAGATCATCGCGATGGAACTGCCGGGGGAAGGCCTGCCGTCCTCTGAACGGCGGGCGCGCCTGGTTGCTCGCCTACGAGCCCGCGCCGAAGCAGCCCAAGCTTCCCTCCTCCAGCGCTTGCAGGATGTCGAGCGCGCCGGGGAAGCCGAAGCCATCCGCCCGCTCTGGCTTTCCAACCGGATCGCCGCCCGCGTCACCCCCCGCCAGCTTCTCGTCCTCAGCCGCGCCCCCGGCGTCCGCCAGATCCGTGAGGATCGCTTCCGGCGGTGGATCTTCGCCTCGCCTCGGGCCGAGCCGGCGGACCCCCTCTCGGCCCCCTGGAACCTCGCCATGATCCACGTGCCGGAAGCTTGGTCGGCCTTCGCGATCACCGGGACCGGCGTGGTGGTCGCGAACATCGACACCGGGGTGGACTGGCTGCATCCGGCCCTGCAACGGGCGTACCGGGGGTACGATCCCCGAGGCCTTCACCGCCACGCCGGCAACTGGTATGACGCCACCGGCGCCGGGGCCGTTTACCCGGTGGACGGCAACGGTCACGGCACCCACACGATGGGCCTGATGGTGGGCGAGGGGATCGGGGTCGCTCCGGGCGCCCGTTGGATCGCGGTCCGGGCCTTCGACGCCCAAGGCTATGCCTTCGACTCGTGGATCCACGCCGCCTTCGAGTGGATCCTCGCCCCGGACGGGAACCCGGCCTTGGCCCCGGATATCCTGAACAACTCCTGGGGGAACCCGAACGGATGGGACACCGCCTTCGCGGAGGATCTGGCGGCGCTGCAGGCGGCGGGGATCTTCGCCGTGTTCAGCGTCGGGAACGGGGGACCCAACCCTGGCTCGGTGGCCTCCCCCGCCAGCCTGCCCGGCGCCTTCGCCGTTGGGGCGGTGGATTCTGAAGGACAGATCGCGTGGTTTTCCAGCCGTGGCCCCTCCCCGTGGGGGGAGATCCGCCCCCACGTCGTGGCGCCTGGGGTCCGGGTGCGCTCGAGCCTGCCCGGTGGAACCTATGGGGAGCTGAGCGGGACCTCCATGGCCGCCCCGCACGCCGCCGGGGTCGCCGCGTTGTTGAAGGCCGCGCGGCCGGATCTTTCCCCGCCGCAGATCGCCGAGATCCTCACCCGCACAGCCACATCTCTAACCACCACCATCCCCAACAACGAGAGCGGATGGGGCCTGATCCACGCCCTGGAGGCCCTCCGCCTCGCCGTCGAGGGCGGAACCCTGGAGGGGACCGTGCGGGATCCCAACGGCGCTCCCATCGCTGGGGCGCTCCTGACCGCGGTCTCCCGCGATGGGGTGTTCCGTGTATCCCAGGAGAGTGATGAACAAGGACGCTATCGCTTCCTCCTGCGCCCGAGCATCTATGACCTCACCGTCACAGCCTTCGGCTATGCATCGCGGCAGGTCTATGGGATCCCGATCACGGAGGGAACCACCCGCACCTTGGATCTCCAGCTGGATCCGCTCCCCCGGGGATCTCTGGTGGTTCACGCGACGGACGAGGCGGGCGGATCGGTGTTCTCTCCCACCTTGACCCTAGTCGGAACGCCGATCTCCCTCACCCAACCGGCCTTCCCTTTCACCCTCTCCCTCCCTGCCATCCGTTACACCGTGCGCCTGCGGGCCCTGGGCCACCGCGTGGTCACAGCGACGGTGGAGGTCCCCATCGGCGGAACCACCACCATCACCCTGACGATGCCCCGCATGCCTCGCGTTCTGCTGGTGGATTCCGGCGCCTGGTATAACGAATCGACCCGTTCGTTCTACCAGCAAGCGCTCGACGCGAAGATGTGGTCTTACGATGAATACCGGGTTCTCTACCCGCCTGTTCCGCCTCCGACCTCTACATTGACCGCTTACGATGTGGTGGTGTGGTCCTCCCCATGGGATTCCCCAGGTTACATCGGCGCGGACCGTGGGCTGACCTTCTTCCTGCGGCAGGGGAAGCATCTGCTCCTGAGCGGCCAGGACGTGGCCTTCTGGGATGATGGGGGAAGCGGGTTCCTCTACACGCCTTATTTACGGGAGATGCTGGGGACCCGTTACGTGCGGGATTCCACCGGGATCTTCACGGTGACCGGCGCGCTGGATGGACCCTTCGCAGGGATCGAGACGGCCATCCGGGGAGACGGGGGCGCGGAGAACCAGGTCGCCCCCGATGAGATCGCCCCGGCGGATCCGCTGACGACCCAGCCGATGGATTACCGGAACGACGGCGGGGCGGCGACCGCTGTGAACCTCTGCCGGCCCTATCGCGGAATGGTCTTCGCCTTCGGGTTGGAAGGGATCCCGGAATCGGAGACGCGGGGGGAGATCCTGGAACGGGCGCTCCAGGCCCTGACGGCGCCCCCGCGTCCCTGGGGTCTGCGCTGGGCCCCCGAGCTCGCCGAACGCGTGGTCCCCACCGGCACCCAGATGATCTTCACAGCCACGCTGCAAAACCTGAGCGAAGTGGCCACCGACACCGTGCAGCTCCAGCGCGAAGGAAACGGATGGCCGGCGGCGGTCGCGCCGCCGGAGGTCCCCTTGGGCCCATGCGCCCAGGCCACGGTCACCCTAACGGTCACCATCCCGGAGGGGATCCCCCGGGATGCGAGAACGGCGATCACCGTGACCGCGCGCTCCACCCTCTCTCCCACCCTGACGGCCGCCGCCGTCTGGCGCCTCAAGACCCCCGCCCCGTTCCTGTTAGTGGAGGACGACCGGTGGTTTGAGGTTGGGGAACCTTACCGCCAGGCCTTAGCCACCTCCGGGGTTTCATTCGATCGTTGGCGGGTGCAGGGCTTTTATGGAGCGGGGTCCCCGACCGAGGCCGATCTGGCCCGCTATGAAGGGGTGATCTGGTTCACGGGTTACGACTGGTTCGATCCGCTATCAGAGGTTGAGGAGGCACGCTTGCTGGATTTCCTGCGGCGTGGCGGGCGTCTGGCCTTTTTCTCCCAGGATTACCTGTACACCTTGCTGGCGTACGGCCGGCCGTGGACCTTCGCGAGGGCTTTGGGGGTGGAAGCCCACGATGAAGGGCTGACCGCCACCGTGGGGCTCCCCAGCCCGCTCTCCCCGATCGGCCGTGGGTCTCCCCGCTGGACCATCCGTTTGCCCTACACCAACTGGACCGACGCGCTGGAGCCCACGGATGACGCCACCCCGGTCTGGCGTGGGGAGCACGGTCGGCCGATCGCAGTGGCCCGCGGGGAGGGCGCGGGCCGGGTCTTCTTTTCCACGCTAGGCCTCGAGGGGCTTCCGGAGTCGTTGCGGGAGGAAGCGCTAATTCGGATCCTCTCCGATCTCGGCCCGATGAGGAAGACCACCCTACAGGCGGAGCCGGAGGCGGGGGAGATCGGGACCCGGTGGGTCATCACGGTGAACGCGGTCTATCTCCGTTCGGGAGAGCTAAGCCCTGCGACGGTCTCCCTGCGGTTAACGGTTCCGCCGACATGGACCATCCAAGCGCCGGAGAGCTCCCCGGAGTGGTCCTTCGATCCGGACCTCCACGGCTGGCAGGGGGTGATCCAGGTTCCTCGTGTCCTGACGGTCGCCATGACCTTGGAAGGGCCTTCGGGGTGGGTGCCGATCCGCCTGGAGGGAACGGACGGGGTCTGGCCCTTGCGGCAAGTCTTGCCCCTGGGCTTGGGCGTTCCGAAGGTTCGGATCCCCAGGGCCTCGATCGCAGGGATCCACTCCGGGGTGCTTTACACCGCGATCTGGGAAGTTCAGAACCCAGGGCCTTTTTCGCTCCCCCTGGTCCTGACGGCCACCTTCCCGCTCTCATGGCGGGACACGGCCTTCACGGCGACCTTGGGGCTCTCCCAACAACCCTTCCCCGGGGTCGGGACGTGGAGCGGGGTTCTGTCGGCGGGGGAGACTTTACGCTGGACCGGTGTGGGAAGCCCCCAGGCGTTGAAGGATCGGCGGGATCGCCTCACCCTGCGGACAGAGGATCCCTTTGGAGGCATCCACGAAGCCGAATGGTGGACGCTGGTCATCCCTTGGCGACTCTACTTCCCGGTTGTCGTCCGGGCCCCGCCGGAGCCTTAGGCCTCCGGCGATCCGGCCGTCCGTTACTCGCCAATCCACATTAGCTCCCGTGGGAACGTGGTCAGGGACTCTCCCCCGGATTCCGTCACCACCACGTCATCCTCGATCCGCACGCCCCCCTTCCCCGGCAGGTAGATCCCTGGTTCGACCGTGAAGGTCATGCCCGGCTCCAAGGGGGTCGTGTTGCCGGCCACGATGGAGGGCGGCTCGTGAACCTCCAGCCCCAACCCATGGCCGGTGCGATGGGTGAAGTAGCGGCCGTATCCCGCCGCTTCAATGACGGCCCGGGCGGCCCGGTCGACGGCCTCCGCGGGGATCCCGGGCCGCACCGCCGCCCGTCCCGCGGCGTTCGCCTCCCGGACCACCTCATAAATCCGAGGCCACTCGGGATCCGGCTCCCCTAAGGCGAAGGTCCGGGTGAGATCGGAGACGTAACCATCGACCACCACGCCGAAATCCACAATCATTAGCTCCCCGCGCCCCATTGGGCGGTCCGACGGCGTGGCGTGGGGCAGCGCCGCCTGAGGCCCCGCCACTACGATCGGCTCGAAGGCCAGGGCGTCCGCCCCCGCCGCGAAGCACGCTTGGATCAGCCGCCGGGTCGCCTCCCGCTCGGTCATCCCGATCCGAACCTGGGGTAACCACATCTGCAACGCCTTCTCCGCCACCGCAACCGCGCGCTGCATCGCGGCGAGCTCCTCTGGGCCCTTCACCATGCGCAGCCGCGCCAGCAGCGGCTCCGCGGGGATCGGCTCGGGGGTGCGAAACGCTGAGGCGAGGAGGGACCACTCCAGCACCCGCATCGCCAGCGTCTCGACGGCGATGGGGCGCCCCCACCCCAAGGCCTCCGTCGCTGCCTGAAAAGCCCGGCCGGGGCCTTCCTCATCGGTGTAAGGGAACAGGCGCCATGGGATCGCCGCCGCGCGGGCTTTCTCCACCTCGAAGGCGGGGAGGATGAGGGCCGGATCGCCCTCGCGGGGGAAGAGGGCGACGATGGGCCGCTCCATCCGGTGGAACGAAAGGCCGGTGAGGTAGAACAAGTTTGCGCCGGGGACGAGCGCCAAGAGCTCGATCCCTTCCCGGGCCATCGCCTCCTGCAAGCGAAGCCAACGCTTAGGAGACATCGTCCCTTTTCCCTTGCCGGACATGTAGTGCTTCATTCATTTGGCGATCTTTGAGGGCTGGGGGCTGCCTTCGGCGGCCCCCAGCCCTCAAAGGGTTCTGCTTTCTCTCCTCGCAATCCATTGAACTGCTAGGGGAGAACGTTCGACCCGCCCTTGAATATCCTTCAGGGGGACGAAGCAGCCTCGCCTTCCTAAGTTTGACAAATTGCCTCCTTTATGGCAACATAGAATCCCGGCATGGGCCGGGAATATATCGCACGCTTCCTCCATACTCGATCGCAAGCGCCCTATCGGATGCCTCCTACCGATAGGGCACAGGTTGGGCTTTCTAAGCACCGGGCTAACGGTTTCGCCCGGTGCTTTTTTTATATCCTAATGCGTATCGCTCTCACAGCCATGTTGGAAAGGGATGGGGAAGCCGCCTTCGGCGGTTTCCCCATCCGTGAGGAACACTGCCCGGAGAGGAACCCTTCACCGAATCGGAGGAACGGGCATGCCCACGGTCCGCCTGCCCGGAGCGGCAGATGTCCATGTGCATCTGCGGGAGCCTGGGGATACCCATAAGGAGGACTTCGCGAGCGGGACAGCAGCGGCACTGGCCGGTGGGGTGGTCACGGTGTTGGCGATGCCGAACACCCGCCCCCCGCTCGCGGATCCTGCGACCTTCCAGGAAGCGGCACAGCGGGCCCGGGCGCGGGCCCGCTGCGAGGTGGGCCTGTTCGTCGGCGGCACGGCGGAGAACGCGGAGGCCGCGGCGGCCTTGGCCTCACAGGCCGCCGGCCTGAAGCTCTATCTCGACGCCACCTATGGCCCCCTGCGCCTGGAAGCACTGCCGGCGATCCTCCGCCATTTCCAGACCTGGCCCGGCCACCGCCCCATCGCGGTCCACGCCGAAGGGCGGACCGTGGCGATGGTTTTGGGGCTGGTGGCCCTCTTCCGAAAGCCCGTCCACTTCTGCCACATCAGCCGTCGGGAGGAGATCCTCCTGATCCGCCGGGCGAAGGAGCGGGGGCTTCCCGTGACTTGTGAGGTCACACCCCATCATCTCTTTCTGACGGAGGACGACCTTCCCCGGCTTGGTCCCTTCGGCGAGATGCGGCCACCCCTGGCCACGCGAGCCGATCAAGCGACGCTGTGGGCCAACCTGGCGGTCATCGACGCGGTGGCGACAGACCACGCCCCTCATACGGTCGAGGAAAAGCAGGGCCCGAACCCGCCGCCCGGTGTGCCGGGGCTGGAGACGATGCTCCCGCTGCTGCTCACCGCCGCCGCCGAAGGCCGTCTGCCGTTGGAGGAGGCCGTCCGCCTGACCGCCACGGGCCCGCGGCGGATCTACAGCCTGCTGGAGCCGCCGGAGACTTGGGTGGAGGTGGAATGGGGAGGGCCGTGGATCATCTCCCGGGAGGGGCTCTTCACCCGCTGCGGGTGGACTCCCTTCGAAGGGATGGCGGTGCGGGCGCGGGTGCGCCGCACCGTCCTATGGGGCCAAGTGGCGTTCGAGGATGGAAAGGTCCTCGCGCCCCCCGGCTCCGGCCGCGTGCTGTTCGTCGAACCCTGACGATGGAGAAAACAGCGGAGAAGTCATTGCTGCCCCTCCGCCAAAAACCCTTTGGAGTTGGGGGCTGCCAAAGGCAGCCCCCAAC
>NZ_JBHOQJ010000186.1:0-10256 GCF_042408365.1 Thermoflexus sp.
GGCCACGGGGAGGGGGCAGAACGGGGGGAGGGACCATCCCGTTCTACACCGTTGTGCCGTCTTTGTTAGAGCTTTGAAAAGCCCTGGATGGCCTGCGATGGCGCTTGACATTGTCCAGTATCTTCCCAATAATAAACTTAGGAATGCCGTTGGCCCCGCTAAGATGTATATCCGAACGTCCGCCCGCTGTATGGAAGGAGGCACCTATGACCATGCAACGGCGTTGGTTCATCTGGGGCTCCGGACTGCTCATCCTCACCCTGATCCTCGCGGCCTGCGCTCCAGCGGCAACCCCAGCGCCACCGAAGAAGCTTGAGATCTTCTCATGGTGGACCGCTGGTGGGGAGGCCGAGGGGCTGGAGGCGATGTTCTCGGTCTATCGGCAGAAATATCCCGGTGTGGAGATCATTAACGCCACGGTCGCTGGCGGGGCCGGTGCCCAGGCGAAGGCGGTTCTGAAGACCCGTATGCTAGGAGGCGACCCGCCGGATTCCTTCCAGGTTCACGGCGGGGCGGAGCTGATCGACACCTGGGTGAAGACCGGCTATATGGAGGACATCACGGACCTCTGGAAGAGCGAGGGATGGATGGATAAATTCCCTAAGCAGCTGATCGACCTGGTCAGCTACGAGGGGAAGATCTACTCCGTCCCTGTGAACGTCCATCGAGGCAACGTCCTCTGGTATAACAAGAAGATCTTCGATCAGTACGGCCTGCAGCCTCCCACTACCTTCGATGAATTCTTCCAGGTGGCGGAGGCCCTTAAGGCCAAGGGGGTGACCCCGCTGGCCTTAGGGGACAAGCTGAAGTGGGAGGCGGCCCACCTCTTCGAGACGGTCCTGGCGGGGGTCCTGGGGGCGGAGAAATACCGGGGCCTGTGGACCGGCCAGACACCGTGGACCGGGTCGGAGGTGGCGAAGGCCTTTGAGATCTTCGGGCGGATGCTGGATTACGTGAACGAGGACCATGCGGCCCACACCTGGGACTCAGCCACCCAGCTGGTCCTGGACGGCAAGGCGGCCATGACTGTCATGGGCGACTGGTCCCATGGCTACTTCCTCTCCAAAGGGGCCAAGCCGGGCGTAGATTACGGATGGGTTCCCGCGCCGAACAACAAGGGGCTCTTCATGGTGGTGACCGACACCTTCGGCCTGCCTAAGAAGGCCCCGCACCGGGAGCAGGCCCTCGCCTGGCTGAAGGTTTGCGGCTCGAAGGAGGGCCAAGAGGCCTTCAACCCCAAGAAGGGCTCCATCTGCGCTCGCCTGGACTGCGATCGGAGCAAGTTCGATGTGTACCTCCAGTCCTCTATGGATGACTTCGCCCGGGACCAGCTGATCCCGAGCGAGGTTCACGGCTCGGCCGCTCCGGAGGGCTTTGCCACGGCCTTCAACGACATCGTCTTCAATTTCGTGACCAATCGGGATGCGAAGGCCGCGATGGAGGCCCTCCAGAAGGCCTGCGTGGAGAACAAGATGTGCAAGTGAGCGAGATGGGGCCAGCGGCGTTCTGCGATAAACAACTGGCGGGGTGGGAATCCCCACCCCGCCAGTTGTTTTCCCATCCAGAGCAAGATCATCCCCCCGCAGGGCTCAGCCGCGCTCCTCGATCGGGATGTATTCCATATGCTCCGGCCCCACGTAGAAGAAGCGCGGCCGGTAGATGCGGTTGTCCTTTCGCTGCTCCAGGGCGTGGGCCACCCACCCAGCGACACGGCCCACAGCGAAGATGGGTGTGAAGAGGGCTGTCTCAATGCCCATGGAAGCCATTACGATCCCAGAGTAGAAGTCCACGTTGGGCTGGATGCCCTTCTGGCCCAGGCGTTCGATCATCACCCGTTCGATCACCTCGGCCATCTTCAGCCACTTCTCCGTCCCAGCGCGCCGGGTGACCTCCAGGGCGTACTGCTTCAGGATATGGGCCCGCGGGTCGTAGGTCTTATAGACCCGATGGCCGAAGCCGGGGATCTTCTTCTTGCGGGCCAGCGCCCGGAGCACCCATTCCTCCGCACGCTCCACCTCGCCGATCTCGTGAAGCATATGCATCACTTCCTCGTTCGCCCCACCATGGAGCGGACCTTTCAGCGCGGCGATCCCGCCCACCACCGCCGAGTACATGTCGCTCAGCGTGGAGGTGATGGCGCGCACCGTAAACGTGGAGGCGTTGCATTCGTGGTCCGCGTGGAGGATCAGGATCACATCCATGACTCGGGCGTAGAAGGGATCTGGCTCCTCGCCGAAAAGCATGTAGAGGAAGTTGGCGGCGTGGCTCAGGTCGGGCCGCGGATGGACGGGCGGGAGTCCTTTACGGGCGCGGCCGATGGCGGCCACCACTGTGGCGATCCGAGAAGTGAGCTTGATCGCCTCCCGCTCGTGGGCGATCAATGTGTCCTCCTCCGCGGAGTCATCAAAGGCCGCCAGCATGGAGATCGCGGTGCGCAGCACGGACATCGGATGGAAGTTATATCGGCGCCCGGCCTGAGAGATGAAATCATAAACCTCATCGGGGATCTCGCGATACTGCCGGAGGCGCATCTTGTAGATGTCCAGCTCGTCATATGTCGGGAGCTTGTCGTAGAGAAGAAGGAAGGCAACCTCTTCGAAGGTGGACTTCTCGGCCAGGGTCTCGATGGGGATCCCGTGGTAAATCAAACGGCCTGCAATCCCATCGACGTAGCTCTTCACCGACTCCGCGACAATCACCCCTTCCAGGCCCTTGGCGAAGGGGACCTCGCCGGGCTTCCCGATATATTTAACCTCCTGGGGGGTTACAGTTGTGGTCATGGCAACCTCCGGAAATTGTTAAGGATACAGTCCCTGGCGTCGCTGCCCCCCCACCTGTACACATTGGGAAGATCCCCTCCCGCAGGTCTCTTCAGTGGAAATCTGACCTCTCACCCCAAATTCTAATTCAAGGCAGAAAAAAGGGCAAGGAAGCTTGTTTCACGGATGGTTTAAGACACGGCACCATGGTCTTTCGCCCCTATAACTTTTGTCATGCTTTCGCCATTATTCGGGTCAGCCCAAGCTACGCGGACCCTGCTTTAAAATAAGAAGATCAGAGGGACCGACTCGAGAGGCGAGCGGTTCCTCTTCGGATCTTCCCTCACATCTTATGGAGTTGCGCAGTGGATTTCTTCCAGGGCAGGAGGTCTTCAATGAACAAGATGACTGTGCGCGACTTGGATGTCCGCGGCCGTCGGGTGCTGGTCCGGGTGGATTTCAATGTTCCTATTGCAGAGGGGAAGGTCACGGATGACACCCGAATCCGGGCGACGTTGCCCACCTTACAATATCTCTTGGATCAGGGAGCTGCCCTGATCGTGATGTCGCATTTGGGACGGCCCAAAAAGCACGATCCGGCTTTCAGCCTAAAGCCGGTTGCGGAGCGCCTGAGCGAGCTGCTGGGCCGGCCGGTCCAGATGGCCCCCGATTGCGTCGGGCCGGAGGTCGAGGCGATGGCTGCCGCCCTGCAGCCCGGTCAGGTTCTCCTCCTGGATAACCTTCGCTTCCATCCTGAAGAGTAAAAAAACGACCCGGAGTTCGCGCGACAGCTGGCCCGACTGGGTGATCTCTGTGTGAACGACGCTTTCGGCGCCGCCCATCGGGCCCACGCCTCCGTGGAGGCCATCGCGCGGTTCATCCCCGTGGTGGCCGGTTTCCTCATGGAAAAGGAAATCCGCTATCTGAGCCAGGCCCTGACGAACCCGGCCCGGCCCTTCGTGGCCATCCTCGGCGGGGCCAAGATCTCCGACAAAATCGGGGTGATTGAGAGCCTGCTGGCCCGGGCGGATCGGGTGTTGATCGGTGGGGGGATGGCCAATACGTTCCTCAAAGCCCAGGGCTACGCGGTTGGGGATTCCCTGGTGGAGGATGAGGCGTTGGAGACCGCCCGTCGCTTGCTGGAAACGGGTGGGGATCGTTTATGGCTGCCCGTGGATGTTGTGATCGCTGATGCTTTCGCCCCGGATGCTCAGGCCCATGTGGTTCCCGTCGATCAGGTGCCGGTGGGTTGGCGGATCTTGGATGTCGGCCCTCAGACGGTGTCCCGATATGCGGAGGAGATCCGGCGCGCCGCTTTCATTGTGTGGAACGGCCCGATGGGGGTTTTTGAGTTCCCCCGATTTGCGGAGGGAACCTTCGCTATCGCGCGGGCGGTGGCGGAGAGCGGGGCGACGAGCATTGTGGGCGGCGGCGATTCCGTCGCCGCGGTCCATGCGGCCGGGGTGGCCGATCGAATCACGCATATCTCGACGGGCGGGGGCGCCAGCCTGGAGTTCCTTGAGGGCCGCACGCTTCCCGGCATCGCCGCCCTGGCCGAGCGGCCCTCTTCCTGACCGCAAACCGCCATCAACTGGGGTGCGGAATGGGCCTGCAGCGGGTGCCGCGGGATTGGCCATGGGTGCGGATGACTATGGGGGCGGCGGAGGTGCTGGAGGACGCCGAGGGCCTGTGGCTGGTCCTGCTTCCGAGCCCCGGGGATCGTTACGCCGACGCCCAACTGGACGATTATGGAGGCACTCGGTTTGCGTGGCGGCCGCCGGTCAGGCTTACCGTGGAGGCCCGGTTCTCCCGCCCGGCGGAGGAGCTGGTCGGAACGGCCGGGTTTGGGTTCTGGAATGCTGGGGCAATGCCCGGGGCCTTCACAGGGCCCCCCTCCGCCGTGTGGTTCTTTTTCGCCTCGCCGCCCTCCCATGTGGCCCTGGACCCCTCCGATCCCGGCCGGGGCTGGCTGGCGATGGTTTGGCGGAGCCCGGGCGGATGGCGGTTTCCGTTTCCCACCCCACTAGCCCGGGGGTTCCAACGTCTCTTGGAGCGGCCTGGGATAGCCCGGGCGGCGATCGCGGTGGGCCGGCGCTGGATGGCCGCCTCGCAGCGATCGATCCTCATCGATCCAACCCGATGGCATCGCTATGGCATCCGATGGCGTCGAGCGGAAGTGATCTTCGAAGTGGATGGGGAGGAGGTTCATCGAGTGCCCTTCGCCCCCGCGGGCCCGCTGGGCTTTGTGGCTTGGATCGATAATCAATACCTGAGCGTCAATCCATTTGCCGGCCTCTCCAGCGGCTTCTTGTCTGTTCCAACCACCCAGGCACTGGTTCTGCGGCGGGTGGAGATCCAGCCTGGACCTTCATCATAGCTGGCTAGTGCTTCTTCCCAAAACCCCACGGCCCAAAGGGCCGTGGGGAGGGAGGATAAAGGGGGGTGGGGCCCTTCCGCCTCCCCTCGCGGGCCCCGAACGGCGTAACTCCTAAATGGATCAAACACTGGAGCTGTGCGCTTTCAGTAATTTAGATAAAATGGATGAAGGGGGCGATGGTGGTGCGTGGAGAACACCGCACCACCATCGTCTTTTCCCTAACAGGGATCGCATCGGGAGGCCAAGTCGGATGCCTCAGGTGTTCGGCTTCGCTCTTCCTGCGCTGCATCGTAAGGCAACGGCAGGCCATCTGGGTGTTTCAGATTCGGCCGAAATCGAGCAAAAAGTTTTTTAATGTTTAATAGCAGCATTCATAGATAGAGAAAAGGACGCTTTCATGATTCGGAGGACTTGTCCATGGTTGCTGTCCGTGCCTTCATTGCGGTGGAGATGCCCTCAGAGCTTCAAAAACAATTGGCCGAGATCCAGGAGCGTCTGCGTCGGGAGCTCCGGGATCTGCCGATTCGCTGGGTTCGGCCGGATAGCATCCACCTCACGTTGAAGTTCCTGGGGATGGTTCCGGCCTCACATATTGATGAGATCATTGCCGCGCTGCGGGGGCTGGCCTTGGAGCGAGGGCCGTTCACATTTGTTGTGGGGGGGATCGGATGTTTCCCGGATCTCCGGCGTCCGCGGGTGATCTGGGTAGGGGTATCCGATCCCTCCCGAGCGTTGGCGAGTTTCCAACGCTTGGTGGAGTCCAGCATGCAGAAGCTGGGTTACCCTCCTGAGGATCGCCCCTATCAACCCCATCTGACGCTGGGGCGGATTGGACGGGAGGCCACGTTAGCTCATTACCGGCGGATCGCCGAGGTGATCGAACGCACGACGGTGGAGCCATTAGGGGAGGTGCGCGCGGTGGAGATCACGCTGATGCGGAGCGATCTCCATCCTCAGGGCGCGGTTTATACGCCGATCGCCCGTCTCCCTTTGCGAGGGGGCCATTAGGGTTTCCTCTGTCTTGATCTCTGGTTCCCTTGGCGGGTTTGAAGGTGAGCCAGGTGCCGAATGGCTTGTCTCATTTCGATTCCCCCTCTTCTCATGGCCCAAAGGACTGTGGGGAGGAAGGATCGAGGGGGATGGGGCCATGAACCTTGTCACCCGAATATCCTCTCCCCAAATCAGGAACACTGGGCTCTCCCTCGTGGGCAAAGCCGTTATTCCCCCAATACGTTCTCAACGAACGTGACCGAAACCGGACGGCCCTGAGAATCCAAGGTCACAGATGCTAGGTCCACGCGCCAACATGGCTCCCGCTCGCCTTGCTGGCCCAGATAGGCTAGGGCGGTCTGCAGGAGACGTCGACGCTTGCGGGGCGTCAGGCTCTCCTCTGGGGATCCGAAGCGATCGCTGCGCTTCGCACGGACCTCAACGAAGCGCAGCCATCCTTCCCCCTCAACGATCAAGTCGATCTCCCCGAAGGGCGAGCGCCAGTTCCGGGCCTGGATGCGATAGCCTTGGGCCTCCAGATAAGCAGCCACAAAGGCTTCCGCTGCTGCTCCTATGGACCGTCGGGAAGGCCGAGAGGAGCTCATCACCCCTCCGGTTGCCCTTTCAAGTGGAGTGAGACATCCGCCAACCGGAAGCCGTGTCCCCGGATTGTAAGGATGTAATCGCGGTTTGGATCTGCTTGGGCCAGCCGTTCCCGCAGGCGGCGGATCAGGGCATCCAATGCTTGCTCGGTGATCCCCCTTGGATCCTCTTCTGGCCAAATGTAGGCGATCAGCTCATCCCGCGAGACCACCGCGCCTCGAGCGAGGGCCAGCCGTTCCAACGCCCGAAACTGCGCAGGGGAAAGCGGAGGATTGACTTCCCGCCCATTGACCCACACGCGTCGAGCGGCCCGATCGATAAAGAGCCCGGGGAGCAGGGAAGGGATCGGGGCGGACTCTAAAGGGAGCGTCACCTCCGCGCTAACGAACCGCATGCGCACGCAGAGCGCGAGAGCGATTTCATCACCGTCCTTGAGACGTTGAGGGACGAAGGGCGTTAACGGTTGCCCGTTCACGAAGGTCCCGTTCTTGCTGCCGAGGTCCTCAATGTAGTAACCGTCGGCTTCGCGCTTCAGGCGGGCATGCTGGCGGGAGATCTGTCGCTCCGGCAGCACCAAGTCGCACGTCTCACTGCGTCCAATCACCAGGATCTCCTGGTCGACTGGCCAGCGCTGCCCGACCAGTTGCCCTTCCGTAATCACGAGCATTGGGGCCTCGGTCCCGACCATGGTCGCCTCCTGACGTTCGCCATTAGATCCTTCCCACATTCTGAAGATGTTCATAAGGCGCGGGGCGCCGTCTCTCTTTGCTCCCACAAAGCGCTGTTTTGCTTTCAGATAGGCCCTCCACCTGTAGAACGGGTAAGCGATTATTACAGATTGCGTCTTGCGGATCTTCGTTATTCATTTTACCCAACCTTTCCCCATGGTCAGGTGCTTTAGCGTCCATTTCATTTTTGTGAACAACGGTCCCGCGTCCTCGGACTCATCTGGTGCCCGAGAACGTTAAGCGCCTTTCACATGCGATTGGGAAGGTGAGGATCTGCTCTTTGCTGGCTGGGTGCCTCTTGGGCCATCGTATCGGTTTGGGGCCTGTTCGCTTTTCAATGCAGCCCTCAACTGCACAATTCCGAACAAATATGATATAAAGAGATTAGAGGGCCCTTTCTAACAATGGGCATACAATTCGCTGAAGGTACCTTGTTAAGATCAAGGATCCTGTTCCTCGACGGAATTCCTACATCGGACAACATCCTGTATATTCCAGCGAACTTTCATTGTGATCTTTCAGGTTTGAGAAGGGTTCCAAGGTCTCTTCCCCAAAGGCCTCCGTTGTGAGGAGTTTCGAGATGAACTTAACGGATGATTCGCTTCAAGAATTAACAGCTTTGTTACACCAGGTCGAGTCATTGAAACGTCGCGTGGTTGAGCTCGAGCAAACCCTTTGGCAGATGCAGCGGGTTCATGATCTGCTGCGGCATCTGGAGCGAGCCTGGGCGACGGAAGACCCCATGGCCCAGGCGTTGAGAGCTGCTCAACGCGCCTTTGGGGCGGATGCCACCCTCTTTATCCAGCTGGACTCCCAGGGTCGTGCGGCACGATGGTGGCATGTCGGATGGGAGGGGATCCACGCCGACGACCTTCACGCTCTTCTCCATACTCTCCTGGAGGCTGGTCGGGAAACGCCAGAGTTTGTTCCCCAGACTCTGTCCCTCACCGGGTTCATGTCCCGTGGAGGAGGGCCGCTGGCCCGCTCCGCCTTGATGGTGCGGCTAAGGGATCCATGGGGGAGCGTGAGCCTGGCGGCGTTTTTGAAGCGAAGTGAGGAGGGGTTCTCGGAGGAGGTCTGTCACCTGGTGGGGATGGCGGCAGAGCTGCTGGCCACACGCCTCCATTCGCTTCACGCTTTGAAACAGCAACGCGATCTAAACCGGGCGATGGCGCATCTTTTCCGGGTGGCTCGGGTGATGGCCTCCAGCCCGGAACTCTCCGTCACCCTTCCACAGGTGGTGCGCATTATCCGTGAGGAAACGGGCTGGCCTTCGGTGGCGATCCTGGTCTATGAGCCGGCGACGCAACAGCTGCGGGTTATGGCCTGGGAAGGCTATCACACGGCCCCTGCTCCTAACCGCTATCTGATCCCGGTGAACCGGGGGATCACCGGGCGGGCCTTTCGAACGGGCGAGCCGCAACGGGTGCCGGATGTCTCTCTGGATCCAGACTATGTGGAGGGAGATCCTGCCACCCGCTCCGAATTGGCTGTTCCGATCTTTGCTGGGGAGACCCCATGGGGTGTGCTGGATGCTCAAAGCCCGGAGCGTTATGCCTTCACGCCGGATGACGAGGTTCTTATGCTGGCGGTGGCGGGGATCATCAGTCTGGGCCTGGAGACTGCCCGGGTTTACGAACAAGTCCGCCAGGAGCGGGCGCAGGTGGGGTTGGAGCGGGATCGACTTCTCGCTCTATACGAGGGCTACATGGCCATTCAACAGCATCCGGATCCCGAGCGGGCATTAAACGAGGTGGTGAAGATCTTCACCCAGTTCGGGTGGAAAGCCGTGCGTTGTCGGGTGCTCGATGAATCCGGAGGGGTCCTCGCAATGGAAGAGAGCACCCCTGCCCCTCGATTCCCCCCACTGGCCCTGGGGCCCTGGCTTCGCAATGATCCCCGTCTGGAACGATACCGGGCGCGCGGCGGGTTATATCGCTTCCCGGCGTCGGATCCAGAGGTTCACGCTTGGCTTGAGGATGAAAGGGAAATCCCCCGCTCATGCATCGCTCTTCCACTCCGAGATGCTGCTGGCCGCCTGCTGGGGTTAGTGGAACTGGAAGCTCCTGAGGGGAGGGAGGCTCTTGAAGGATCCCTGTTGCGACCGACGGAGCTCCTCGCTATGCTCTTGGCGCTGTCCTTCGAGCGGGGCCGCTTGCTCCGACGCTACGAGCAGCACCTGCGGGAGCAAACCATGTTGTATCGTGCCGTGAGCGCCCTGCTCCGCTTCGATGAGCCTGCCCCCATCCTCACCGAGATCGCTGCCGCTCTCTGCGAAGCTCTGGAGGGAACCAGTGCTTATTTCATCGCTGTGGATCCGGCGCGCCGGGTTGGCTGGGTTGCCGCCGAACATTATGCGGAAACAGCTCACCCGATGGAGCGGATCTCCGATTCGGGTGGGGTTTACCACGAGGGGGACATCCCACTGAAATGGGTGGCCCTCCGGGAGCGGCGGATCCAAGCGCTGTACGTGGACGATCCTCCGGACATCTATGAGAGTGAGCGCGCCCTCTTGCGGAGCTATGGAGGGTGGTCTGCGTTGATCATCCCCCTGTTTGCAGGGGAGGAGCCGCTTGGGTTGGTGGAGGTATGGGATAGCCGGCGGCGGCGCGCGTTCGATGCGGGGGAACGGGCCTTGGCCCAGGCCATCGCTCAACACGCGGCTGTCGCCCTCCAGCGGGCCCGCCTGTATGAGCGGCTTCAACAGGTCAACCGGCGCCTGGAAGCGATCTTTTCCACCGTGGAGGATGGCCTGATCCTTTTGGATCGAGCAGGGCGGATTGTCCAGGCGAATGCCGC
>NZ_JBHOQJ010000202.1:0-2806 GCF_042408365.1 Thermoflexus sp.
AGAGGCGGGCGCCCCGCTCGTCCGCGAAGTCCGGCTCTTCGATGTCTATCAAGGGGATCCGATCCCTCCAGGCCATCGGAGCCTGGCCTTTACCGTGTTCTACCAGGCGGAGGATCGCACCCTCACCGACCGCGAGGTCGCCGGGTTGCGGGAGCGATTGATCCGCGCGGCGGCGGAGCGATTGGGAGCGGTTGTCCGTCAAAAGGAGGGGTAAATGGAGGAGGGCTGGCTCCGCTACGATCGACAGATGCGATTAGACGGCTGGGGGAGGGCTGGACAGGAACGGTTGGCCCGGGCCCGCGTGGCCATCGTTGGCATGGGAGGGCTTGGTTGCCCAGCTGCCCTTTATCTGGCCGCGGCCGGCGTGGGCGCCCTCAAGCTGATCGACAGCGAGACCGTGGAGCTTACCAATCTGAACCGCCAGATCCTGCACTGGAGCGAGGACATCGGCCGGCCCAAGGTCTGTTCCGCCGCTGAGAAGATGCGACGGCTCAACCCGCTGGTTCGGATTGAGCCGATCGAGGCGCGCCTGACCCCGGAGAACGCGGAAGAGCTGTTGGGAGATGTTGAGATCATCGTGGACGCTTTAGACAACTTCGAGACCCGATTAATCCTGAACGATTACGCGATTCGATCGCGCAAGCCGTTAGTGCATGGGGCCATCTGGGGATGGGAGGGTCGGGCAATGACCATCATGGCCCCTCAGACCGCCTGTCTTTGCTGCCTTTTCGAGGCTGGGCCTCCGCCGGGGATTTTTCCGGTGGTCGGGACCACACCGGGGCTGATCGCCATGATCCAAGCCACAGAGGTGCTGAAGCTCCTGCTGGGCCTTGGCGAGCCTCTGTTCAACCGCTATCTGATCTACGATGGGCTGAGCATGGAGCTACGCGTTCTCCAGGTCCGCCCTCGCCCCAACTGCCCAGCATGCGGAGCCTTGCGTACCGATGAATATGCCTGCTCGCGGGATTTGTTCCCCATCCCCTGAGTGATCTTGAAGCCAGGATCAGACCACCTTCAACGCCCGGCCCCGCCGAAAACGAAATCCCCCCTCTCCCTGCCGCCTTTCGGGCCGCAAGGGAGAGGGGGAAAACGGATCCCGCTTCCTCCCCGCTCAGGCGGACCAGGATGGGTGAGCCCGTATTGCTTGCTGGTGGGTCGAAGGGAGAATCTCTCCCCAGAAGGCTTGGAGGCTGGGCGAGCCACCTTTGACCGCCCCCACCTGCGGAACAGCTCCCCTCCCCGCAGCTTTCAATGGCAACTGCACTCCCCGCCGGAGGGCGCCGCGCTGCCCTGGGTGCGGAAGGAGTGGCCGCACCGGCAGGTGGCGATAGCGCTCGGGTTGTGGATCTGGAAGCCGCCTCCCATCAGCGCGTCCACATAATCGATGGTCGAGCCCCACAGATACATCGCGCTGATCGGGTCGACGAGGATACGGATCCCGTGGCTTTCGATCTGATAATCCTCCGCTTCCGGCTGGGCCTCGAACCCCATCCCATATTGGAGCCCAGCGCATCCCCCACCGGCAACAAACACGCGGAGGAAATGGCCCTCAAGCTTCTTCTCCGTTATCAGCTGGCGCAGCTTCCGCGCAGCCTCCTCGGTCAACTGCACCACCGGGGCCTCCGCCGACACCTCTTCCTCTTGTATGAGCTCTTCTGCCATTGGGCGCCTCCATCCATTGGATTCCGACCGAGTGTTCCACCGAAGAGAACCTGAGGAACGCAGCCCCTGTAGGTATCGCAGAGGCGCTGCATGCTGCCTGGGCCCTCATAATTATGATACACCATTTTGGCATAATGCTCCATCCACTTGGTGGTCATCCCTTTCAGGGAGGGCCGCCTTCAGCGGCCCACACCCCACAAAGAAAAACCGTTGGAGGCCTCGCCTCTACCCTCGCACCAGGGTGGGGTAATACCCGCGATCCTGCATCTCCTTCCGCAGGCGCTCGAGGGCGGATTCCTCAATGACCACCAGATTGGGAGCCAGCCAGCCCAGGATGGCAGACCCCAGCGAGGTGACGGCAAGGAGCTCTTGGAGGATCCATGGATCCCCTGTCTCCAGAAGTGTGACGTTCTCAAACACCTGAACCCGGCTCGTGGACTTCCATGCCTCATTCAACGCCTGACGCAAACCCGGGGTAGGGGGCAGGCCGGAGGCCTCAAAGATCTCCAAGATCTCCTCCGGCCGATAGCCCTCCCGAAACACCTCCTGGATCCGCGTCTCCTCCAGAGTGAAGGTGAATGGGGAGCCTGTTGGCCGGCCCAGGCGGCTGGACAGCCAGAGCAGGCGCGCGGAGTCCGGACCAGGCCGCACGGACCAGGTTCGCTCGTCCAGCCAGCGGGTCTCTGGCAGGGCTTCCTCCCCTGCCGGTGGGATCGCTTCCCCTCGGACCCAGCAACGCCCCCGGGGAGTCAAACGGAACGCCCGCAATGTGTCCCGGTCATAGGCCAGAACCACCGCCCCCAGCCAGAACAGGGAACCTTCCAAATAGGCCCGCAAATGCTCCGCGAGGGGAACGGACTCTCGAACCGGATGGCCGCGGACCAGACGCCACGGTCGGTCCATCGCGGCCCCAGCGAACCCCGGCGGTTGCGCCGCCTCCAGCGCCCGAACGACGTCGGTCCAATCCACCCATTCGTCCGGCAGTCCTTCCAGCAGCCGGATGAGGGCCTGCCGGCCCAATCCCCACTCATAATAGAGATGTTCCATCCCTCCCATCCATCCGATGGACCGCATCAGCCGGACCGTGGGATCCCGTCGCTGGAGCCAGAGGATCTCAAAGAAGGTCGCTCCGCTCCGCCAGATT
>NZ_JBHOQJ010000094.1:0-14203 GCF_042408365.1 Thermoflexus sp.
CCCCCCCCCCCCCCCCCACCCCTCACAGAAATTCTATTTTCACAACAGAGCAACAAGAGCTCCGAACGGGATGGAATCGGGCTGAATACTTTAAAATTTTGGGTATGAGCCGGGGGCCTTTGGCACCTGGCTCATACCGAAACCCCGTAGGAGAACCAACTGCATCCGGAGGTCCTCATGCCCAACCCGACCCTCATCCGTGAGAAGGTCCGACAGGCGATCGGGATCCTCAACGAGAAGGGGGTGGACGCCTGGATCACCTTCGTTCGGGAGACCGAACAGACGCGGGACCCGGTGCTGGATCTGATCCTCGATCTGAATGTGACCTGGACCTCCGCTTTCATCCTTACGGCGAAGGGGGATCGGATCGCCATCGTGGGGCGCTTCGATCGGGAGAACGTGGCCGCGCTGGGGGTCTGGGACCCGGTCATCGGGTATGATGAGAGCATCCGGGATCCCCTGGTGGAGACGCTGCACCGCCTGAATCCGCGGGAGATCGCCATCAATTACTCGGAGAACGACCCTGCCGCCGACGGCCTGACCCATGGGATGTGGTGCCTCCTCCATCGCCTGTTGAGCGGCACGCCCTTCGTGGGCCGCTTGATCTCGGCGGAGGATCTGATCGGCGCGCTCCGCGGTCGGAAGACCCCTCTGGAGGTGGAGGCGATCCGACGGGCGGTGGAGACCACGGAGGCGCTGTTCGAGGAGTTGGGCGCTTTCCTACGCCCCGGGCGCTCGGAGCGGGAGATCCAGGCCTTCGCCCACGAGCGGATGCGGGCGAGGGGTGTGGCCCCCGCATGGGATCCCGACTACTGCCCGATCGTGGCCGTCGGCCCGGAGGCCCCGGTGGGGCACGCCATGCCGGGGGATCGGCAGGTGGCTCCGGGCATGCTGGTCCACGTGGACCTGGGGATCCGTCAGGAGGGGTTCTGCTCCGATATGCAGCGGATCTGGTATGTGTTGCGGGAAGGGGAAGATGGTCCTCCCCCGGAGGTCCAGCGGGCCTTCCGCGCGGTCCGCGGCGCGATCCTCGCCGGTTTCCAAGCCCTGCGCCCCGGCGTCCAGGGCTGGGAGGTGGATGCCGCCGCCCGCCGGGCCCTGACCCAGCAGGGTTACCCAGAGTATCTGCACGCGCTGGGCCACCACATCGGGCGGACGGTGCATGACGGCTCGACGATCCTGGGGCCTCGCTGGGAGCGGTACGGCCAGACGCCGTATGGGATCGTGGAGGCGGGCAATGTCTTCACCCTGGAACTGGGCGTGAAGGTGCCGGGTTACGGCTACGTCGGCCTGGAGGAGGATGTGCTGGTCACACCGCGGGGGGCGGAGTGGATCAGCCACCCGCAGACCGAACTCTGGGTGATCCGGCCGTGAGGGAGTCTGGTTACGTCGATCTGGAAGATGCGGCCCTCTTGACATTGATCGCGGGCGGTGACGAACAGGCGCTGGCCGCCCTCTACGATCGGCACGGGGCCCGGGCGTTCTCGCTCGCCCTCCGCATCCTGGGGGATCCCGGAGCGGCCGAGGAGGTGGTCCTGGATGTGTTCTGGAGCATCTGGCAGCACGCGGGGACCTTCATGCCGGAGCGCAGTCGTTTCACCACTTGGCTGTATGCCATGATCCGCAACCGCGCCATCGATCAGCTACGACGGCGTCGCGCCCGCCCCCCTCAGGCTCCGGAAATCGAGCCTGAGTCGAGGGAGGCGGCGGCCGCCGACCCCGCTGTGGAGACCCTGGCGGAGCGGGAGGAGCTGGCCCAGGCCATCCGGGAGGCGATGGCGACGCTGCCGGAATCCCAGCGGCGCGTGCTGGAGCTGGCGTATTTCCACGGGTGGACGCACCGGGAGATCGCGGAATATCTGGGGGAGCCCCTGGGCACGGTGAAGAGCCGCCTGCGCCTGGCGCTCCGCAAAATCCATGACTGGCTGACCGAGCACGGCCTGCTCTCGTAAATCCGTTGGGAGGCGCCTCGCCCGATGCGCTGATGGCGGCGGCTTGAGGCCGCCTCCAGGGCGCGGCGCGCCGAAAGCGGGCTCTGTTTCGAAACGATCTCCCGCAAACCATGTTGCGTATTATCTTGAGGGGTCTCCTTGACGATGAACACTTGGCATGAGGTCTTTGAAGAAGAGATGGTGGCCTATGTGTTAGGGGCGTTGCCGCCGGAGGAGGCGGCGGCGGTCGCGGCCCATCTGGCCACATGCCCCGGTTGCCGCGAGATGGCCGCCCGGTATCGAGAGACGGCCGCGGCCTTGGCCTACACGGTGCCGCTGCGCCCCCCGCCGCCCCGCCTGCGGGCCCGCCTGATGGCCCGGGCGCGGAGGCCCGAGCGGGCCGGCTGGCGGTGGTTGGGGATGGGGGTCGCCCTGGTGGCCGCCCTCCTCGGGCTGATCCTCTTGGCGCCTCAGGTTTTCTCCACCCGGTTCCCCGCGGCTCCGGTGGTCATTCCGCTTCAGGGCGCGGAGGCGGCCCCGGAGGCGGAAGGGTATCTGATCCTGGAAGACCGCCAAGGGCTGCTGGTCACTAAGGGGCTGGCGGTTCCCCCCGAAGGCCGAGTCTATCAGGTCTGGTTCGTGGACGCCGCGGACCGCCGGGTCAGCGGCGGCACTTTCCGCACCCATCCTCGGCCCTATGGGATTTATACGGTGACCGTCCCCTTGAACCTCGCCGCTTACCTCCGGATCGGGGTGACCCTTGAGCCGGAGGGGGGAAGCCCTCAGCCGACCGGCCCTCAGGTCCTCCGGGGCCTGCTTCGCTGAGCGGCTGGAGCTGGTCCCCTGGAAGCCCCATCCGAGGAGCGAGAACCCATGCAGGATGCCGAGTGGATCCTCTGGAACGCCCGGATCTACACCCAGGATCCCGAGCGACCGGTGGCGGAGGCCATCGCCATCGCCGGCGAGCGGATTTGCGCGGTGGGTTCCGCCGAGGAGGCACGGTCCTGGCCGCGTCCGCGCGTCCGTCTCCTGGATCTGGGCGGGGCGGTCGTGCTGCCGGGCCTGATCGACGCCCATCTGCACCTGGAAGGTTATGCCCGTCGGCGGATGGGAGTGGATGTCGACACACCGACGTTGGAGGAGGCGCTGGCGCGCGTGGCCCGTCGGGCAGCGTATGCGCCGCCGGGCGCTTGGATCGTCGGGCGGGGTTGGTTGCAGGAGCGCTGGGGGAGGTTCCCCACCGCGGACGATCTGGATCGCGTGGCCCCGGCGCACCCGGTGGCCTTGTGGGCCCGGAGCGGGCACGCCCTCTGGGTCAATCGGGAGGCGATGCGGCGGGCGGGGATCGCCCCGGGAACCCCGGATCCGCCCGGCGGGCGCATCGCGCGGGATCCTCATGGGGAGCCGGTTGGCCTGTTCTTCGAGCGGGCGATGGATCTGATCGCGCGGGCGATCCCTGAGCCCTCAACGGAGGAGTTAGCGGAGGCCCTCTATGAGGCGCTCCACGAGCTGGCGGCCCTGGGCCTGACCGGCGTTCACAACTTCGATGGCCTCCGCTCCTTCGCTGCGCTCCAGATCCTCCACGAGCGGGGGGATCTCCCCCTTCGGGTGGTGCAGCATCTGCCCCTCGCCGTGCTGGATCATGCGATCGCCCTTGGCCTGCGCACGGGCTTTGGGGACGCATGGCTGCGGGTGGGGGCGGTGAAGATCTTTGCGGACGGCGCCTTGGGGCCGCGAACCGCGTGGATGTTGGCCCCTTATGAGGGGGAGCCGGAAAACTTCGGGATCGCCTTCACGTCTTTGGAGGTCATGCGGGAGGCCGCCCGACAGGCCACCGTCGCCGGTCTGTGGCTGGCCGTTCACGCCATCGGCGACCGGGCCAACCGGGAGGTTCTGGATCTTTTCGCTGAACTGCGGGAGCTGGAGGCGCGGCTGGGGATCCCGCCGGAGGCGCGGCGGCATCGCATCGAACACGCGCAGCTGGTCCATCCGGACGATCTGCCGCGCTTCGGCCAGTTAGGGATCCTCGCCTCCATGCAGCCGATCCATGCGGTCTCCGATCGCCCGATGGCGGAGCGGTATTGGGGGGAGCGGTGCGCCACCGCCTATGCCTGGCGCGCCCTCAAGGAACACGGGGCGCGGCTGGCCTTCGGCTCCGACGCCCCCGTGGAGTCGCCGAACCCGTGGTGGGGGCTGCACGCCGCGGTGGTTCGTGATGGTTGGCATCCGGAGCAGGCCCTCTCCCTCGAGGAGGCCCTGGAGGCCTATACGGTGGGTCCGGCGTGGGCCGCTGGGCTGGAGCGCGGGCAGGGCCGGCTGCGGCCCGGGATGTGGGCGGATCTCATCGTGCTCCCCAAGGATCCGTTCCGGATCGCGCCGGAGGAGCTTCGGGACCTGGAGGTCGTCGGCACGATGGTGGGAGGGCGTTGGGTCTATCAGCGCCTGATGTAGGAGGAGCGAGGCTGTTCCCCTAGCGTTCCTCGGATGGCATCGCCGCCGGGGGGAGCGGGGCTTGCACCATCCATAGCACGCCTAAGATCACCAGCCCCGCCCCCAGATAACCCAGCGGGCCAAAGCGTTCCCCCCACATCAGGTATGAGACGACGGTCGCCACCACCGGCTCCAGCGTGGCCACCACGGCGGCCCGCGTGGCTTCCAGCTGTCGCAGACCGGCGTAATAGATCGAATAGGCCAAGTAGGTGGAACACAGGGTCAGGAACGCGACGGCGCCCCAAGCCAGGGGCCCTGGGTGGTGGAACGAGATCAGGGGAAGCAGGCTCAGAGCCCCCACGGGCATCGCATAGGCGAACAGGGTCGGTGTTTCATAACGCCGCAGATAGACTTTCCCGAAGAGGTAATACAGAGCGTACGTGAACCCCGAGAGCAGCCGTTCCGTGACTCATAGTCATCTATTTCACCCCGCGGGGTTCCACAGATGACCGGTCACTTCCTGCTTCATCGACCGGGTGCTCGTAGACCGGGCCCGGAGGCCCGTTCCGCCGCAGAGCCGATCTCCACAGGCGTCACTTCCCGCGGAACTCGCGGTAGGGCCTTTCAGGGCGGCCAACCCATAGGCGCGTAGGTTCAGCGCGGCGTTCAGATCCCGGTCGATCTCCAGCCCGCACACCGCACACCGAAACACCCGCACCGACAGGGACACCTTCGGCCCCACCCCTCCACACCCCGAGCCACACCGGGTGGACGGGGAAATCCGGCGGGGCCACAAGGAGCTGTGCGCCATACCATTGGGCTTTGTAGGCCAGGAACCGAAGGAACATCCCCCATCCCACATCGGCGATCGACCGGGAAAGCCGGCCCCGGACCCTCCCCCGCCCGTTCAGCGCCTCCACCACCAAAACCGGCTGGGTTTTCGCCAGTCCGGTGAGGACCTGGTGCAGAAAATCGCGGCGGAGGTTCCGGATCCGACGGTGCCATCTGGCCAACCGCAAAGAAGCCTTGGCGTAGTTGCGGGATCCTTTCTGCTTGCGGGCGAGCTGCTTCGAGCGACGGCGAAGCCCGCGCAGCTTCCTGGCCAGCGGCTTCGGGGCCGCCACCCGCGTTCCGTCGGACAGAACCAGGAACGAGGAAAGCCCCAAATCCACCCCCACTGGCTCCCCCTCGCGGGGAAGTGGATCGGGCCGCTCCACCTCACCGGTGAGGCGCACATACCAGCGATCCGCCTGGCCCGATAGAGGGCGCGGATCGCCCCCACCTCATAAGCCCCCCGCCCGCCTCCACCGGACAACACCAACGCGCGTTTCCCCACGTTCCTCCCCCAGCAGGGGCCCACGGCGGCGCGCGCATATCCAGCCCCCGTGCCCCCCAAATGAGCGCTTTCCCTTCGTGGAATTTCTGGAAGGGCAGGCCGCTTACGCAGCCTGCTCTTCGCAGAAAGTTTGCCTATTGGAATCTTCCCCGCACCTTTTTCATCTTTCGCGACGAAGCGTATGCTCCATCATAGTCCGCCATGCGAGTTTAGGGAAAGACGGAAAGCCCTCCCTCCCGGATATGCAAGGGACTGAGGTAAGCCCCCAATGTCGATCCGGAGCCTCCTCATCCCACCCCTCTTCCAGCGCCGGATGACGGCTCACCCAGCCATGGCAGGAACAGGATCCGCACCGCGTGATCCTCGGGCACGAAGGCCAACGAGGTGCCAGAGAAGATGTCCACCACCACCTCAGGGTCGTAATCATAGCGAACGGGGACGCCGAGAGGAAGACACACGGGAGGGAGGGAAAGCGCTGTCCCGCGGACGGGACGCCCTCCGGTGCTCACCACGGGGCCGATCCGGACCTCGACCGCTCCTCGATCGAGATCGAAACGCACGATATATCGCCGCCACGCGTCCGGCCCTACCCGCAGGGTGTGGAGCATCAGGCGAATGGTGCGGCCTTCCGCCGCGGCCTGTTCGATGGCTTCCTTCACGGCCCGAGCGATCGCGCCGGGGTCCGGCGGATCGTCTGAGGGATCGACCGCTCGATTCGGCTGCTCCAACCAGCGGGCGAATCGGGAGCCCAGGGCATCCGGCAACATCGCCGCGATCCCCGCCAGGGCCGGCCCGATGGCGCCCTGGGCGGCCTCCCACACCACATCGGGGAAGAACGTCGCTAAGGCGATGCCGGAGATGAAAGGCGCGAAGCCTTTCATGGCGAGGAAACGCGGCCGATTGAAACCCACCCAGATGGCGGGCCCGTTTTCAACCGATCGGTGCCCATGATGATGATAGACAGATGAGCACGGTCGCTGAGGGGGCTGGGGAACGAGGCGATGCCGTGACGCCTCCCGTTATCGCCGGAGGATCTCCGCTCGATACAGGGCCTCGAGGGGGGCTAATGTCTGCGCCCAGTCGTAACGGGCCACGGCCAGGCGACGGGCCGCTTCCCCCAGCGCCTTCCGACGAGCCGGGTCCTGCGCCAGGGCCACCATGGCCTCAGCGAACGCCTCCCCGTCGGCCAGCCAGACGTGTTCCCCATCCACCACGGACAACCCGTCGCATCCCATCGGGGTGCTGACGATGGCCTTCCCCATCGCCATCGCCTCCAGGATCTTCAAGCGGGTTCCCCCACCCGCCCGCAGGGGCGCCACGTAGACCGTGGCCCCTGCCAGATAGGGGCGCACATCGGGGACCTCCCCGACCACGTGGATGCCGGGGATCTCTTGAAGGCGACGCACGGCCGGGGAGGGACGGCGGCCGACCAAGTAGAGCCGAGCCTGGGACAGGGCGGCGCGCACCGTGGGCCAGACCGCGCGGGCCAGCCATAGGGCCGCATCGATGTTCGGACGGTAATCCATGGATCCGGTGAACACAAAGGCGAGCTCGCCAAGGGGAAACGGCGCCACGGCCTCCGGGTGGAAGAACCCTGTATCCACCCCGTTCGGGGCGACCACAGGCGGACGGACGGCCCCCAGGGCCTCCAAATCGCGGGCATCCAGCTCCGAGACTGCGACCACGTGATCCACCCGGCGCACGATATGGGCTTCGTAGCGCCGCAGCCGGCGGGCCTGGATCCCCGAATAAAGCGCCCCCGGCCATCGCCGGGGATCCCTCCGATCCGCCTGGAACAACCGCTCCTGCAACCGATATTCCGCGTTCAGCTCGTCCAGCACCAGGATCGGTCGTGCCCGGAGAGGGACCTCCAGCAGATGCTCCACCGACCAAGCCATCTCAAGGCCTTCGATGTGGATGGCGCGAATCGGACGCTCCCGCAGCACCCGCCTGAGCCCTTCGATCAGGGCGGGCGTCCGATATCGGAAGGCCAGATCCGGTTGCGACGAGGCGACCAGCTGCCTGAGCCGGGCCCTGAGGGATCGCGGGCGCCAAGGGAAGAGAAAGATCTCCTGGGCCATGGATTGCCAGATCGCAGGCGGCTCATCGGCTCGCTCGGCGAGGGCCAGCACCACCACCGGTGCCAGCTGGGCCAGCCGCCGCAGCACGTGAAACGCCCGGATCGCTCCCCCTTTATTTGGAGGATCGGGAAGCTCGGGAACCAGAAACAGGATCATCGCCGCAGCTCGTTCATCCTCAACGAGAGGATCTTTGGGGTTTGGGGGCTGCCTTTGGCGGTCCCCAAACCCCCATAGGAGGGGAGAAGAAAGGGAAATTCGGATCCGCCTCCAGAGCCGTTCACCGGCCCAACACCCGGCGGTAGATCGCCCAGGTTTCCGCGGCTGCGCGATCCCAGGAGAACAGGGCGGCCCGCTCCTGGCCCTTCCGACGCATCCGCTCCCGCGCCTCCGCGTCCTCCAGGAGCGCTTCCATGGCCTCCGTCCAGCGGGATTCCTCCTCCGCTGGAAGGATGAGCCCGGCATCGCCGACCACTTCGGGCAATGCCCCCCGATCGCTGACGATCACGGGGGTGCCGCAGGCCATCGCTTCCAGAGCGGGCAGGCCGAACCCTTCGTACAGCGAGGGGAAAACCAAGAAAGCCGCCCCGTTGTAGAGAGCCGCCAGGGTGAGATCATCGGGCCCCTCAACCCAGCGCAAACGATCGGTGATATGAAGACGGTGCGGCCACTCCAGGATCTCTTGATAAAGCCAGCCCCGCCGGCCGGCCAGAACCAGCGGCGGGGCCTCCGGGCGGCGATCCAACAGCCGGGCGTAAGCCCGCAACAACATGGGGAGGTTCTTCCTCGGCTCCCACGTCCCCACAAACAGGATGTATCCCGGCTTCAAGCCCAGGCGCCCCAAGGCTTCCTCTATCGTCTCTGAAGGAAGCGGTCGGTAGACCTCACTGGCTCCTTCGTAAACCACCGAGACCCGATCGGAAGGCAAACCGAAATAAGCCATGAGATCCGCCCGCGTGGTCTGGGAGACCGCGATGATATGGTCAGCCAGCCGGACCGCCTTCTCGATCTGCCCCGCATAATAGCGCCGGCTCTCCATGGTCATGAAGTCCGGGTATTTCAGAAAGTGCAGATCGTGGATGGTGATGACCCTGTGGAAGGAGCCGGAGAACGGGGGGATGAAGTCCGGGCTGTGGAGCAAGGAGACCCGCCGGATCGCCACCTCCAGCGGCCACGTCCGCTGCTCCCAACGGTGATGAGGAGGAGTCCAGACGTAAACCGTGCGCGTGTTGGGCGCGGCCACACGGGCGTTGGGATCCTTCCGGCTCTGGAAGATGAGCAAGCGGATTTCCGGATCATCGATCACCCGAGGGAGACGAGCGGCCAGTTCGAGGATGTATCGGGCGATGCCCTCTCGCCGATACGCCAGCAACCGGGCATCCAGTCCGATCCGTATCATCGGAGACTCTACCCTCCTGGCTCAGGGGAATGGATCCCACAAGCCTGCTCTAGGACACCCCTTGTGGGGGCAGGCCTTGTGCCTGCCCTGGAGCCCCGCGTCGGGCGCCCACAAGGGGTGCCCCTGCTATGGATCAAGCTCTATGACTCTTGCTCCGGCTCTACGGGTTTCGAGGGAGGAACTTCCTCCCCTGAAGCGCGGGCGGCCCGTCGCTCCATCTCGGACAGGACCATAGCGACCGCCTCGATAGCCGCCCGTTGCTTGCGATAAAGGTCCGATTCGCTCAGGGCCAGGCGTTGAGCGATCTCCCGGACTTTACGGCCCTGGATGAAGCGCAGCTCCAGCAGGTTGTAAAGCAACCACTCCGGAGCCGTCAACTTCCGCTCCCCGTCCGGCCGGAGCTGCTCGATGGCCTCCAATAGAACCGCCCGCAGGGCTCGGATCGGGTTGCCATCGTGCGCTTCGATCGCCTGCTGGACGATCCGCAGCTGCAGGAGGGGGCTCTGCAGGAGGCGGGGGCCACCCCAGTAGTGGGCCAGGGCCTCCTTCACCCAATGCGTGAACTCCGGGTGCTCGATGAGCGGCGCGGCGGAAGGCTCCTGCTCGGGCTGACGCAGGCGGCTGACTTCTTCCGCAACTTTCTCCAGCGCGCTCAACGCTCGCTCCTGAAGCATCCGGTCCTCCAGGGCAGCCGCCGCGCGAGCCACCCACCCTTGAATGGTCTCCCGCAAGGTCTCCAGCGGGGCATCGTGAATGGGCTGGGCCACCGCGATCGCGCCCAGAAGGCGATCGTCCACGCGGCTCCTCAACGGCCACACCCAGAACCCATCGGCCGCGATCGGGCCGTCCGTCGAACGCTCCACGATGGAGAGCGTCTCCTCAATAGAGGCCCGTTCGATCGATCCGAAGGAGGCAACCGGCTCGATCCCCGCCGGGGTGATCCGGACCACGAATCCGGTCGGGGAGCGGAGGGCCTCGCATATGAGCGCCAGGATCCCCTCCATGAACTGCCGGAGATCCCGGCTGGTGATCATCCCATCGCTCAGCCGGCGTATGCGAGCCAGCTCCGAGACATCCCGTCGGAGGAAAAGCCATTCGAAGAAGGGGCGGATCCAACCGCTGAGGAGCTCATAGCTCACAATGGCTACCGCAGCGACCAAGGGCAGGAGGAGGGCGAGCGGCAGGCCGAGGACGTGGCTCACCCGGCTGAGCCCGAACATCACGAGCACCACGAAGGTGGCCAGAACGGGCCCCCGGAGCAGGTAATCGATCCAGCGCTGCTTGATCACCCGATCGGGCACCAGCACATCCAGGTAACCCACCGCATAGACCATGCCGAACAGCATGGTCCCAATGATCACATTGCTGAGAGCGACCAGGCCCCAGAACACTGCCGGGAAGGATGGAAGGGTGCGCCCGATCAGAAGCAGGTAGGGGAAGACCCCGATGGCAGGGGCGATCATGGTTGCCGTCAGATACATCATCCGCCGCCGATGGGTGGAGATCAGCGTCCGCCGGCGGGCCCGCCAGGCGTTCACCACCCCCCACGCCACCCCGCCGATGAAATAGACTAAAAAGAGGGGGAAGAGAGGGCCCGCCCACAGGTGGAAGGCGCGACCGTCCGCAGCCCCATCATGGACCAGCAGATCCGTTCCCAGGGCCAACAGAAACCAGACGATCCCCAGACCGTAGGCCCCCCGCACCGCCCACCGACGCCATGGGGAAAAAGAGCCCGTGCGCTCCAACAGCGCATCCGTGAGGTGCGCGTAGGCGGCCGGTGCGACGGCGATGCCTAACCATTGCAACCGCAACCAGCGCTCCGCCGCACGGGGATCTCCAACGAAGAAGAGGACCAGATCACCCAGGTAGACGGTGAACACGGAGATCAGCAGCCAGGCCGCCCCTCGCGCGCTCCGGCTCCGGAAATAATAAGCCAGGAGGTAGACCAAAAGGGAGAACGAGGCGATCAGTAGGGCGGCGACGATGATGAAATTGATCTGAATTAACAACTCCAGCGGTTCCATCTGCTCATCACGACCTGCAGATCTGCTCAAGCCATCGCTGGATACGTTGAATCATCACCCGACGGCGCCCGGTGTAGCGATGGTCACCACCATCGATGAGCGCCAGATCCGTGTTCAAACCCGCCCGATGATGCAGCGCCAGGCTGTGTCGATGGGGCACCACAGGGTCCGCCGTCCCATGGACGATCAGCATGGGGCGCGGTGAAAGGCGATCCACCACATCCACCGGTTGCGCCGTCCCCGCCTGGGCCCTCAGCTCCTCCCGCAAAGCCTCCACGCTCATTCCGTTCATAAAGCGAACCCAATCCGCCAGCATAGCATCATCCGGCGTCCAGGCCCGCAGATCGCTGACGGCGGAGAGGGTGATCAGGGCATAGACCCGGGGATCCTGAACCGCTGCCAACACAGCAGCCCAGCCGCCGATGCTGTAGCCCAACAGGACCACGCGATGGCGATCCACGCTGGGCTGCGCCATCGCCCACCCGATCGCCGCCTGAACGTCCTCGACCAGGGTCGCAATGCGATAGGGGCCCTCGCTTCCCCAACAACCCCGGTAATGAAAGGCCAGCACGTTCCATCCAGCATCCCGCAGGACATCCGCCAGGTCCAGATTGAGCTCCACACCAGCGATCCCATGGGCCATCACCAAAGTCGGATGGGGGCCCGGCCCATCCGCTTGATAGAAACGGCCCAGCAATCGGTATCCCTCGCTCTCCAAAACGACGCCGCTCAGCATGGCTGCAACACCCATGTAGGGGCACCCACAAGGGGTGCCCCTACAAAGATTGAAGAAACGGGCGCTGAAGCGCCCGACGGCGAACAGCGGCCCTTAATCGATCACCGTCTGGCTCTGCTCCCGCAGGTACTGGATCAAGTAGTATGGCCCTCCGGAGCCCCGGCCGGTGGAGCCGCTGGCCTTCCAGCCGCCAAAGGGCTGGTAGCCGGGCCACGCCCCGGTGGTCGCCCCCGCCGCCCGGTTCACATACGTCACGCCCGCCTCAATGTGATCGAAGAACCATTGGATCTCATCCGGATCGTTGCTGTAGAAGCCGGCGGTCAGCCCATAATCCACGGCGTTCGCGTAGCGCATGGCCTCGTCCAGGGAATCCACGGTCACGATACACGTGATCGGCAGGAACATCTCCTCTTTGAGCAACGGATGGTCCGGCGGGAGGCCGTCCACCACCGTGGGCTCCACGAAGTAGCCCTTGGCGAACTCCCCGTCCGTCAGGACGTTGCCCCCGAAGAGGACCACCCCATCGCGCCGCAAGATCTCCATATAGCGCTGGAACTTCTCGTAGGCGGCGCGGTTGATCACCGGCCCCAGGAAAACATCCCGCTGGGTCGGATCGCCGATCCGGATCTGGCTGGTGAGGTCCAGGAACTTCTCCAGGAAGGCGTCCCGAACCGGGCGCTCCACATAGATCCGCGAGGCGGCCGAGCACTTCTGGCCCTGGAGGCCGAAGGCCGAGCGCATGCACCCCAGGGCCGCCCGATCCAAATCCGCGTGGCGGCTGATGATCACCGGGTTCTTGCCGCCCATCTCCAGGATGATGGGCTTGGGGTGCTTGGTGGAAGCCGCCACCTTGCGGTAGATGGACATCCCCACTTCGTAGCTGCCGGTGAAGGTGATCCCCGCGACGTCCGGGTGCAAGACGAGGGGATCCCCCACCTCGCTGCCGCTGCCGGTGATGTAATTGAAGGCCCCCGGGGGCACGCCGGCGTCCCGGAAGATCTCGTAGAGCTTATAGCCGACGTAAGGGGTATCGGAGGCCGGCTTGAAAACGACGGTGTTGCCGGCCAGCAGCGCGGCGCCGGAGGGGCCGCCGGCCAGGGCCAGCGGGAAGTTGAAGGGGGAGATCACCGCCCAAACCCCATAGGGCTTGAGCACGCTGCGGTTGTGGTGCTTGGGGGATTCCTGCTTCATCGGCTTGATGTAGCCGTCGTTGGCCTCCATCTGATCGCAATAGTAGCGGATCAGATCGGCCGTCTCCTCCACATCCCCAAGGGCCTCCAACCGGTTCTTGCCCACCTCCAAGCTCATCAGGGCGGCGATCTCGAAGGCCCGTTCGCTGATCAGATCCGCCGCCCGCCGCATAATCTTCACCCGCTCCGTCCAGGGCAACCGGCCCCAAATCGGGAAAGCGGCCTTGGCCGCGGCCACCGCATCGTCGACATCCCGAGGGGTTCCCCGCTGGAAGACCCCGAGCAGCCAATCGGTGTTGATCGGGGAGCGATCCTCGAAGGTGCGGTCGGTGTATCGCGGCTGGCCATCGATGACCATCGGCAGCGTCTCGCCTAAGCTCTCCCGAACCTTGGCGAGGGCGACCTCGTAGCGGATATGGAGCTCTTCGCTGGGGACGGCCAGGGTCGCGTAAGTGATCTTGAAAGGCTGGGCCGGCGCCTCGGGGGCCGCTGCCCGACGGGCCACGGTCTTCCGGGCCGGCGCCTTGCGGGCCGCCGGACGGGTGGCCTTCTTCGGAGCCGCCTTCTTCGCCACCTTCTTCCTCGCCGTTGTCTTCTTCGCAGGCATGCCCGACCTCCTCGGATTTCGGGTAGGTCACGCTTCACCGAAAATATGGAATGCGCAGACCGCCCGTGAGGGTCTCCCGTTTCAGGGGGAGGACCAGTCCCTCCAGCGCCTCCTCGGGGACCCGCACCCGTTTCCCCTCCAGGCCCCGGAACGTCTCCGGGGTCAGCAGCGGGTCCTCCACCCCGGGTGGGATCCGGGCTTCCAGCAGCGCCACCAGACGGCAGAAGACCCGGCGCATCACCGGATCCTCCCCCTCGATCGCCGCCTGGAACCGGGCGATCACACGGGGTCCCTGGAGCGATCGCCAGGCGAATTGAAGCTCAACCATCCGCTCGGAGGTTCCCATATCTGTTACGATTATACCCCTTCTTTTTGTCACAAAGGGATTCCTTGGTAGTCCTGCAGGGCTTTTCAGAGTTCTAACAGCGGTTTCCTCCTGGGGGCTTTTGGGGGCCGAGCCGCGCGCCTGTAG
>NZ_JBHOQJ010000208.1:0-17763 GCF_042408365.1 Thermoflexus sp.
GATCTGGCGCGCGGCTCCGCCCCAAAAACCCCAGAAAAACCAACTGTTCAACTCATGCTCGCTTATTCGATCTGTGGGTAGGTGATCCGGCTTAACCATGCTTTAAATGCGCGCCAGGCTTCCACATCGGTTTTATGGCCCCCTGCATATTCGATGCAAGTCGTTTCCGCCCCCAAGTGCCTCAATCGCTCGCACAGCTGACGAGCCCGTTCGATGGGGACCAAGGGATCGTGGAGGCCGTGGGCGATAAAAACCGGAAAGCCCAACGGGGAAGGGGGCCTGATCGAATCGGGGGATTCGAGCAGGAATCCGCTGAACACCGCGAGCCCGGCGATCCGCTCTGGGACCTCCAGGGCCAGCCGCGCGGCCATGGCCCCGCCCTGGCTGAACCCCACGAGCAGCCATCGCCGCGGATCGATGGGATGGCGCTGGGGGAGCTCATCGAGGAGTTGGATCAGCTGAGCGAGGCTCTCCCCGATGGCCTGGGGATCCGGTTCCCCATCCGCGGTCGTTGGATACCATACATGGCCGTTTGCCGGCAAGGGGTAGGGGGCCCGAGGGCGAACCAAGAGCCATCCCGGCGGGAAGGCGGTTTCGAAGACTGCCATCGAGGATTCATCCCCGCCCCAGCCATGCAGTAACAAGGCTGCCGGAGCCAGACCACGAACAGGTTCTTCGCCAGACCAGCGGATGCGATAGAGCAACATGCGTAACTCCGAATGGAAATGTTCTCGAGGAACGATGTAGGGGCGCCCCTTGTGGGCGCCCCCCACATCGTGGATCCCATCGCGGATTATGCCGCGCGGGCGGGGGCGGCCTCCTCCGCCCGCTCGAAGATCAGCCGGCCGTCCCGCAGATCCACCCGGATTGTGTCGCCCTCGCGGAACGTGCCCTTCAGGATCTCCATCGATAGCGGATCGGTCAGCTCGCGCTGGATGGCTCGCTTCAGCGGCCGGGCACCGTAAACCGGATCGTAGCCCACGGTGGCCAGATACTGTTTGGCTTCCTCGGTGATCTCCAACGCCATCCGCCGCTCCCCGAGCATCGCCCGCAGCCGGCGCAGCTGGATCTCCACAATCTGACGCAGGTGCTCGATGGTGAGCGGGTGGAAGATCACGATCTCATCGATCCGGTTCAAGAACTCGGGGCGGAAGTGCTGGTCCAGGGCGCTGAGGACCAGCTGGCGCATCTTGATTTCATCCTGCCCGGCCAGCTCCTTGATCCACTGGCTCCCGATGTTGCTAGTCATGATAATGATCGTGTTCTTGAAGTCCACCGTGCGGCCCTTGCCATCGGTCAGCCGGCCTTCGTCGAAGACCTGGAGCAGGACGTTGAAGACCTCCGGATGGGCCTTCTCGATCTCATCGAAGAGCACCACCGTGTAGGGTCGGCGCCGCACGGCCTCCGTGAGCTGGCCGCCTTCCTCATAGCCCACATAGCCGGGCGGGGCTCCGATCAATCGGCTGACGGTGTGCTTCTCCTGGTATTCGCTCATATCGATGCGGACCATGGCCCGTTCGTCGTTGAAGAGCGCCTCCGCGAGGGCCTTGGCCAGCTCGGTCTTGCCCACGCCCGTCGGGCCCAAGAAGAGGAAGACCCCGATGGGCCGATTGGGATCCTTCAAGCCGGCCCGGGCCCGCCGCACGGCGTTGGCCACCGCCCGCACGGCATCCTCCTGGCCGACCACCCGCTCATGGATGCGAGCCTCCAGGTGCAGCAATTTCTCGGTCTCACCCTCCATCAGGCGGACCACCGGGATGCCCGTCCACGCGGCCACCACCCGGGCGATGTCCTCGGCGTCCACCTCTTCCTTCAGCAAACGCTTGCCGCGGCTCAGGGCGTTCAGCTCCTCCTCCGCCGCCCGGAGCTGCCGCTCCAGATCCGGCAGGACGCCGTAGCGCAGGCGGGCGGCTTCTTCGTAGTCCAGCCGGCGCTCAGCCATCTCGATCTGGTGCTGGGTCTGCTGGATCTGTTCCTTGATTTGACGGACCCTCTGGATGACGGTCTTCTCCCGCTCCCATTGGATGCGGAGGGCATCGGCCCGCTCCCGCAGCTCGGCGATCTCCCGCTCGATGGCCGCCAACCGCTCCCGGCTGGCTTCGTCCCGCTCCTTCTTCAAAGCCTCCCGTTCGATCTCCAGCTGCAGGATGCGGCGGTCCAGCTCATCGAGCTCCGTCGGCTTGGAGTCCATCTCCATGCGCAGCCGGGCGGCCGCCTCGTCGATCAAGTCGATCGCCTTGTCCGGCAGCCGACGGTCCGGGATGTAACGATGGCTCAGGGTGGCGGCGGCGATCACCGCCGCGTCCGTGATGCGCACCCCGTGGTGGACTTCGTAGCGCTCCTTGAGCCCCCGCAGGATGCTGATGGTCTCTTCCACCGAGGGCTCATCGACATAGACCGGCTGGAAGCGGCGCTCCAGGGCCGGGTCCTTCTCGATATACTGGCGGTATTCGTCCAGGGTGGTCGCGCCGATGCAATGCAGCTCCCCCCGGGCCAACATCGGCTTGAGGATGTTGGCCGCGTCCATAGGCGCCCCTTCCGCCCGCCCGGCGCCGACCACGGTGTGGATCTCGTCGATGAACAAGACGATTTCGCCCTGGGCGTCGGCGATCTCTTTGAGGACCGCCTTCAGGCGCTCCTCGAACTCGCCCCGGTACTTGGCCCCGGCCACCAGGGCCCCCATGTCCAGCTGCACGATCCGCTTGTTCTTCAGGCCCTCTGGGACGTCGCCGCGGACGATGCGCTGGGCCAGGCCTTCCACGATCGCCGTCTTCCCCACACCGGCGTCGCCCACCAGGACGGGGTTGTTCTTGGTCCGCCGGGACAGGATCTGGATGACGCGGCGGATCTCCTCATCGCGCCCGATGACGGGGTCCAGCTTCCCTTGGCGGGCCAGCGCCGTGAGGTCCCGCCCGTACTTCTCCAGGGCCTGATAGGTGCTCTCAGGCGTGGGGGAGGTCACCCGGTGAGCGCCGCGGATGGCGGCCAGGGCCCGCATGATCGCGTCGCGGCTCAGGCCCCGCCGCCGCAGGACGGCGCCCGCCGCGCCGTCCGCCCGATCGGCCATCGCCAGGAGCAGGTGTTCCGTGCTGACGTAGTCGTCGCGCATCGCCTGAGCTTCCCGCTCCGCCTGGCGAAGGGTCTCGGCGGCCGAGCGGGAAAGGCCCACCTCGCCGGCCCCGTAAACCTTCGGGCGCCCGGCCAGATAGCGCTCCAGCTCCTCGATCATCTCCTGGGGATCGGCTCCGGCCCGACGTACCACCTGCGGCACCACGCCGTCGGACTGGCGCAATAAGGAGAGCAACAAATGCTCGTTCTCAATGGCCGGATGCCGGTATTCTTCGGAAAGCCGTTGCGCTTCGAGCAATGCCTCCTGGGCCTTCTCCGTATACCGGTTCAGGTTCATCCGCCATACCTCCACAAGGGATGCGCTGGAAAAGCCTCTTCGACCGGGCGGTTTTCGTCAGGTGTGGGCCGCTCTCGGCGGCTCATAACCCCCTTCTCGACTCAGCACTTACATTATGGAAAGGTTGTCAGAAGCAGATTAGAGGCCAATTAACGATTCATCAGAGCCGCTTCCGAGGCCAACGGTCGGCGAGTCGGCAAAGAGCGCCGCTTGTCCAGGCGAACCACCTGTGATTTTTGTCACGAAATGTGATGTGAATGTTTTCACTATAGCTCAATCCAGCTGTCTTTTAAGATGAAATGGGGAATCTGAAACAGGAGGGCCTGGATGATCCCGCATATTCCTGGCGATGAATTCGTAATCGAGCGGAAGGTTCGCACCCGTCTGTTGCCCGTTTTCCCCGCTGAACGTCCCCCCGAGGCTCGTCGATTCGATTTCGCGGAGGTCTTAATCGGATATGATGAAGCTACCGCTCCTCTGGAAGCTGCCCGCTGCCTTCACTGCCCGGATCCCGCCCCCTGCATCCAGGCGTGCCCGCTTCACAACGATATCCCGACCGCCCTCTGGTTCATCGAACAGGGGGATTTCCTGCGGGCCGCCCAGGTGTTCCGCCAGACCTCTTTTCTCTCAGAGATCTGCGGGCGGGTCTGCCCGCCGCAAACATGCCGGGGGTCGTGCACCCTCTCGGCTTATGGCAAGCCGATCAACATCACCAAGCTGGAAGCCTTTGTGGCGGACTTCCAGCGCCGCCAGGGCGCCCTTCCGATCCACCGCGCCCCGCCCACCGGCCGACGGGCGGCGGTTGTCGGCTCGGGCCCGGCCGGGCTGACGGTCGCGGAGTTCCTCGCCCGACAAGGGCACTCGGTGACGGTCTTTGAGGCCATGCCGAAGCCCGGTGGACTGCTGCGCTATGGCATCCCCGCCTTTAAGCTGCCTAAGGCGGTCATCGATCAGAAGGTCACCGATCTCGAGGCGTTGGGGGTTCAGTTCATCACCGGTGTCCGAATCGGTCAGGATCTCACCTTAGACGATCTGTTTGCCCAGGGGTATCAGGCGATCTTCTTAGGGGTGGGGACATGGCGCCCGGTGGAGCCGGATTGGGAAGGGGCGAACCTGGAGGGGGTCTATATGGCCTTGGACTTCCTCATGCGGGCGAATCTGCCTCTGGAGGATCTCCCCCCGGAGAAGCGGGAGCCTCCGCGGGTCGGTCGCCGGGTGGCGGTGATCGGCGGCGGCGACACAGCGATGGACTGTGCCCGGACAGCGATCCGTCTAGGGGCGGAGGAGGTAACGATTTACTATCGGCGCAGCGAGGCGGAGATGCCGGGGAATCGGGAGGAGCGCAAGAAGGCCCGGGAGGAAGGTGTTCGATTTGAGTTCCTGGTGGCTCCTCTCCGCTTCCTCGGGGAGGGTGGCCGTTTGACTGCGATCGAGTTCGTTCGCATGGCGCTTGGGGAGCCCGATGAGAGCGGCCGCCGGCGCCCGGTGCCGATTCCAGGATCGAACTTCATCGTGTCGGTTGATGCAGCGGTCTTGGCGTTAGGCTTCCGGGCGGATCCCACGATCGTCCGCGCCACGCCAGGCCTGGAGGCCTCCAAAGGGGGCCTCCTTCGGGTGGATGCGGAGGGTCGGACCTCTCGGCCGGGGGTGTTTGCGGCGGGCGACGGGGTCACCGGGCCGGATCTGGTGGTGACGGCGTCCGCGGCAGCGATGCGGGCGGCCCGGGCGATGCATGCGTATCTGATGGAGCAGCCCCCCATTGAAGAGTTTGAGGCTCCTGCGCTGGCTGAACCCGTGCCCGCATAGAAGCCTGGGTTGCCGGTTCGTTGGATTCGGGCGGGGCTGGGTGCGTTCGGCACCTGGCCCCGCCCTTTTTTTAGGGGTTACGCCGTTCGGAGCCCGGGCGAGGGGGCGAAAGGGCTCCGTCCCCACAGCCCAAGGGGCTACAGGGAGAGGCGGTGGCTCCGAAATGAGCATAAGATGTATGCTACAATCAAAATGGGTCCCGCTTTATGGGAGCCTCTTTATTCTTCACCTGGGACCTGGGGGTGAATTATGGAAATCGCCTTGATCATCAACGGCGAGCGGCAGGCGTTTTCGATCGCCCCATCCACGCGCCTCCTGGATCTATTGCGCCGCGCTGGATACTATGGGGTGAAGCACGGTTGCGACGACGGCTCATGTGGGATGTGCACGGTCCTCCTCGATGGCGCCCCCATCCTCTCCTGCGTGACCCTGGCGGCCAAGGTGGATGGCCGTTCCATTCTCACGATTGAAGGGTTGGGGCGGGTGCCGGAGCTGGGCTGGCGACGGACGGAGGGCCTGCATCCCATTCAAGAGGCCTTCGTAGAGGCCGGAGCGATTCAATGCGGTTTCTGCACCCCCGCTCTTGTGTTGGCCGCCAAAGCCCTCCTGGATCGCAATCCGAATCCCACGGAAGAAGAAGTCCGCGAGGCCTTCAGCGGGATCCTCTGCCGTTGCACAGGCTATCTGAAGCCCGTCCAGGCTGTGCTGCGGGCAGCAGCCCGAATGCGTGGGGAGCCCGTCCCCTCCATCGAGGAGGAGACCCGGCGGATGTTCATCCCACCGGAGGCCTCGCTCCCTCTGGGTGAGATGTTCCCGGCGGGGGAAATCGCCCCTCCGGAGCCGGGAGGGGGTGCCGGTCTTCAAACTCGCACCATCGTCTTGCCCACCATCGTCTTGCCCCAGCCGGTCCCGGAGACCCGCGTCGTGGGGAAGCCGGAAAAGAAAGTGGACGCCCTCCGTCTGGTGCAGGGGAAACCCGCCTTCACCGATGACTTTGAGATCCGCGGCATGTTGCACGCCAAAGTTCTCAAGAGCCCGGTCCCCCATGCGCGCATCAAACGGATCGATGTGAGCCGGGCCCGGGCGCTGCCCGGGGTGGTGGCTGTTCTGACGTATCAGGACATCCCCCGTGTGGTCTACTCCACAGCCGGGCAATCGGATCCCATCCCCGGGCCGCTGGACACGTTCTCGCTGGATTCAAAGGTCCGCTTTGTCGGGGATCGGGTGGCCTTCGTGGCGGCGGAGACCCCTGAGATCGCCGAGAAGGCGCTGGAGCTGATCGAGGTGGAATATGAGGAGCTGCCGGCCGTCCTGGATCCCCGCGATGCCATGAAGCTCGGGGCGCCGGTGATCCACGATGAGCCGGAATACGTGCCCTTCAACGGCTCGGATCCCTCTCGGAACTTGGCCGCCCAGATCCACATTGAGATCGGCGAGGTGGATAAAGGCTTTGAGGAGGCCGATTACATTTTTGAGGGCGAATATGTAGTTCCCAAGGTCCAGCAATCCAGCCTGGAAACCCATGTGGTGATCACCTACTGGGATGAGGACGACCGCTTGGTGATCCGCACCTCAACGCAGGTTCCCTTCCATGTGCGGCGGATCCTGGCGCCGGTGCTGGGCCTTCCTCCCAAGCGGATCCGGGTGATCAAGCCGCGGATCGGCGGCGGCTTCGGCGGCAAGCAGGAGGTCTTGATCGAGGACATCGCTGCGCATCTGACCATCGCCACAGGCCGCCCGGTTCGGCTGGAGTGGACCCGGGAGGAGGAGTTCGTCGCGGCCCGCTCCCGCCATCCGATGCGCATCCGCATGCGCACCGGTGTGAAACGGGATGGGACCATTGTGGCGAACGAGATGGTCGTCCTTTCGGACACAGGGGCCTACGGCAGCCACGCCCTGACGGTGGCCGGCAACACCGGCCACAAGGCGATGGCCCTGTATCCCGCGTGGGATGAGAAGGGCGAGCCACGGATCCGCTTCCACGCCGATGTGGTCTACACCAACACGCCGCCGTCGGGTGCCTTCCGGGGCTATGGGGTTCCTCAGGGCTTCTTCGCCGTTGAGGTCCATATGGAGCGGATCGCTCGAGCGCTGGGGCTGGACCCCTTGGCGTTCCGCCTGAAGAACGCCCTGAGGGCGGGTCAGGAGCATCCCTTCAGCCGGGCGTGGAGCGAGGGGCGAGAGCCACGCCCCGAGATTGTGCATACCTGTGGGCTGCCGGAGTGCGTCCGCTACGGCGCCGCCTATGTGGGCTGGCATGAAAAATTCGGGAACCCGGATTGGCACCGGGTGCCGGGCCAGCCGCATCTGCGCCGGGGGATCGGTGTGGCGTGCGTGATGCAGGGGACGGCCATTCCGTATCTGGACATGGGCGCGGCCAGCATCAAGATGAACGATGATGGATCTTTCAACCTCCTGATCGGCGCCACGGATCTGGGCACCGGCTCCGACACGGTCATCGCCCAGATGGTGGCGGAGGTGCTGGGATGCCCGGTGGAGGATATCATCGTCTACTCCTCGGATACGGATTTCACCCCCTTCGATAAGGGAGCTTACGCCTCTTCGACGACCTACATCTCCGGCGCGGCAGCGGTGAAGGCGGCCGAGCAGGTAGCGGAGCAAATTAAGGAGGTGGCGGCGGCCCTGCTGACCGAGCGGGGCGCCCCGGTCTCTCCTGGGGAGCTGCGCCTGGCGGACCGCCGGGTCTGGGCGCCGGACGGCCGGAGCGTGACCCTGGAGGAGGTGGCGCTTTCCTCGCTGCACCATCGGGACCAGCGTCAGATCATGGCGGTGGCCTCCTATGTCTCGCCCGCCTCTCCACCGCCCTTCGCGGCCCAGTTCGCCGAGGTGACCGTGGACATCGAAACCGGTGAGGTGCGGGTGGACCGGCTGGTGATGGCGGTGGACGCTGGGCGCATCGTCAACCCGCTGACGGCGTCCGGCCAGGTGGAAGGCGGGATGGTTCAAGCGCTGGGCTATGCGGTCTCCGAGGAGATGGTGTTCGACGAGCGGGGCCGTGTGGTCAACCCGCGCCTTGGTCCGTATAAGATCTTCCAGGCCCACGAGGTGCCCGAGCTCGGGGTGATCTTCATCGAGACGGTTGAGCCAACCCATCCGTTCGGCATCAAGGCGGTCGCGGAGATCCCGATGGACGGCGTGGCCCCGGCAGTGGTCAACGCGATCTATGATGCGGTCGGCGTGTGGATCACCCAGATCCCGGCCACACCCGAACGGGTTTGGCGAGCGCTCCGGGACCCCGTAAGCCGTTCAGCCGGATGATCGATTCTCGAAACGCTGCAGGGAGGTGAGGAGCCATGCGCAACGCTGCGCAGACGGAGACGGCCGCCGGGGCATCCCTTCGGGATCTCACCCGAGTGTTGTTGCTCATGTCGGACACCGGGGGAGGACATCGGAGCGTCTCGGAAGCTCTCGCCGAGGGCCTGCGGGCCCTATATGGGCCGGCGGTCGAACCTCGGATCGTGGATGCTTTCATTCAGTATGCACCCTTCCCCTTGAACCGGTCCCCTGCGCTCTATCCTTATATGGTGAAACCGGCAATCGTGCCCTTGTATGCGCGAGCCTGGCATTTCGCCAACCACCCCCGTCGGGCTCGGCAGCTGATCTATCTGTTCTGGCCCTGGGTGCGTCAGCGAATCACCCGCTTGTTTGCCGAGAACCCAGCCGATGTCATCGTCTCGGTGCATCCCCTGTTTAACGATATCACCCTGCGTTACTGGATGAAAGCGCCCCGCCGGGTTCCTTTCGTGATCGTGATCTGCGACATCGGCACGATCCATGCGCTCTGGTGTGCGAACGCGGATCTGGTGATCGCCCCCCACGAGGGCGCGCGGCGCCGCGCGATCGCCTGCGGGGTGCCGCCGGAGCGGGTCGTGGTGACCGGCTTCCCAATCCGGCTCCGCTTTCGGGAGGTGCGGAACGCACCGAAGGATTTCTGGCGGAGGCAGTTGGGTTGGTCGCCCGATCTCCCCACGGTGCTGGTGATGGGCGGTGGGGAGGGCATGGGGAAGGTCTTCGAGAACGCGCGGGCGGTGGCCGAATCCGGCCTTCCGATCCAGATGGCCGTGGTCGCCGGCCGGAACGAGCGGCTGCGGCGTCGCCTGGAGGCGACGGAGTGGCCGATCCCCACTTACATTTACGGCTTTGTGCGGACGATCCCCGAGATGATGGCTGCCGCCGATCTCATCGTGACCAAAGCTGGGCCCAACACGATCGCCGAGGCCCTGGCGGTGGGCCGGCCGATGGTCCTGACCCACTACTTGCCAGGCCAGGAGGAGGGGAACGTGGATTACGTGGTGAACGGTGGGGCCGGGGCCTACGCGCCGGAGCCGGAGCAGGTGAAGGAGACCGTGCGGGAGTGGCTCAGCCGGCCAGAGCTTCTGGATCGTCTGTCTCAGCAGGCTGCCGCCATGGGGTATCCCGACGCGGCGTTGGATGCTGCCCGGTGGATTTGGGAGATCGCCCAGCGGCATAAGCGGTGATTTTTTCTTTAGGGGGTGCAGGTCGCCAAAGGCGGCCCGCACCCTCCGAAGAAACCGATGCTGAAACGGGCGGCCACTGCCCAGTGGGGCCGAAGAGGTCCGCCTCCATTGGGGCATTGGGATCCAGGGAATGGGCGCCGTTTTGTTGATCACCGGCCGGCCGGGCGTGGGCAAGACCACCCTGATCCGCCGGGTGGCCGAAGCCCTCGGCAACCGGGCCGGCGGCTTCTACACCGAGGAGATCCGTGGCCCTCAGGGCCGTCTGGGGTTCCGGCTCGTCACGCTGGATGGCCGGGCGGCGATCTTCGCCCATGTGGAGTGGGCCGCGCGCTTCCCCCATCGGGTAGGGCGATATGGGGTGGATGTAACGGCTTTGGATCGCCTGGGCGTGGCCGCGATCCGGCAGGCGCTGGCGGAGAAAGAGATCGTGCTGGTGGACGAGATCGGCAAGATGGAGCTGTTCAGCCAGGCGTTCCGCGAGGCGCTGGAAGCGGTGCTTGCCAGTCCACGGCCGCTGATCGCCACCATCACCCAGAGCCCTCACCCCTGGGCCGAGGCCTTCAAGCGCCGTCCCGGCGTGACGCTCTGGGCCCTCACCCCGGCCAACCGGGAGACGCTCCAAGCCCGCGCCGTGCAGTGGGCGGAACAAGCCTTAGGGGATGTCGCCCACCCCTCTTAAGCGGGCCTCCCGTCGAGGACCCTCATCCCCGGAGCGCTTCCTCCAGAATATCCATCCCCCGGCGCACGAGCGCCATGTCCGCCTGAGCCCCCATATGGCCGATGCGGAATACTTTCCCGGCCAGCGGCCCCAGGCTTCCCCCCACGACCATCCCTCGCTCCCGCAGGCGACGATCCAGCTCCGGCCACGAGAGGCTTTGCGGCACCTTCGCGGCGGTGACCGTTGGGGAGCACCACTCCTCCCGTCGGGGGAAGAGTTCGATCCCCATTGCTTTCAGACGTTCCCGGCAGTAAGCCGCGACCTCCGCGTGGCGCCGGAAGACGTTCTCCAAACCTTCCTGCAGCACCCGCCGGCAGGCGACGTTCAGGGCCGCCATCGCGTGCCAGGAAGGCGTATAGGGGAACCATCGATCCTCCAGGGCCGTCCGGAAGGGGGCCAGGGCATCGTAGCCGACATAGCCTACCTCTCGGACGATCTCCCACGCCCGCTCGCTCACGGTGACGATCCCCAAATCGGGGAGCGCGGAGAGGCACTTCTGGGTCCCTACCAGGCACAGATCGATGTGCCACTCATCCACCCGGAGGGGGACCCCCGCCGCGCTGGAGACCGCGTCGACATAGAAGAGCGGCACCTCGTAGTGGGCCACCAGCCCCCCCACTTCGGCCACCGGGTTCAGGGTGCCGGAGGGGGTTTCACAGTGGACCATCGTGACCAATTTGGGGCGGACGCGGCGGATCGCCTCCTCCACCCGCTGGGGATCCGCCGCCTCGTCGTAGTCGAACCCCACCACTTCCACCGCAGCGCCCAGGCTGCGGGCCATGTCCGCGATGCCGTAACCGAACACCCCGGTGGCCACCGCCACCACCCGATCCCCCGGCCGCAACGTGCTTTTCAGGGCACCCCAGAGGGCGACCATCGCTTCGCCGGTCATCATCACGACCGAATTGCGGGTTCCCAGGATGGTTCGAAGCATCTCCTGGGTCTCCGCGTACAGTTCGTAATATTCCGGCTCGAGATCGGCGGATCCATAATCCTCTTGATAAGCGGCTCGGATCTCAGCGGGAACAGTGGTGGGTCCGGGAACCAGTGGGATCAGATAAGTGCGCATGGTTTACACTCCTGGTCAGGTTCCGGTCGCTGTGGGTGGGGTCAAGGGTGTTGCGCGGTGGAAAACACAACGCCGCAGCCAAGAGGGCTGCGGCGTTGTGGGCGAGGAGGGACTCGAACCCCCGACCTCACGGATGTGAGCCGTGCGCTCTGACCACCTGAGCTACTCGCCCTTTCCAAGAAAATTATAGCGATCTTCTGGTTTCTATGTCAACATGCCATTAACCATCCGATGCCCCAAACCTTCCAGGAAGGGATCCACGATGCTCCAACCGAGGCTCATCGTACACGGCGGCGCAGGGACCATCCCGGAGGAACGGCAAGGGGCGGCGGTGGAAGGGTGCCGCCGCGCTGCCCAGGCGGGATGGTCGGTGCTGGCGGCCGGCGGCTCCGCCCTGGATGCGGTGGAGGCCGCCGTGCGGGCTTTGGAGGATGATCCGACCTTCAACGCTGGCCGGGGCAGCGTGATGACCCGGGCGGGCACGGTCGAGATGGATGCCCTGATCATGGACGGGGCGACGTTACGCGCGGGAGCTGTAGCGGCCGTGCGCCGCGTCCGGAACCCCATCACGCTGGCTCGCGCGGTGATGGAGCGCACCCCTCACGTTCTATTGGTCGGCCCCGGGGCCGAGGCCCTGGCGGAGCTCCTGGAGCTCCCGATGGCCGATGAGGCGGAGCTGGTGGCGCCACGGGATCGGGAGCGCTGGGAGGCCTTGCGGCGAAACGGGCCGCCGGATCTTCGGGAAGTTTTAGCCCAGGCCCTGGCGGAGCCGATGGACACGGTGGGCGCGGTGGCTCTGGATGCAGCGGGTCATATCGCCGCCGCCGTCTCCACCGGCGGGATATCCAACAAATGGCCGGGGCGGGTTGGGGATTCCGCCCTCATCGGCTGCGGGGCCTATGCCGACGATCGGCGCGGGGCGGCCGTGGCCACCGGGTGGGGGGAGACGTTGATGCGCGTGGTGATCGCGAAGACGGCGTGCGATCTGATGGCGATGGGCCTCTCCGCCTCATCCGCCGCCGCAGCCGCTATCCGCCTTCTGGAAGAGCAGGTGAACGGGCGGGGCGGCCTGATCGTCCTCGACCCAACAGGGCGTATCGGCATCGCTCACAACACCCCGCATATGGCATGGGCGTGGACCGATGGAGCTGTCATCCGGGCGGGGATCCGCGCCCCGTATCCCATGGGAGAGTCAAACGAATAGAGGCTTGATGGTCCCCGAGGTCTTCTAGGGGTTAGGGGCCGCCGAAGGTGGCCCCTAACCCCTTGCTCCCTTCTCCCCGCAGCCTTTTGGGCTGCAGGGAGAAGGGAAGGGCCATCCGCCAGTGGATAAAGCACCGTTTCGCCCACGGCCCCCAAAAGGTGTCTGTTCCCCTCCTTGTGGCCTCTTGGGCCATGAGGAGGGGATAAGATGCATTCGGGAAAGCATGCGGGGGGATTAGGGGAGGGAGGGGAGCGGTCCTAAGATCGTTGGGAAGATCGCATGCGCCAACGCCGCTCGGCTTCCACGCTGAGGCGCAGGGCCACGCCGCTGAGGACCCCCATGAGGTGCGCCGCGAGGTAGGGGGAGATCTCGACCTCCTTCCCCAGCCCCCGGGTCTGGTAGAAATAGGGCGCCCATGCCAGCACCCCCAGATAGATCAACAGGCGGCTGAGCCAACGCCGCCCGCGCCCGATCTCCCCGCCGACCCCAACCGGATGCTCCACAGCCATCGCCCGGCGCCGCAGGTGCCACCCGCCCAGCACGCCGGTCAAATGCGCAACCAGGAAGGGAAGGATCGGCCAATCCTCGCCGGCGGCCGACGCCATCAGGAACGGCGCCCACACCAGAACGCCCAGCACGATCATCCCGTTTCCGAGCCATCGCCACACCGCCGGCCTCCATAGAACGCCCATGGTACCCCTCCTCGGTGGTCTTGCCAGGCCATTCGATGTATCCTGATGGCGGCCAAGGGAGCGGGTCGGCCCGTTGCGGGTTCACGCCCAATATACGATTAAAATCGCTAATTCTTCAAATTCGTCCAGCTTTAGGGATGCCAATGATCGACTTCGTCGTCAATCCCCTTCGGTCTTTGGGCCACAAGGGCTCTCTGGCACGACGCGTGGGTGCTTTCGTTTCCGCCGCCGGGCCGATCTTGTTGTTCGCCGGGTTGCCGGTGTGGCTCCTCGGCCCGACGCTGACGGGGTTGAGAACCCTCATCCCCGCGGATAACTTGTATGAATGGCAGCCCTGGCGGGCGGCGGCGGAAGCCTTCGGCATCGCCGTTCCCCACAACGCGCTGCTTTCGGATTTGGTTCTGGAGAACTACGCCTGGAAGCGGTTCCTGGTGGCGGCCTTCCGGCGCGGGGAGCTCCCCCTGTGGAACCCCTATCTCTTCGCGGGGGCGCCGTTCCTAGCCAACGGACAGCACTCCGCCCTCTATCCGTTCACCGCCCTCTTTTTGGTTTTCCCCATCCATCAGGCGTACGGGCTCTTCAACGCCCTGCAGCTCTTCCTTGCCGGGCTGGGGATGTATCTCCTCGCCCGGACGTGGGGGCTCGGTCGGGCGGCGGCGACCTTCGCCGGGGTGGCCTACGAGCTCAGCGCCTTTATGGTGGTCAGCCTGGTCTTCCCGATGATCGTCGCCGGCGCGGCCTGGCTCCCTTATCTGCTCGCCGCGCTCCACGCGGCGATCGGGCGGCGGCCGCTCTTCGGCCGCCCCGCCGCCCTGCCCTGGGCGCTCATGGCCGCCCTGGCGCTGGCGATGAACATCCTCGCCGGCCATGTGGAGATCACTTACTACACCATCCTGGTGGGCGCGGGCTACGGCCTGTGGAGGGCCGTTCAAGCGTGGAGGCGCCGATGGGAGCGCCCAGCCTCCGGGGCTTGGGTTCGGATCGTTCGCGCCTTGGTTCCCCTCGGATGGACGGGATTCGCCCTGGCGCTGGGGTTCGCCTTGGGGGCGGCCCAGTGGGTGCCCCTGTACGAGGTGGTGCGGGAGAACTTCCGGGAGGGGACGGCGACGCTGCGGCAGGTGCTGGGATGGGCCTACCCCTGGCGGCACCTCGTCGTTTTCCTGATCCCGGACTTCTACGGTAATCCCAGCCATCATGGGGTGCGGGACGTCTTCACCGGGGCCTGGGTGCCCTTCACGGTGAACGCGTACGGCCAACCCAACCCGAACGGGGCCTTCACCAGCCACTGGGGGATCAAGAACTACGTGGAAGGGGGTGCCTACCTGGGGTTGTTGCCCTGGGCCTTCGCCGCCCTGGCCATGGTCCGCTGGCGGTCGCTCCGTCGTTCCGGCGTCCCTGTGGGCTTCCTGGTCCTTCTGGCAGCCCTCTCGTTCTCTTTCGCCTTCGGACTGCCCACCTATGCGCTGCTCTACTACGGCCTGCCGGGCATCAATCAGCTGCACTCCCCGTTCCGCTGGATCTGGCCCTTCACCCTGGCGATGGCCGGCCTCGCGGGGGCGGGGTTCGATCAGGCCCTGCGAGCGCAGGGAAGGGACCGGCAATGGGCTGGATGGGGGTTCCTGGGGGTTGGTGTGGTGGTCCTGGCGCTTCTGGGCCTTGCCCGATGGGTGTTCCCGGGGGAAGCGGTGGCCCTCGCGGATCGAGCCCTGCGCGCGCTGGCCAAGGCCCCGGAGGCGTTCCCGGACGGTCGGATGTTCTTCTCTTATCAGTTCTGGAATTTTCTCCGCTTCGGGATCGTTTCGCTCGGGAGCGGCCTGGCGTTGATCGCGCTCCGTCGGAAGCCGTGGGGCCCGATGGTGGCCATCGGCGTGCTGGCCATGGATCTGCTCCAGGCGGGGGCGGGGTTCAACCCGGCGGCGGATCCCCGCTGGCTGACCCATGAGCCGCCGGTGGTGCGCTTCCTCAAACAAGACAGCGGCGTGTGGCGGTTGACCACCTTCGATCCCCACGGCCGGAAGACCTTCAACGCCAACGGGCCCTGGCTCTACGATCTCCAAGACATCCGGGGGTACGATTCCATCATCCTCAAGCGTTATGTGGCCTATCTCTCGGCCATCCAGCCCCAACATGAGCTTCCCTTCAACCGCATCGCCCCGATCACGGACCCGCAGGCCCTGGACTCGCCGCTGCTGGATGCCCTGAACGTTAAGTATGTGATCACCGAGGAAGCGATCCCTTCGCCCCGTTACACCCTGGTCTACGAGGGCGAGGTGCGGGTCTATCGCAACGAAGGGGCCATGCCCCGGGCGTGGACCCTTCCCCTCACCGCGACGGTCTTCCATCGGGATCCCATCGCGGCGCTGCGACAATTCGACCCCCGCTTCTACGTCGTGGTCGATCAACCGATCCCCACCTTGGAGCGGTTCGGGTCGCCCGGGACCCCCCGCCCGGTGGCGGTGACGGCTTATGGGATCAACGAGGTGTGGATCGACGCGGCGGTGGAGGAGCCTTCGTGGCTGGTGCTGGCGGACACCTTCTTCCCGGGCTGGGTCGCCTATCGACGGCCGATTGGGGGAAGCGAGGGGGAGGAGCAGCGGCTGGAGATCTACGCCGCCGACGGCCTCTTCCGCGCGGTGATGCTTCCGCCCGGCCGCTGGACGGTGCGCTTTCGCTATAGCCCGCTGTCGGTCAAGCTGGGGTTCTTTACAACTTTCATCGGCGGGATGGCGGCGCTCTTTACGCTGCTCCTCTGGGCCTGGGGGCGGCTGTATCGGGCGGAGATGGAGCGCTCCACCGCCCTCCGGGTTTTGAAGAACAGCCTCACCGCCATGGCCTTGAACCTCCTCACCCGCTCCATCGACTTCGCCTTCGCGGCGCTGATGCTGCGCATCCTAGGGCCGGAGGCGGCCGGGAAGTATTATTTCGCCATCGTGTTGGTGAGCTGGTATGAGATCCTCTCCAACTTCGGCCTCAACGTCTGGCTGACCCGGGAGGGCGCGAAGCATCCGGAGGCGGTGAACCGCTATTTCGTGAACAGCTCCGCGATGCGGCTGATCCTGCTGGCGGCGGGGATGCCGCTGCTCCTCGCCGTCACGGGCGTTTGGATAGGGGCGTTCGGGCTCACCGGGGATACCGCCCTGGCGATCCTCCTCCTCGCCCTCGCCCAGGTCCCGGCCAGCCTGGCCACCGGGGTCACCGCCCTCTTTTACATTTACGAGAAAGCGGAGGTCCCGGCGGCGCTCACCGTGGTGACGGTCCTCCTCAAGGTCAGCTTCGGGGTGCCGATCCTGCTGATGGGCGGCGGGTTCGTGGGGTTGGCGGCCTCCTCGGTGGCGGTGAACCTCATCACCCTCTCCTTGCTGAGCGGCATCGCCTTCCGGATGTTCTTCCGGCCGCGCTGGGAGGACGATCCGGCCCTGCGCCGGGAGATGATCCGGGAGTCCGGCCCGTTGATGCTCAACCACCTGTTGGCCACCCTGTTCTTCAAGATCGACGTGCCGATCCTCCAGGCGCTGAAAGGCGATGTCCAGGTCGGGTGGTACAGCACGGCCTACAAGTGGCTGGACGCGTTGAACATCATCCCGGCGTACACCACCTTTGCCGTGTTCCCGGTGATCTCCCGCCAGGCGGCGGGGTCGCCCGAGGCCATGCGGCGTTCCGTGATCCTCACCCTCAAGGGGCTGGCGGCGGTCGCGGTCTTCACCGCCGTGCTCTTCACCTTCCTGGCGGAACCCCTCTCCTGGCTCCTGGGCGGCGCCCAATACCTTCCCCACGCCGCCATCGCGCTGCGGATCATGATCTGGTCCATCCCCATCGGCTGGATGAACAGCCTGATCAACTACGTGCTGGTGGCGCTGGGGCGACAGCGCTATCAGACGAAAGCCTTCCTCATCGCCTTGGGGTTCAATGGGATCGCCAACCTGTTGACCATCCCGGCCTTCGGCTACCCGGCCGCTGCGGTCATCACCATCCTCTCCGAGATCGTGGAAGGGATGGCCTTTTATTACGACCTGCGGCGGACGATGGGGCCGTTGCCCTGGGCCGAGATCTTGGGGCGGCCGTTGATCGCGGGAGGGGTCATGATTGGACTGACCGGGGCGTTATGGGGTGTTGCGCCGGCTCTGGCGCTGCCCGTAGGCGTGCTCAGTTACGGTCTCGTGTGGTGGGGGTTGCGCCCCTTCACCCCAGAGGAATCCGCTCGGATCCGCGAGGCGTTTCCGATCGGGGGGATCTGGGGCCGCCGGGAGGCATCCATCCGTTCGAAGTAACCATGCGGGCGCTGACCCATCCTCACGTCGGCGTAGGCCGACGTCCGACGCGAAGCGCCCATATGGGGTTTGGGGGCGAGCTGGGCACCTTCGGCGCCCAG
>NZ_JBHOQJ010000209.1:0-1710 GCF_042408365.1 Thermoflexus sp.
TCCATGCTCAGGTAACGAGCCACATGGCTTAGCGCCCTCGCGGTTGGCAGGATATCCCCTCGAGCCCAGTTTTGCAGAAGCGAAAACCCGGGGAGGCTTGTCGTCCCCAGCTCCACATATCGCTGATCCATTGCCTCGACCACGGGGCCGATGTGCTCCAGATCCAGCTGCGGGCGCACATTTTGCAGCACCTGTATGGGGAACTCCCGACCGGCCAGGGCGACCGCTTCCTCGCGGAGGATCGGGTTCCCCGCGAAAAGGAGCCATGGACGCTCGCCCTCCGGTCGCAATCGGCATGCCAGCGCGGCCGTCTCTAAAAGCGCCCGAACCGGCCGGGTCGCCCCTCCATCGACGCCCCCCGCGATGACCACGAGATGAGGTTTGCTGGCGACCAAGGTCTTCAACCACTCCTCTTCCGTCTGACGCCGCCCGTTCAATGGGGCGACGGACAAGACCTCCACCACCTGCGTGTAGGCGCTGGCTGCTGCTCGCCGGAGGCTGGCAAGGCTCCACTCCGGCGAGAGGCCCCCAAGGACCACCCGGATGGGGGGCGCGGCGCTAAGGGTCACCAAGCAAGCATCCACCCCGGCTCCGTTGGAGAGCTCCGGAACGATCAAATTCCCTTGAGGGTCCAGAAGCGGACGCCCACAGATCACGCTCAGATGTTCCAGCGCCCGCATCACCCCCAGCGCGATATCTGGATGGGCCGCGTGCAGACGGGCGGGGGCGGTGGCGGCTGCCACGAAACGGAAACGATCCTCCACCCGCGCAAACAGCAGCGCGCGGATCTGGACGCTTCCGATATCGATCGTCACCAGGCTTTTCAAACTCATTTCCGCTTCACCCCAGAGTTCCCTTACATCTGCCTACGCTTCGCATGCATGCCGCCGCTATCCCTTCATCCAGCTTCGTTTTGGAGATACGGCAATAGCCCCTAACCCCTGAAGACCCCTAAGGGTCATCAGCCTTAAAAGACAAAGCGCTACGGCCACCACTGGCCCAGCGCTTGAATCAAGAACTCCGCACGGCCGATCAAGAGAGAGATCCCCGTGATCAGCGCTCCGCCGAACAAGGCGCCCAGGGCGAAGGCCCACACCGCGCGCCCCAGAGCCTGCAACCCGGTCCAGACAGTGCTGGGGATGCGAGCCTGGATTGGGGGGCGGTAGAACTGGGCCGCCAGCAACGCCAGGAGGGTCGCCACCAGCCCGAGGGTGATCCCACGGCCCGCCCCGGCGGCGATTTGAGGCCCCAAAGTCCCCAATACTGCCCCTGCCCCGGCGGTTCCCAAACCGATCCCCAAGGCGACAGCCAGCCCAAGATCCCCGAGGAATCCCAATCGAGGCGCTCCCTTCGCCAGGATCAAAGCTCCTAACCCAACCTCCGCAAACAACAGGTTCCGCCGCAGCGGATCCGTCGTTGTCGTTAGCTCCCGCCATTGGGGGATTAGAACGTTCCAGAGCATCACAGCCACGAAGTAGCCCACGCTGAGCCCGACCAGCAGGCTGGCCGCCAGACGATATACTGCTGTGTCGTCAATCAGATAGCTGAGGATCATCAGGGTGAGAAGCAATGCCGCAATCATCCCCATCGATTCCATCGCGCCCTTCTCCCGAAACGAGAGCTCTGGGTGGTTCTTCCACATCTGATCAGGCGTTATGCGGCTGGTTCCCTCGTGGGGTTGGGGGCAAGCCGGGCGCCTTTAGCGCCCGG
>NZ_JBHOQJ010000220.1:0-14779 GCF_042408365.1 Thermoflexus sp.
GCCGGGCACCGAAGGCGCCCGGCTCGCCCCCAAACCCCAATGGGGGAGTTCATTTCTTAAACTTCATCAGCGCCCTACTCCAAACGACCCCCACCCCCCGAAGGATTTCTGCTCTTCCCTCCGCAGCTTTAAAGGGCTGCAGAGGGAAGAGCAGGTGGGGAGGGGCCATCTGCCCCCCTACCGTATCAACGGAAGAAACCCTACGAACCCTCGGCACTCAGGGGGAGGCATCGGTCGGAACCGGTTCCGGGATCGCCTCCCGTGCCGGCTGAACGCGCCAGAGGCGAGTGGGATCCGTGATCCGATCCGGGAACAGAATGCCGTCCAAATGATCGATCTCGTGCTGGAACACACGGGCCACCAGACCCTCCGCCCGGATTCGAACCCATCGTCCCTCTCGGTTGAGGCCCCGCACGACGACGGACCGGGCTCGGGGGACCCATCCATACCATCCGGGGATGGAGAGACAGCCCTCAACGCCCTCCACGATCTCTGGGGAGGCCTCGACGATCTCCGGGTTAATGAGGGTATAAAGCACCCCGCTCCCGGGGACCTCCTCGTCTTCCGGGACCTCTACCACGATCACGCGGAGGGATTCCCCCACTTGCGGCGCGGCCAAGCCGATCCCCTCCGCCGCCCGCATGGTCTCGACCATGTCGTCGATCAGACGGCGAAGGGCCGGCGTGATCCGAGGCACGGGCTCCGCCTTTCGCCGCAGGATGGGCTGATCAGCCATCACAATCGGTCGAACGGCCATCCGTACGCTCCCCTCGTCATTTGATGCATGGCATCCTCGAGTGGTGACATGGATCGGAGGGCTGGTTTCAGTCGCTTTCCCTCGGATCCCGTCATTGAGGTCTGGGTTTGATTTTAGAGGAATCTGGTCCGGGTTGCCATATTTATAGTGCTCCATCCATTTGGTTTTGAGGATAGGGGATCGTGAGGGCCAATGCCCCTATCCCCATTTCTCCCCCAGGGGAAACTCCCCGAAAGCGCGTCCGCTCATATCCAACAATCCAGCGGAGAAGCCATCTGCCCCTCCCCGCGGCCCAAAGGGCGGTGGGGAGAATGAATAGACCATGCGGAGGGATGTGGAACCGCAGCCTTCTATAGGGCGTCTATTCAGTGAGATCAATAGGGGAAGGAGGCTTCCATGCGCTCGCTGTCTCTCGGGATCGCTTTCTTGGTGTTCCTGGCCGCGTGCGCGCCGGCCGCGCGGCCCCCTGCTGCGGTTCCCCCGGCGCCCGCAGAGCCTTCCCTTGGGCAAGTCGGAATGGAACCCGCCCAAAAGGGAAAGCTCACTGGCTCAGAAGCGAAGGATCTCCCACAGTTCCAAAAGGCGCCGGCCTCTGCCCCCGGGGCGCCCGCTGCTACACCGGTTGCGATCGAGGTGAACCCTCCTGGGGTGATCCCCAACCCGGCTGCCCGCATGATCATTAAAAACGCAGAGGTGCGCCTCGTGGTCTCCCATGTCGATGAAGCCCTTACCCGTATTGAAGGGCTGGTGGCGGATGTAGGCGGTTATATCCTGAACAGCCGCACTTGGTTTCAAGAGGGGGAGAAATACGCCAGCCTGACGTTTGCGGTGCCTTCGGAACGATTCGAAGAGACCCTGGGCCGCTTGCGCCGTCTCGCACTGAAGGTGGCCGACGAGAACGCTTCCGGTCAAGACGTGAGCCAGGAGTATGTCGACCTGGAGGCCCGATTAACGAACTTGGAGGCCGCGGCGGCGCGGCTCCGGGAGTTTCTGAAGGATGCGAAATCCGTGGAGGAGGCCCTCCAGGTAGAGGCACGATTACGGGAGCTGGAGGGGGAGATCGCTCAGGTGAAAGGCCGCATGAACTTCTTGAAGGGGCGCTCCGCTTACTCGTTGATCACGGTGATTCTGGAGCCGATGCGGCCCACCCCCACACCGACCCCCACGCCTACCCCCGTTGTGTGGAATCCTGGGGAGACGTTCCGCGAGGCCACCAGCGTGTTGGGGCTCCTGATGCGGGCCCTGGTGGACCTCAGCATCTGGGTGCTGGTGCTGGGGGGTCCGTTTATGTTCCCAGCGGGGCTGATTGCGTTTGCAGTCTATCGCCTTCGGAACCGCCATCGACGGCAACCGCCCGCTTAGGAGGTTGCATTACTGCTTTCCCATACTCTCCCCAGCAGTTTCCTTTAGGGGTTGAGGGCCGCCAAGGGCGGCCCCCAGCCCCTAAAAGATCTTTTCTCTCCCTCTCCGCAGCCAGAGGGCTGCAGGGAGGGATATGAGAAAACCAGCAGCATGTTTCCGACCTCCCAGCCTATCATCTATCAGCAATCTGCTATGATGACCCTCACTGTCTTTCTGCTAATAATGCTTTAAATTCAAAGCGATGATCCTCAATCCGGTTATGTCCAGTGCATCGCGCCGGAGATTTTAGCGATCCCATTCCCATGAGTTTGTGAACCGGTGATGCGGGGATGGGTTTCCCAGCGGATGGAAAGGATGGGCTGGGCGCCCAACTGGTACTTCCCGACCTCTGAATCTTTAATGTCGCGCATATGACTCACTGTCACTCTGAGACGGTTCGGATCCCTGAGGAGGGAGAGGGGCGACCGATTGTGCTGGTGGGGCCGCCGAATGTGGGGAAATCGGCCCTCTTTTTCCGACTCACTGGTCGCTACGCGACGATCTCGAATTACCCGGGGACCACGGTGGATCTCCTAATGGGCCGTCTGCCTGAAGGGGGGTCGCTGCTGGATACCCCGGGAACCCGCAGCCTGTTCCCGCTTTCGGCGGAGGAACAGGTCACCCGGTCGGTGCTCCTCACCGCCCGGCCGCAGGCAGTCATCCAGGTCGCCGATGCCCGGCATCTCCGCCAGGCCCTCCTTCTCACGCTCCAGCTGGCTGAGCTGGAGGTCCCCATGATTCTGGATCTGAATCTAATGGACGAGGCGCAGGCGGAGGGGGTCGAGATCGATCTCGAGGGCCTGGCGGCTCGCCTGGGGATTCCAGTGGTCGCCACAGTGGCTGTGTCCGGGCAGGGGTTGGATCGTCTGCAAGCTCTCATTCCTGAAGCCCGCGTCCCTCGGGTGCGCCCCACTTATGATCCGCCTCTCGAGGAGGCTCTTCAACGACTGGAGGCCCAGCTGCCACCCGAGCCGGGCCGTCGTTACTGGGCCATCGGGCTGCTCCTCAGTGATCCGGTGATCCTCCAGCAAATTCCGGATGAGGCGCTCCGTCGGGAGGCGGCGGCGCTCCGTCAGGCCCTGGAGGAGCATTACGGGCGTCCGCTCCTTTACATCTTTGTGCGCCAGCAACATCGCTGGGCAGAGGAGCTGCTGAAAGATCTGGTGCGATGGGCACCTCGCACCGTGGGCTTATGGGCGCGGGTCAGGGGATGGTTGGATGTCCTCACCCTTCACCCGATCGTGGGCTGGCTGTTCATTGCCTTGGTTTTGTGGGCCACCTATCAGATCGTAGGCGTCTTCGGCGCCCAGGTGCTCGTGGACTTCCTAGAGGAGACAATCTTCGGCGCCTGGGTGATCCCGTGGCTTACAGCGTTGGCTGAACGTTGGATCCCATGGACGCTGGTTCGGGATTTCCTGCTCGGGCCTTACGGGCAGATCTCAATGGCGTTGACCTATGGGTTGGCCATCGTGTTGCCCATTGTGAGCACCTTCTTTCTGGTGTTCAGCCTGATGGAGGATTCCGGTTATCTCCCCCGGCTGGCCGCTATGCTCAATCGCCCATTCAAAGCCCTGGGGCTGAATGGGCGTGCTGTCCTCCCCTTAGTGCTGGGGTTGGGCTGTGTGACCATGGCGACAATGACCACGCGGGTGCTGCACACCCGAAAAGAACGGGTGCTGGTCACGCTATTGCTCGCCCTTGCGGTTCCGTGCTCGGCCCAGCTGGGGGTGATCTTCGGGATGATCGCTATGGCCGGCCCCGCGGCGTTGGGGATCTGGTTGGGGGTGGTCGCCGCGGTGTTGGGCCTGGTAGGCTATCTGGCCGCCCGGGTGGTGCCTGGGGAGAGCTCGGATTTTATCCTAGAGCTCCCGCCGCTGCGGATCCCGCGGCTGGACAATCTGTTCTTGAAAACGCTGGCCCGTCTGGAGTGGTATCTCAAGGAGGTTGTGCCCCTGTTCATGCTGAGCACGGCGATCCTGTTCCTATTGGATCGCCTGAGGGTGCTGGGATGGATCCAGGCGGGGATGTCGCCGCTGGTGACCGAGTGGCTGGGGTTGCCGCCTGAGACGGCCGGGATGTTCCTCCTGGGCTTCCTCCGCCGGGATTATGGGGCCGCTGGGTTGTTCGACCTCGCCCGGCAGGGCTTGCTCACCGGCCATCAGATCCTGGTGAGCTTGGTGGTGATCACTCTCTTCATCCCGTGCATCGCGACCGTCATGATGATGATCCGGGAGCATGGATGGCGTACCGCGGCAGCGATCGCTGCCTTTGTTTTTCCCTTCGCGTTCTTCGTCGGCGGCCTGATCCATCGGTGGCTGCTCTGGACCGGATGGGGGTGAGAGGATGCGCATCCGCTGCCCGATGTGTGGGCATGAACTCGACCCCTCCGATCTTCGGTGCCACGTCGGGTGCCCTCTGGGGGCACGCTGTACCCTAATCTGTTGCCCTCAGTGCGGCTATCAGATGCCGGACCTGGAGCGTTCGGCCAGCGCTCGCTGGTTCCAGCGTTTCTTCGCCCGGCTCCGCCCCGAAGGAAGGGTCGGCGGGAGCTCCCATGCGACGCTCGCCGAGGTTCCGCCTGGACAGTCGGTGGTTGTGATAGAAATCGAGGAAGCGAGGGGGGATCAGCTGGCGCGCTTAGCGCATCTGGGGGTATTGCCTGGCGCGGCGATTCGCGTCCTCCGGCGGCGTCCTGTGTTGATTGTGGAAGTGGAAGGGACTACCCTGGCGTTGGATCCTGACGTAGCCGCACACATCCGTGTGGGCCAAGCGTAACGCTGCTCTGCGCCCTCGCCATGCCCCTGTCCTCCAGATCGGCAGTTCTCCGTTATAATCAAAGCGAACGTGGAGATCCAGGCATCACCTCTGGACGATCGTTACCTGCCCCCCTATCTCCCCGGCTTTCAATCCTCTCCCCTCGCCTGTTTTGCGGGGGAGAGAAAGGAGAGGGCAAGGGCGGGGTCGTTCCATCGACCTGATGGGAAGGGGGATCCGGATGCAGGAGATCACGCTTTCCCAGTATTGTGCAGAGATCGAGCGCCTCCTCCAGGACGAAGCTTACGATGAGGCAATCGCTCACTGCTTCCACATCTTGAAGCGTTATCCAAAGTATTACAGGGCTTACCGTCTGCTGGGCCAGGCGTATCTCGAGAAAGGCATGAACGAGGCGGCGATGGATCTCTTCGCTCGCTCGCTGAGCGCGGACCCTGAGGATTTCCTCCCCCGTATCGGCTTGAGCGTGCTCTATGAGCGCCAGGGGAAGATCGCCGAGGCCGCCTGGCAGATGGAGCGGGCCTACGAGATCCTCCCTTACAATGACTTCGTTCGCGAGGAGCTGAATAAGCTCTATACCCGCCGCGATGGCGTGCCGCCGGAGTTTCTTCCGCTGACGCGGGGCGCGCTGGCTCGCCTCTATGCCCGGGGCCATCTTTACGCTGCGGCCATCGCCGAGCTGGAGAGCCTACTCCAGGAAGCGCCTCAACGTTATGATCTGCGAGCCCTCTATGTAGAGGTGCTGTGGCGGGACGGGCGTCGCTTAGAGGCCGCCCGGGCGGCCCAAAGCCTGCTCCAGGAGTTGCCCCACTGCATGAAGGCCAACTTGATCTTGGGGGAGTTCTGGATGGCCAGCGGCCGGGAGGCAGATGCCCGGGAGCTGTTCCGGCGCGCGGCCGCGGTGGATCCCGAGCTCACGATGGCCCTGGATCTCCTTGGCCCCACTGCTTCGATCCAGCCCACTTCGGTGCGAATCGAACGATTGATGTATGTACCCCCCACGCCCGCCTATGCCCAGCCGCCTGTGGAGGAAGGCGAGATCCCGGAGTGGCTTCAGGCTTTGGGCCTCCCATTGGGGGAGGCCGTCCCATCCGCGGAGGCCACTGTTCCCGAAGCGGAAAAGGAAGAGATTCTATGGTCGGTTCCCGAAACGGCCCCCATCCTGGAGGCCCCAGAGGTCCCCGAGGAGGTTCCACCGGAGCCCGCACCGGAGCCGCTGGAGTGGCTTCGTTCCGTGGAGGTCGCCCCATCTTCCGTTGAGGAAACGGCGGCGCCCCCAGCGGAGGAGGAGCCGGAATGGCTTCGCACGGCGGAAGCTCCAGTGCCTCCGGGGGAGGAAGCCCCCCAGGTTCCTCCGCCCACGGTGGAGTGGCCGGAGTGGCTAAAAGAGGATTTCGTCCTGCCACCGGAACCCGCTCCCTGGACGCCCGAGGAGGAACTTCCGCTGCCGCCGGAAACTCCATGGGAAGAGGAAGGATTTCCGAGCCTGGAGCTGTCGGAACCTGCCCCCTTGATCCTTGAGGAAGAGCCTGGGGCCGCTCCAGCGTTGGAGGAACCGGGGCGCCCGGAGGAAGTCTCTCTCGGGTTTGAGGAAGAAGCCCTGCCCTCCGTCGAGCTCCCCGCCGAAGCTCCGGAGGTGGAACCGGCGGAAGGCCCCGCTCCCGAACTTGCCGGGCTTCCTCCGCTTCCGGAGTCCTTAAGCCCAGAGGAGGCTCTGGCCTGGCTGGCCCGGATTGCGGAGGGCAAGGAGGAGATGCTGCGGGCTCAGGCGGAACAGGAAGCGGAAGCCCGCATGGCGGAGATCTTGGGCCGTCGACCGCTGGAGACACAGGAACCGGTTTTGCCTTCGAAACCCGTGGAGGAGGTTGTCCCCCCTGAGCCCCCTGAAGCTCCTCCGGGTGAGGCGGCGATCGAAGCGGAAGCCGAGGCGCTTCCGGAATGGCTGCTGGCGCTCAAGCCGCCGGAGGAAGGGATGGAAACCAGGTCGGTGGAGGAGGAACAGTTCCGGGCGCTTCTGGAGGAAGCGGCTGCGCAGCCGCTGGAGATCCCTCCGGAGTGGATGGCGGAGATCGGGCTCTTCCCGGAGGCGGCTCCCACGGAGGCGCCGCCGATCGCGGAAGCGCCATCGCTTGAGGAGGCGCCGGCGGAGCTTCCATCTGAAATCCCATCAGCGGAAGTGCCCTTCGAGGCCTCCCAGGTGGAAGTTGCGCCAGCGGTGGAGAGGCCGTCTTCCTTTGCTGCCCCCCTCTGGGATCTTCTGGCGGTCGATGAGGGCGTTCCGCCGGTTGGAAAAGTGCCGGAGCCGGCTCCCCCCGTGGATCTCCGTTGGCTGGAGCGCCTACAGGCGGTTCCTATCGCGGAAACGATGGCCGGTCCGCTTCTGGGGATCCTGGCGGAGTACGAAGCCCGACTGAAGGCGCAACCGCGCGATCATGAGGCCCGGCTGGCGATGGCGCGGCTGCTCTTCAACCTGGGCGATACCGCGCGGGCGGTTCGGGAATATCAGCGCCTCCTTCGAGTTGCCTCAATGCGCCAGGCGGTGATCGCGGATCTGGAGCAGGCCGTGCAGCTGCGGCCAGGCGAGTCGCGGCTCTGGCAGGTCCTGGGGGATGCCTATCAGGAGGCCGGGATGCTCCAGAAAGCCCTGGAAGCTTACCGGCGAGCCCTTGCTAGCCTGGGTTCGTAAATTCATCATTCGGGCAATGTTAGGGTAGATATGCCGCCAAAGACGGCCTACCTACCCTAAAATTCATTTGGCAATGGGTGAGAAGGGAGGAAAAATGTTTTAGGGTGAACGGGGCGCCTTTGGCGCCCCGTTCGCCCCTAACCCCTCATTCTGATCGTTGGAAACCGGAGGATACGGATGCGGATCGGAATCCTCAGCGACACGCACGATCACATCGAGAACACCCGCCGGGCGCTTGAGATCCTTCGTCAGGAACAGGTGGAACGCCTCTTTCATTGCGGCGATGTCATCTCGCCGGAGATCCTTTCCCTCTTCCAGGGATGGGATGTGCTCTTCGTCCGCGGCAACTTGGATCGCCTGGATACGCTGGAACCCGCGGTGGTCGCCCTGGGCCGCCAGCCTTTCCTGGGCGACGAGATGAGCACTACGGTGGCAGGCCGCCGCATCCTCATCCTCCATGGCGATGACGCCGAACGCTTGCGGCAGGCGATCGCGTCAGGGGAATTCGACTATATCTTCCATGGTCACACCCACCGGCGCCGGGATGAACGGATCGGTCGAACCCGGGTGATCAACCCAGGCGCCTTGGGGGGCGTCCGCCACGAGAGCCGTTCCTTCTGCATCCTGGATCTGGACACGGACGAACTCCGCTTCATCGAGGTCGAGCCATGAAGGAAGAGCTGTTCCCGTCCGATCTGCCGTTCCAACTGGCCGTGCCCATCGAAGTCCGCTTTCGGGATATGGACGCGATGGGCCATGTCAACAACGCGGTCTATTTCACCTACTTTGAGCAAGCGCGCATTCATTACCTTCGTCATCTGGCCCAATTGCCGCCTCCCTTGGAACTGTTTGGGATGATTGTGGCGGAAGCGACATGTCAGTATCGGGCTCCCATCACCATGGGGATGCCAATTCAGGTGTGGATCCGGGTCGCCGAGGTGCGCCAGCGGAGTTTCATCTTCCTGTATAAGATCGAGCGCCGCGACAACGGTCAAATCATGGCCCTGGGACGCTCCGTCCAGGTTGCCTACGATTACGCGCGTGGAACCCCCGTGCCGATCCCAGAGCCCTGGCGGGAGCGCTTCCTTCAATTCGAGGAAGGCGCACATACCCTTTGCGAGCTCGTGGAGCGAAAGGCGCCATGATCATTGTGGATGCCCATGAGGATCTGGCCTGGAATGCTCGATCTTTCGGGCGGGATTACACTCGGTCCGCTTATGTCAACCGGGAGCGGGAGGAGGGAACGGAGATCCCCCGCTTGAACGGGCGCTGCATGCTGGGCCTTCCGGAGTGGCTGGCCGGCGGGGTTGCGGTGATTTTCGGAACTGTGTTTGTGATGCCCAGCCGTCGAGCGCGTTCCCCCTTGGAGCGTGCCTATCGCACGCTGGAAGAAGCATATGCGGAGGGGATGGCGCAGCTGGATTACTACGAGCGCCTTGTAGAGACCCAACCGCGGTTCCAGCTCATCAATACCCGGAAGGATCTGGAAGCGGTGCTGGAGACCTGGAAGGACCCCCCCTCGGAGCCGGATGCTGACACCCGGCGTGTTGGGATCGTCCGGTTGATGGAGGGGGCGAATCCCATCCGCCGGCCGGAGGAGGTGGAAGTCTGGTATGAGCGAGGCGTGCGGATCATCGGCCTGGCCTGGGGTGCCACCCGCTATGCGGGCGGCACCGGAGAGCCAGGGCCGTTGACGGAGGAAGGACGCCGTCTCCTCAAAGCCATGCAGGAGTTCCCCATTATCCTGGATCTCAGCCATATGGCCGAGCGGAGCTTCTTTGAAGCCCTTGATCGTTACGAAGGCCCGGTGATCGCCAGCCACTCGAACCCCCAAGCCTTGGTGCCTGGGGATCGCCAGCTCTCCGATGCGATGATCCGTGCCCTGGCGGAGCGAGATGGGGTGATCGGGGTGGTGCTCAGCAACCGGATGCTGAAGAAAGGGTGGACACGGGGGGATCCGAAGGAAACGGTGACTGTATGGGATGTGGTGCGGGCCATCGATTACATCTGCCAACGGGTTGGGGATGCTCGCCACGTTGGGATCGGAAGCGACTTCGATGGGGGTTTCGGGGCGGAGGCGACGCCGGCCGAGTTCGATACGGTGGCCGATCTCCCGAAGATCGCCCATGCGCTTCAAGAGGCGGGCTTTACAGAGGCAGACATCGAGGCGGTGATGAGCGGAAACTGGCTGCGGATCCTGCGGCGGGGGCTTCCGGATTGAAGAAGCGTTTTCTGTGCGAGGCAGCCCGCACGACATCGAACTTCCAAAGGGTTTAGCAAATCCCTGGGAACCTGGAGAGGAGGCGACGGCGGATGTGGCAGGCGGAGGAGGGGCCGGAGGAGCGACCGGTCCTGGTGATCGGGGCCGCTGGCTTGGATCTGAAGGGTTACGCGTCGGGGGCGATCCGGCTGGGCGCCACCAATCCCGGTCAGGTGCGTCGGAGCGTTGGGGGCGTGGCCCGCAACATCGCGGAGAACTTGGCCCGCTTGGGCAATCCGGTGATCCTGATCTCGGCCCTCGGCGACGATGAAGCCGGTCGCTGGGTGCTGGAACGGACCCGGGCGCCTGGTGTGGACGTAAGCCACGTGACGGTGGTCCCTGGAGGGCGAACTGGGGTTTACCTGGCGGTTTTGGATGAGCAAGGCAACCTGGTGGTCGCAGTGGACGATATGGGGATCTTAGAATCCATCACGCCGCGCTACTTGCAAGCCTGTCGGGCGCTCTTCGAAAGGGCGTCCATGGTGGTCTTGGATGCCAATCTGTCCCCCGCCGCGTTGCGGATGGCCGTTCGCCTCGCCCGCCGGTCCGGCATCCCTGTAGCGGCCGATCCGACCTCGCCGACCCTCGCGATGCGCCTCCGCCCCATTCTCTCCGAATTGTATCTGGTGACTCCTAATACAGCGGAAGCCGAGGCCTTAACCGGGCTGCCGGTTTCCAGCGTGGATGAGGCGCTCTTCGCCGCCCGCTATCTCACGGCGCTGGGGGTTCAGATCGCCATTATCACGATGGCGGAGCTGGGCCTGGTCTACGCGGCCGGGGATCTCAGCGGGCATATCCCCGCCCTGCGGACAGAGATCGTGGATTTCACCGGGGCTGGGGATGCGTTGACGGCAGCGGTGATCTTCGCCCTCCTCCACGGCATTCCGGTCGAGGAAGCAGTTCGCTTGGGTGTGGCCGCAGCTGCGTTGACCCTCCGCTCCCAGGAGACGGTCTCTCCGGACCTGACTTTGGAGCGGCTGTATGAGCAGCTGCTCATTTAGAGCGTGTCTGAGAAATATGCAGGAAGCCGCGTCATGATTCTGCCCTTCGCACGCTATGCCAATCCGGATATCCGGGGTTCGATCCCCCTTCCCCACGGCCCTTTGGGCCGTGGGGAAGGGGATCTAGGGGAAGTGGAACCCTTCCCCGCTTACAGGGTAGGTAGTTACCCAGAGCAAGTTCTCAGACACGCTCTTAGAGCGATGAGATAGAGGAAAGGGATCGCGGGCTGCCGGGGACGGCCTGGACCCCATGGGCGGCCATCCCGCCGATCAACACCATTGCCGGGGGAAAGAGGATGGAGCATCCATCGCGAGCGGCCTGGATGGAGACGTTCCTCGGGCTTCAGGATGAGCTGGTCGCGCTGTTGCGCGAGTTAACTGTTCGGGAGTCCCCCACCACCGAGAAAGCGGCTGTGGACCGTTTGGGGGAGTTCGTGGCGGATCAGCTGCGGGATCTTGGAGCCCGGGTCGAGCGCATCCCTCAAGAGACAGTGGGTGACCATTGGATCGCCACCTGGGGGGATCCGGAGGCTTCAACCCAGATCCTCACCCTTTGCCACCTGGATACGGTGTGGCCCCTGGGGACGCTGGCTCGCATGCCGATCCGTGAAGAGAACGGCCGGCTCTATGGCCCAGGGGTCTTCGACATGAAGGGAGGGATCGTTGTCCTTCTGGGCGCCATGCGGGGGCTTCTGGCGCTGGGCGTTCGGCCTCCCCATCGCATCCGCATGCTCTTCACCAGCGATGAAGAGACCGGCAGCGAGACTTCCCGTCCTCTGATCGAGGAGGAAGCCCGGCGCAGTCACCTGGTGCTCTGTCTGGAGCCAGCGCTCCCCGACGGGAGTCTGAAAACATTTCGCAAAGGGGTAGCGGATTTCACCGTGGTCGCCTACGGCCGGTCCGCCCACGCCGGGGCGGATCCCCAGCGCGGGATCAATGCCATTGAGGAACTGGCGTATCAGATCCTTCGCCTGCGCGGGCTGGCGGATATCCGCCGGGGCACCACGGTGACGGTGGGCGTGATCCGAGGCGGCACCCGTCCCAACGTGGTGCCGGAATATGCGGAGATGGTGGTGGATGTGCGGGTGGCGACGCGGGCGGAGATGGATCGGATCGAGAGGGCTTTTCGAGCCCTTCGGCCGGTCCTCGAAGGGGCCCGTTTGGAGGTGCGGGGTGGATTCAACCGGCCGCCGATGGAGCGCAACGCCCAGATGGTCGCTACCTTTGAACGGGCTCGTGCCATCGCCGCCGAGCTGGGCATGACCCTCACGGAGGGGGGAACGGGTGGGGGAAGCGACGCGAACTTCACGGCGGCGCTGGGGATCCCGACCCTGGATGGCTTAGGGGCGATCGGCAACGGCGCTCACGCCCTGGAGGAGCATGTGCGCATCGATTCCCTCCCCCAGCGGGCGGCCCTCGTTGCAGCTTTGCTGACCCGATGGACGGTATTATAGTTGTAGAGCGAAGTTAAGTTGGAGACCAAATGGTGTAGTCCATTTGCCCTCAAAAGATCTAGGAAGTCCGTGTAATGCGTGAAGAGTTGATCTGTGCAGCTGAGCTCATTCGGCGTTCGCGCTATCTGGTCGCCCTGACCGGGGCGGGGATCAGCACGCCATCCGGGATCCCCGATTTTCGGAGCGAGGGCTCCGGGTTATGGAGCATCTACGACCCGATGGAGGTCGCCTCGATCTGGGCTTTCTCCCGCCGTCCCGAGGCGTTTTTCGAGTGGGTGCGCCCGTTGGCCCGTCGGATCTTGGAGGCCCAGCCGAACCCGGCCCATTACGCTCTGGCCCGCTTGGAAGCCGCAGGCATCCTGAAGGTATTGATCACCCAGAACATCGATGAACTCCACCAGAAAGCGGGCTCCCGGAACGTCATCGAAGTGCACGGCCACTTGCGGGAGGCTACTTGTATTCGATGCTATCGGAAAGTTCCTGCGGATCCCTATCTGAAAGCCTTCCTGCAGGATGGGACGATTCCGCGTTGTGAGCAGTGTGGAGGTGTGCTGAAGCCGGATATCATCCTCTTCGGGGAGCAATTGCCAGTCCGCGCATTCCTGGCCGCACAACAGGAAGCCCGGCGGGCCGATGTGTTCCTGGTCGCCGGCTCCTCGCTGGAGGTCGCCCCCGCTGGGGACTTGCCGATCCTGGCCAAGGAGCACGGTGCTCGCCTGATTATTATTAACCTCTCTCCAACAGTAGCCGATCGGTACGCGGATCTCCGAATCCGCATGGACGTGGCCGAAGCCCTTCCACAATTGGCGGAGATGGTGCTGGGTCCGGAGCAGGCCATGACCTCGAGTAGTTATCCTGAAGGGGCGATCGGTTGAATGAAAAAAGCGCGTGGCGAACTTGGGGGTGGGTGGTGTCGCCTTTGGCGATCCATCCTCCTTAAATCAGAGAAATGAGCTGGGGAGGGTCTGAATGGCGCTGAAGGGGAACCTCCGGGATTTCAATACCACCCAACTGCTCAACCTGATCCATCTGGCCCGGAAGACGGGAACATTGACGGTGGAGAGCCGAAACGGCACGGCCCGGCTATGCTTTAAGGACGGCAAGCTGATTTACGCCGCGCTGGATCGTCAGGATGGACGCTTGGCGGAGGCCCTGATCCGGGCCGGAAAGCTCCAGCCGGAGCAACTGAAGGCGTTCGACCTGACACGTCTTCAGGACGATAAAGTGCTGGGCCTCAAGCTGATTGAGGCGGGTTATGTCACTCAGCAAGACATCCTGAACAGCCTGCGGGCCCAGATGCTGGATGTGGTCTATCGCTTGTTTTCTTGGAACGAGGGTGTTTTCCGCTTTGAGCCGGATCTTCAGGCGCTACAGAACCGCATCCCGGTTCCCATCGATTTGGAGAACATCATTATGGAAGGGGTCCGACGCCTTCGGGAGGTGGAGCGCCTGAAGGAGGAGCTTCCCGATTTGGACATCCCGGTTCGGTTGACCAGTCGTCCGGAAGCCATTCGCAAGGTGCAGCTGAGCCCAGAGGAATGGCGGGTGATCAGTCAAGTGAACGGCCGGAACACGATCGAGCAGATCATGCGCCGCCTGAACATGGACGAGGTTCAAATCCGGCGCATTATCTATGGCCTTCTCCAGGCAGGCCTGATTGAGCTGGGAGCGCCGCCACCTGTAACCCCGCCGGGCGTGCCAGTCCCAGGGCCTAGGGGTGGGGTCTCGCGTTCGGTGGTGGAGAAGCTCATCAATTACTTCCGCAGGCTTTAGCATCCTGGTGCCATCCAAAGATCCCTCGGGAGGGACAGCCGCCCTATGCAAGCGGTGAAGATTGTGGTGACCGGGCCCTTCGCCTCGGGGAAAACCCAATTCATTCGTACGATCAGCGAGATCGAAGTGGTATCCACCGAGCGACGGATCTCCACGGCCTCGGAGCGGGCGATCAAGGATCAGACCACGGTGGCGATGGACTTCGGGCGGATTACGATCGATAAAGATCTGGTGCTATATTTGTTTGGCACGCCCGGCCAACGGCGGTTCGATTTCATGTGGGAGATCCTGGCCGAGGGGATGTTGGGGTTCATCGTCATGGTGGATAGCACGAGACCTGAGACGTTCCGAGAGGCCCGCAATATCCTCGACACCTTCCGCCGCTACGCGCAAACCCCCTTTGTCGTTGCCGCTAACAAACAGGATCTCGAGGACGCATGGGATCCGGAGGATCTGCGCATTGCGCTGCGTCTGGACAGCCAGACGAAGGTGTTGCCGTGCGTGGCCACCCGACGGGATAGCGTGAAAACCGTGGTCCTGGAGTTGCTTTACTCGATCCTTGAGGAGCTTTCCACATCACGGTAGCGCTCATATCCCCATATCTCTTCCCACAGCCCTTGGGGCGGTGGGGAAAAGGAGAGAAAAAATCTCGGGGCTGGGGGCCGCCTTCGGCGG
>NZ_JBHOQJ010000221.1:0-5000 GCF_042408365.1 Thermoflexus sp.
CCGCCGAAGGCGGCCCCCAGCCCCCGAAGATCCCCTGGGAATTTGCATAAAGGGCCGTTCGGCCTTATTTATCAATCAAATTAAGGAGAGCTTCCTCGCATCAGCTCCTCCGGCCGGGCGAAGATCATCCGGCCTGCCGCAGTCTGAAGCACTTTGGTCACCACCACTGGGATCTCCCGCCCGATGTAGCGGCGCCCCTCCTCCACCACTACCATCGTCCCATCCTCCAGATAACCCACGCCTTGTCCGGGCTCCTTCCCTTCCTGGATGATGGAGAGTGCGAATGTTTCCCCAGGCAGCAGGACGATCCGCACTGCATTGGCCAGCTCGTTGATGTTGAGGACACGGATATTCTGCAGCTCAGCCACCCGGTTGAGATTGTAATCGTTCGTCATGATCGGACAGCGCAAGCGGCGGGCCATGGCGATCAGCTTCTCATCCACCTCCCTGCCTTCCACATCCATATCGACGATCCGAACCGGCACGTGGCCTTCCTTTTGCATCCGGTTTAGGATCTCCAGGCCCCGGCGGCCTCGATTGCGCCGCAAGGGATCCTGCGAGTCGGCGATGTGCTGGAGCTCGTTTAGAACAAAGCGTGGCACCAGAAGGGTGGCCTGCACGAACCCAGTGCGCACGATGTCGGCGATCCGCCCATCGATGATCACACTCGTGTCCAGGAGGATCAGGTGCTCCCCCTCACGGCCCTCGCGCAGGTGACGGGGGAGCATAGCCAGCAGGTCCTTATAGCGGGTGCCTGCCACGGTGAGGCCCAGATAGCCGAAGAACACCGCTCCTAGGGAAGGCATCACCCGCCCCAGGGGGTCTGGCAGCAGGGAGAGGGGGTAAGAGACCAGCCCGGCCATAATCAGCCCCAGGATCAGGCCAATCGTGCCGGCAATGAGTTGCTGTAAGGGAATCGGCCGAATGATCTGACGGATCATGGCCGCTGGGCGGACGGTGAGCCACGGCGTGATGATGAGGCCGATGATCGCGCCGACCAGGCTGAAGGCCAAGGCGAACTGCCACGCCGGACGCGAATCCAGCCCCAGCCGCGCTGCATCCATCCCCAATCGCCATCCCGCGACCCCCAGCACCAGCATGCCGATCAAGCGAAGGAAACGTTCGAAGTCCATAAAGCCTCCGGATAAGTGCGAGATGAGCAGAATTCATCTTACACCCGAGGCCATGCAAAGAGCAAGCAAACCGTGGGGCTACCCTCTTGCGGACACACGGGGGCGAGCAAAAGGATGGGGCAGGCCCAAGGCCTGCCCCCACAGTCCGGCCTTAGACCTTTTAGAGGAGCAAGTAACGATTCAGCCGTTCTCGCGCCATACAGATATGGGCGTTGCTCCGCGGGTTTTCTCCACCGAATAGGACCGGGCGGAATCGTTACGGGGCGCCCCCCTTGTGGGCGTCCCCTCTGGGAAGGGGAGGATTATCCCGATTGGTCTGTCCTTGCAAGGGGAGGGATGTGCATTCTTGATAATCCACCGATTGGAGTTCCAGGCGGGGGGTCCAGAGCCAGAACCAGACGCTGGTGCGCTGACACAAGGTTCCTTCGTGGCCCCGATAGGAGACTGTCTGGGAGAGGGCCAGGCCGACCCCCTCTCGCTCTCGGATCAGCCACATTCGATACTGAGCTCCTCCGAGCGTCCAGGAGATATCCCCTCGCACAGCCAGGGTCCCTAGCAGACAGATCCCACATCCAACCCCTACGACCGCCAGCGCGAGGAGAAGAGAGATCCCGGTTTCCAGATGGCGTCGCATCACGCGGATTCCTCCGGCTCGTCGCTCTGCAGATGGATCAAGACGATCTCGGGCGGGCACATCAGCCGCATCCGCGGCATCCCCAGGCCCTCCATCCCCAACCCCCGGCTGACATACATAGTGGTCCCGCCCCGACGATACAGGCCCATCTCATAGCGCTTCCCATAAATTGAAGCAGTGACCAGGGCGCCGATCAGGGGGAGACGGATCTGCCCGCCGTGGGTATGACCGCACAGATACAGATCAACACCCAGCGCGCTGGCCTCAGGAAAGAGGTCCGGTGAGTGATAGAGCAGGATCGTCAGGGCATGCGCAGGAACTTGCTGCATCAGCTCCCGTAGCCGCTCGCCATCCTGTTCTGGGTCATGGGTGCAGGTCAAACCAAGTAGGCAGATCTGAGGTCCTCGATGAGTAAGCTGCCCGAAACGGACGATCTGATTGTCCAACCAGGTGATGTGCGTGAACCCGAATAGGATCCGTCGCACCACCTCCGGCGGATCCACCAGGGGCGTCCCGGTGACCAAATAAACCCCCAGCGGGGCGTGGAGGGCTTCCAGGAAACGGCTGCACTGGACCTGGGCTTGGGGATCATAGACGTAACTCAGATTCAAGAGATCTCCGGTAAAGACGATCAGGTCGGGATCCAAGTTGTCGACCCAGCGGATCACTTGCTGCTCTCGATGGGTCAAGCGTTCCAGGTGTAGATCCGTGAGGTGGAGGATCCGGAGGGGAGGCATCCCCCGAAGCTTCGGCGAAGTGATGACCAGCTCCGTCAGGGTCAGGCGGAAAGGTTCCCGATAAAGGGCGTTCAGGAGATTGCCGGTGAAGGCGAGGTGGCCAATCAGAGCAAGTCCAATGCCCCATGAGAAAGGTCGAAGGGGAAGGGTGCCCAGGCTCAGGAAGAGCCGGAATAAGACGATGGTGATAAAAGGGGGCTTGGGCGGACCGAAGGAGTAACCCAGGCGAGGGAGCAGGATAAGCATCAACGCGTCGCACCCAGCGAAAACGAGGAACGTTCCCATCGCGCCGACGCCGATTTCCATGGAGCGGGAGGCTTCCCACCAGGCCAGCCCCGCGACGATCCCCAGGGCAAGCGTCCACAGACCAATCAAAGCCCATGGGAGGCGTTCCAAGCGATTCAAAGCAACCATCAACTGGTGGAAGGGACTCGCCTCAGTCCCCGGCCGGAACCGTCGGCGTCGGGACGGACGGGAGAGGCGTTCGCCGGTCGGCGCTTGCGGGGCGAGCCCTTTAGGGATTTCGAATCCAGGCTCCAAAGCGTCCGGTCCTCCCCTTCTCCGCACGATGGGAATACCAGTCCTCCAGGTGGCATGCGGTGCACACCCCAGCGGCGATCACCGATGGAACGCCGAGGCGGCGGAGATGCAGTCGAACCGCCTCGGGCAGATCCAGATGCCACGCGCCGTTTATTCGATATAAAGGGAGCGCCCTCCCAAGGCGGGGCCGCAGCGCCTCTACAACCTCCGCGCCCACCGCGTAACAGCATCCTCCAATCCCCGGGCCGAGGGCTGCATAGAGCGTCGAGGGGCGGCATCCCAGGTGGACCTCGAAGGCGTCCAGGGCAGCCTCCAGGATCCCGGCCGCCAGGCCTCGCCACCCCACATGCACGATGCCGACGGCGGGGAGCGCAGGCTCCGCCAGCAGAACCGGGATACAATCAGCGAATCGCATGAAGAGGACTAGCCCTCGCGCTGCAGTGATCAATCCATCCACGCCCTCCAGAAGCTTTCCCCGATGATGGGCCTCCACCAGGGCCACCCGATTCCCGTGGATCAACCAGGCGGTGACAGCCTCCTCCGCTCGCAGTCCGATGGCTGCAAAGGCCCGCCGCAGGTTCTCCGCAACCGCTGTGGGATCGTCGCCCACCGAAACGCTCAGATTCAAGGAAGCAAAAGGCGGGGCGCTAACCCCTCCCTTGCGGGTGAGGAAGCCGTGGGAGAGGTCGCCCCACGGAGGGTTGCGGAAGCGATAGAAAAGGAGTTCTCCTCTTTGAACTTTCTCCCAGCCTGCCGATGGGATCATGGGGACACATCCAATAGGACTTTCAATACGCCCTTTTGGGCTGCGTGTTCGAAGGCTCGGGCGGCCTCCGACAGCGGGTAGCGTGCGTGGATCAGCGGCAGCACGTCCACAAGCCCCTGCTGGAGGAGCCGGAGGGCTGGCGGGAACGGCCCGCATCGAGAGCCGATCACGGCTATCTCATCCACAGCAACCATCGTCAGGTTCGCCTCCACCGTGCCGTGGTAAGTGCTTTTCAGCACCAACGTCCCCCTGGGACGCACCCATTGGCGGGCGAGGTGAAAGCCTTCCGGCGAGCCAGTGCATTCCACCACCACATCCGCGGAGAGCCCGCGGACTTCGTCGACGGGGGCGGTGGGGATCCCGTGCCGGGCCAGGAGGTCCAGCTTATTCCGGTTCCGCCCGACCACCAGGAGGTCACATCCGGTCAGCCGCAGGACCTGGGCGACCAGTTGGCCGAGCTTGCCATCCCCCAGCACCACCACGCGATCGGTCGGGTGGATGTGGATCTGCTGGAGGATCTCCAGCGAAGCGGCCAGGGGCTCGACGAAAACGGCGGCTTCGTCCGGGATCTCCGGAGGTACTTCGTGGAGGTTAACGACCGGCAGGAGAAGATATTCCGCGAACGCGCCATCGCGGCCGGAGATGCCCAACGTGGTTCGATTCGGACAATGGGTGGGACGCCCGGCGCGGCACGTGGGGCAGACCCCGCAGGCCGCGTTGATCTCGCCGACCACCCGCTTGCCCACCCATTCCGGGCGATCTGGAGCTTCCTCCACAACGCCCACGAACTCGTGACCGGGAACGCCCCGGAAGTCGAGATAGCCGCGCATCAGCTCCAGGTCCGTGTTGCAGATCCCGGCGATCTTTACCCGGATGCGGGCCTCACCGGGCGGCGGCGAGGGCATCGGGTAATCCCTTCGGATCTCCAGCCCCCGATTGAGGTAAACGGCCAGCACCGTAAGCTCCTCCGTTGAGGCAGGATACGCTTAGTTTATAGCCAGGCACGTTAGCGTGAGGTTCTTCCATGCGAAAAGGGATAAACCGGGACCCACGTGGAGGGCAGAATGTAACATTTCGATCTGATTATAGCATAGCGCTTTGTCCGCTTGGGTTTCAGGGATATGCGGCGAAGGGGAGAGGGGAGAAAAATCCTTTGGGGGCTGGGGGCCGCTGAAGGCGGCCCCAGATCG